>DASXRJ010000397.1:0-33861 GCA_036506675.1 Nocardioides sp. | reverse complement strand
AACTCCGGCACGTTGGTCTTGCCGATCGTCACCACGCCGGCGGCCCGGATCCGCTCGACGATCAGGTCGTCGCGGTCGGGGACGTGGTCGGCGTACAGGAGGGAGCCGTACGTCGTCCGCCAGCCCGCGGCGTTGTGGGTGTCCTTGAAGGCGAACGGGAGGCCGTGCAGCGGGCCGGTCTCGACGCCGGACGCGGTCAGCTCGTCGGCCGCGGCGGCGCCGTCCCAGGCCCGCTGGCCGTCGAGGGAGACGATGGCCTTGAGCTCGCGGTTGTGCTCGCCGATCCGGGCGAGGTGCAGGTCGAGCAGCTCGCGCGCGGAGATGGTCTGGCCGTGGATCGCGGCCACCATCTCCCGGGCCGTCGAGTCGACGGTGAGATCGGTCATGAGCACAGCATGTCAGCGGCGGCGGCCGAACGCTGCGCCGGCGATCACCCCGGCCAGCACCAGGCCCGCGCCGACCGCGATCCCGGCCAGGAAATCCTGCCGGGAGGACGCCGGCCTCGGGGGCGCCGTGAAGACCGCGCCGGCCGCCGGCGCGGTCGGTGCTGTGGTCGCCGCGGCGGCCGGCTCGCCCGCCCATGCCGGTACGCCGCCGCCCGCGAGCGCGTTGGCCACGTTGTCGAAGAACTCCGCGGCCATCCGCTTGGAGACCGAGGTGAGCATCCGCTGGCCGACCCCGCCGACCATGCCGCCGACGACCGCGTCCGCGTCGTACTCGATCCGGGTGACGCCGGGCTCGACCTCGGCGAAGCCGACCCGCACGGTGGCGTCGACGGTGCCGGGCGCGCCGGTACCGCTGAGTGCCATCACCAGCGACCTGTGGGGCACCAGGTCGCTGAGGGTGCAGTGGCCGGCGTACGTGCCCCGGATCGCGGCCACGCCGGCGGTGACGGTCATCGCGTAGGCGTGTTCGCCGCTGTCTCTGGGGATGGCTTCGAGCCGCTCGCAGCCGGGGATGGTCGCGACCAGGACGGCCGGGTCGAGCAGGGCGTCCCAGACCCGGTCGGGCCCGAACGGCACCTGGTGTACGCCGCTGATCCTCATGAGTCCTCCTCCGAGGCGTGGTGTCGCCGGAGCTCGAACAGCTCCGACGGCGAGATCGGCATGGCCGTGATGGCCAGGCCGGGATGACAGAGCCCCTCGGCGTCCTCGATGGCCGCGGCGAAGACCGCCGCCGACGGGATCACGCCGGCCTCGCCCGCGCCCTTGATGCCGAGCGGGTTGAGCGGCGACGGCGTCTCCTGGTGGGCGATGTCGATCGACTCGGGCAGCTCGGTGACGTAGGGCATCAGGAAGTCCATGAACGAGGCGTTGAGCAGCTGCCCGGAGTCGTCGTACGCCATCCGCTCGAAGAGCGCGCCGGCCACGCCCTGGGCCACTCCCCCATGGATCTGGCCCTCGACGATCATCGGGTTGATCAGGTTGCCGCAGTCGTGCACCACGGCGTACTGGAGGATCTTGATCTCGGCCGTGTCCGGGTCGGTCTCGACCACGACCGCGTGCATGCCGGAGGCGAAGGTGGAGCGCTCGGGCGAGTAGAAGTCGGTGCCCTCGAGGCCGGGCTCGTCGTCCTCGGCCACCGGCGGCTTGCCCGGGTCGCCGACCGAGAACTGGGTGGCGGCCTTGGAGGCTTCGTCGAAGGCGTACCGCAGCGGGTTGGAGAGTACGGCGACCGTCCCCAGCGAGATCTGGCTCTCCGGGGCGCCCTTGACCCGGACCACCCCGTCGGTGAGCTCGAGGTCGCCCTCGTCGACCTCCAGCGCCTCGGCGGCGATCCGCAGCGCCTTCTCCTTGGTCCGCAGGGCGGCCAGGTGGACCGCCGAGCCGCTCATCACCGCCGCGCGGGAGGCGAAGGTGCCGACGGCGTACGGCATCCGCCGGGTGTCGCCGGTGACCACCTCGACGTCCTCCATGGGTACGCCGAGCACGTCGGCCACCAGCTGCGCGAAGACGGTCTGATGGCCCTGTCCCTGCGTGGTCAGCCCGGTGGCCACCTTGACCCGGCCCGACGTCTCGACATGCACGTGCGCGCCCTCGTAGGGGCCGACGCCGGTGCCCTCGACGTAGCAGGCGAGCCCGATCCCGAGCCGGCGCCCCTCGGCGGCCGCGGCGGCCTTGCGAGCCGGGAAGTCGTCCCAGCCGACCAGCGCCTTGATCTTCTCGAGCAGCGCCGGGTAGTCGCCGGAGTCGTACTCAAGCTCGCGGCCGTCCTGGAAGATCAGCCCCTGGTCGTAGGGGAACTCGTCAGGCTGGATGAAGTTCGCGCTGCGCACCTCGGCGCGGTCCTTGCCGAGCGCGGCCGCGATCGCGTCCATGGTGCGCTCCATGACGAAGCAGCCCTGCGGCCGGCCGGCGCCACGGTACGGCGTCACCATCACGGTGTTGGTGTAGAGGCTCTCGAAGACGACCCGGTAGGCCCCGGGCTTGTAGGGGCCGAGCAGCTGGGTCGAGGTGATGATCGGGACGATCAGCCCGTACGGCGTGTAGGCGCCGTGGTCGTGCCAGAACCGGACGTCCAGCCCGAGGATCCGGCCCTCGTCGTCGAAGCCGACCTCCACGTGGTGCACCTGGCCGCGCTCGTGGGCGCTGGAGACGAAGTGCTCGCGGCGGTCCTCGGTGAACTTCACCGGCCGGCCCAGCCGGATCGCGGCCAGCGGCACCAGCAGCTCCTCGGGCCACGGGTGGTTGATCTTGACGCCGAAGCCGCCGCCCACGTCGGGCGTGATGACGTCGACCCCGCCGAGGTCGAGGCCGAGCTTGGCGGCCACGGCCGCGCGGACGCCGGTGGAGGTCTGGGTCGAGGTCCACACCTGGAGGCGTCCGGAGTCGGGGTCCCAGCGGGCGACGGTGCCGCGGCCCTCCAGCGGCGTACACGCGCTGCGCTCGACGGTCAGGTCCAGGCTCAGCGTGTGCGGCGCGGCGTCGATGGCGGCGCGGGCGTCGCCGTTGTGCTGCTCGAGGCGGGCGCCGACGTTGCCGGGTACGTCGTCGTGCACGAGATGCTCGGCCGCCCGGGCCTTGTCGATGCCGACCACCGCGGGCAGCACCTCGTAGTCGACCCGGATCCGGTCGAGGGCGTCCTCGGCGACGTAGCGGTCGTCGGCGACCACGAAGGCGACCGCCTCGCCGACGTGGTTGACCTCGCCGTTGGCCAGCGCGTACTGCGTGCGGCCGTGGGTCAGCGCGGGGTGTGGGATCAGCAGCGGGAGGGGTTCGGCCATCGGGCCGTCGAGATCGTCGTACGTCCAGACCGCGTGTACGCCGTCGAGGTCGAGCACCGCGTCGACGTCGATGTCGCGGATCCGCGCGTGCGCATGCGGAGACCTGAGTACGGCGGCGTGCAGCGTGTGCGGGCCGGCCAGCACGTCGTCGACGTACCGCCCCTGGCCGCGCAGGAACCGGTCGTCCTCGACCCGGGCGACCTTGGTGCCCATCAGCTTCGTGGTCATGAGTGGTCATCTCCGGAGGTTGGTCGGGGGTGGCCCGTGCTCCGGGACCGTGCCTCGCAAGGCGGAGGAGCGAAGGCGGGCCGGAGGCCCGTCGAGTCGACGACAACGCAGCGAGGTGCGTGCCCGGGGTGCGGGCCACACGACGAACCTCCGGAGATGACCACTAGAGCTCCGCCGCTCGCTCGACCGCGGCCACGATGTTCTGGTAGCCGGTGCAGCGGCACAGGTTGCCCGAGATCATCGCGCGCGCCTCGTCGCGGCTCGGCGACGGGTTGTCGCGCAGGCCGGCGGTGATCGTGGTCAGGAAGCCGGGCGTGCAGAATCCGCACTGCAGGCCGTGGCAGTCGCGGAACGCCTGCTGCACCGGGCTGAGGCTGCCGTCCGGCCCGGCCAGGCCCTCCACGGTGGTGATCTCGCCGTCGACGGCCGACACCGCGAGCATCAGGCAGGCTCGGACCGGCGCGCCGTCGTACAGGATCGTGCAGGCGCCGCAGACGCCGTGCTCGCAGCCCACGTGGGTGCCGGTCAGGCCGAGGTCGTGGCGCAGTGCGTCGGAGAGCAGTCGGCGGGCGGGCACGCTCAGCTCGTGTACGGCGCCGTTGACGCTCAGCCGGATCTCGTGGAGCTCCTCGCTCACCGCTCCCCCTGGCTCATCTGTTGGCCCGCCCTCTCGTACGCCTCCCGGAGCACCCGGGCGGTCAGCACCCGCACCAGCTGCGCCCGGTACGCCGCGCTGGCGTGGATGTCGTCGGCCGGGTCGAGCGCGGCCAGCGCAACTTCAGCCGCGGCGGCCAGAGACTCGTCCCCAATCGCACCGTCGACCCCGCCGGAGAGGGAGCCGGTGAGGTCGACGACGGTCGGTACGTCGGCCACCGAGAGGTAGCCCGCGCGCGCCTCGACGACTCTGTCGCCGTCGCGGCGTACCACCGCACCCACCCCGCAGAGCGCGTAGTCACCGTGCCTGCGAGAAACCTCCGCGAACGCCACGCCCGCGTCGTTCGCCAGCGCCGGGAAGTACGCCGACACCGCGACCTCGCCGGCCGTCAGCGACGACTCCATCGGTCCCACGTAGAGGTCGTCGGCCGCGATCGTGCGCGACCCGCTCGCCGAGGCGACCTCGACCGACCCGCCGAGGAGCCGCAGCACCATCGGCAGCTCTGCCGCCGGGTCGGCGTGCACCAGCGAGCCGACCACGGTGCCGCGGTTGCGGATGGTCGCGTGGGCGACGGACTCGAGCGCGAGAGCGAGCAGCGGCTGTGCCCGCCGTACCCCAACGTCGGCGAGCACAGCCGCATGTCGGCAAAGGGCTCCGAGCCTGACCCCTCCCCGGGTGACCTCGACCGTGTCGAGGTCGGGCAGCCCGTTGATGTCGACCAGCATCGTCGGGGCTGCCAGCCGCATGGACAGTAGCGGAACCAGACTCTGTCCACCGGCGAGCACCTTCGCGTTCGGCTCTTCGGCCAGGGTCTCCAGGGCTTCCTGGAGGCTGCCCGGACGTCGGTACACGAACGGCGCCGGCTTCACACCTGCTCAGTCCTCCTCGTGACGGTGGGGCAGTGCCTGGTCCTCGGTGTGCGCACCCGGAGTCCCGACAGC
Organism: Nocardioides sp.; assembly: GCA_036506675.1. Lineage (GTDB taxonomy): Bacteria > Actinomycetota > Actinomycetes > Propionibacteriales > Nocardioidaceae > Nocardioides. The sequence goes on along the minus strand of DASXRJ010000397.1, from coordinate 28,814 downwards.
CATCATGGTGCCCTCGTCGGCCGGGTGGCGGCGCGCCACCCACTTCGCAATGTGGTACCCCAGCACGATCACCAGCGTGCCAGCCGCGATCCCGCCGAGCGTGAAGTCCTTCGTGATCTCGAAGAAGCCGGTTGTGCCGTATCCGATCCCGAGGGTGAGACCGGCAGCCACCGGGACCAGGTTGACCGGTCGTCCGAAGTCGACGTGGTTCTCGTGCCAGATCTTGGCACCCAGCAGGCCGATCATTCCGTACAGCACCAGCGTGATGCCGCCCAGCACGCCGCCGGGTGTGGCATTGACGATCGCGCCGAACTTCGGAACCAGCCCGAGCAGGATGGCCACCACGGCAGCCACGAAGTAGGCCGCGGTGGAGTAGACCCGCGTCGCCGCCATGACGCCGATGTTCTCGGCGTACGTCGTGGTGGGCGACCCACCGACCGAAGACGCGATGACGGTGCCGACGCCATCGGCGGCCACCGCGCGGCCCATCACCGGGTCGAGGTCGGCGCCGGTCATCTCCGAGACCGCCTTGACATGGCCGACGTTCTCGGCGACCAGGGCGATGACGGCCGGCATGGCGAGTAGCGCGAAGGTGAGCGAGAACGCGGGCGCGTGCCACCCGACCTGGTCGAGCGTGCCGTTCTCGAGGGCGTTGCCGGTGAGGCCGCTGACCGTGTGTCGAGGGAAGCCGAACCAGTCGGCGTCCTCCACCCGAGACCAGTCGACGCGGTCGTGCGTCGTGGCCTCGGCCGCACCCGGCAGCACCGACGTGATCTGGCCGAAGATCAGGTCGGCAAGCCAGGAGATGACGTAGCCGAACAGCAGTCCCAGGAACACCGCGATCCGGCCGGCGAAGCCGCGTAATCCGACGGCCATCAAGATGACGGCGGTCATCGTGATCAGGCCGATCCAACGGTCCGCAGGAAGGTAGGTCGACGTGGCCACCCCCGCGAGGTTGAAGCCGATCAGCATGACCACAGCGCCGGTGACGACCGGCGGAAGGACCGAATTGACGACCCCGGAACCCAGGTAGTGGATGACCAGGCCGACGAGGGCCAGCGCTACACCGGACACCAGGATCGCGCCGGTCACGTCGGCCGGTCCACCGGGCCCGTCCTGGTAGTGGTAGATCGCTGCCGCGCCTCCGACGAACGACGCGGACGTCCCGAGGTAGCTCGGCACCTTCCCGCCTACGATCAGCAGGAAGCAGATTGTGGCGATGCCGCTCATCATGATCGCCAGGTTGGCGTTCAGGCCCATGATGATCGGGAAGACGAACGTGGCGCCGAACATGGCGATCACATGCTGGGCGCCGAGCCCGACGGTCTTTCCCCAGCTCAGACGTTGGTTCGGCGCGACGGCCTCACCGGGTTTGGGATCGACGACTTCCCACTTGAACATGGACATGGACGCATCCTCCTGGAACTCTCAACGGCTCCGAGGCACCACAAGGTAGTGCGCCCCATCTCACACCCTCGACGGCTAGTTGTGCCGAAGGAACGCCGGTCCGGCTGGCAACGATTGCGGCGTCCCAACCGGAGGTCTCCGACCCCGTGATCGCTCGGCCGGTCACGGCTCAGCCGGTGATCTCGAGGACCCGCAGCGCGACCGCCGCGTCGAGTCGCAGATGCGGGTCGGTGGCGAGCGGGCCGAGGAGCCGTTCGAGCTTGCCGACGCGGTAGCGCATCGTGTTGTAGTGGAAGAACTGCAGCCGCGCCGCCTCGGCCACGTTGAAGTTGGTGTCGATGAGCACCTGCAGGGTCTCCCGCAGGTCGGCCGCCTCGGGGGTCGGGTCGGCGAGCGGACCGAGTACGTCGCGGACGAACGACCGCAGCTCCCCCGCATCCGGGATCAGCGCGATCAGCCGGTGGATGCCGAGATGGTCGAAGAACGTCGTCGACCCGCCACCGTGCACCCGCCGCCCCACGTCGACCGCGCGCCGGGCCTGGGCGTAGGCGTCGGGCAGGTCCCACAGCCCGGCTGCCGGACGGCTCACCCCGACCGAGAACGGACGCCGGCCGCCGCCCTTGTCTCCGGCCACGGCCGTCACCACCCGGCGTACGATGTCGTGGCCGGTGCTGTCGTGGCCGGTGCCGTCGAGCCCGTCCGGACCGGTTCCGAGCGGCAGCAGGGTCACCACCTCCGAGGAGAAGTCGACGCTCGGGATCGTCGGGTCCAGCTCGCGGGAGACCTGCCGCCATGCCGCGGAGAACCGCTCCTGCCAGGCCCGCCGCTGCTGGCTCGCGACAGCCTCCTCGTGCGCCGGCGGCGGATCGATCTCCGCCGCCACCACGATGCACGGCCGGTCGAGCTTCCACCCGAACGCGTCGGCGTGCTCGACGACGTACCGGTCGTCGCCGGCGCGGCGCAGGAACAGGTCGCGCAGGAAGTCGCCCTGGTACTTGTTCTCCACCGCCGTCACCGCCTGCTCCCGGGTGATCAGCAGCGCGGCGACCGCGGCCGCGCGCTCCAACGCGTGTACGTCGGCCGCGGCGATGAGCGTCACCGGCCGGAAACACACCAGCCGGGCCAGGTCCGCCCCGCCGGCCACCACCCTCAGCATCCGTACCTCGCCGGAGCCGACGGCGAGCCCGTCGGTGCCGACCCGCTCCACGCGGAAGCGCCCGGTCGGGTCGACCAGGTCGGCCCGCTGCAGGGCGGCCCGTTGCTCGGGCGTCGTCGAACCGGCCCGCTCCCGGCCGTCCGTCGAGGTGAACAGCACCCCGACGCCGAGCACCCGGGCGACCTCGTCGGCGATCCGGTCCAGGTTCCCGCCCTCGAGCACGATGTGTGTCAGGCCGGTGTGCAGCGCGTCGACCCGAGACAGGGCTGCGGTGGCGTCTTCACCCGTTATCAAGACTTGTTTCTCTTCCTGCCGATCGTTGGCACAACCTCACATCGGCAAACGCTAGTGCCGCGGGCTACCGTCGGGAAGCGTGTCCGGCGATCCGGGTGCCAATCCGGCTGGATCTCCGGCTGGCTCTCCGGCTCAGGTCGTGGTCCGGTGGCCGCTTCGCCCGGGGTTGTGGCGTGGCTTCCGGGCCACCCTGATCTCGGAGCCGCTGACTGGGGACTCCGCGAGTGTGTGGGCGGGGGCCAATCACCTCGCTGGAGTCCCCTTCGGCCCCGTCCGCCTTCGGTTCGCCGTCCGAACTCAGCTCGCCGTCCGAGAGCGTCTCCGCGACTAACCTGCCGACCAGTTGGTGACGATGGGCGATCGCCCCCAAGTGTCGACACACTCGTAGGCAATCGCCCAGCGTCGCCAACTGCCCAGGAAGCTAGTGGTCATCCCTTGAAGTTGGTCGGGGGGTGGCCCGTGCTCCGGTGCGTGACACACGACGAACTTCCAGGGATGACCACTAGGCCCGGCGCCGGCAGCGTCCAGCTCACCCCGACCAGTCGCCGGACCCGCACGCGCCCGGCTGCCGCAGCGGCTGCTGGCAACACCTGCCCGATCGTGAGCGGGTCGTTGGCCGAAGTTGCTGGTGCCCGGCCCAGGTGGCGTGCCTAGATTCGAGGCATGCCCGGATCAGAGCGCAGGCCCGGATCACACAGCCCGCCCGGACTTGAGAGCCCGCCCGGACTTGGGAGCACGCCCGGATCAAAGAGCCCGCCCGAGAGCAGAGTCGAGAGCAGAGTCGAGAGCAAAGACCATGTCGAGCTGCGGCCGGGCGCGTACGCCGACTCGGTCCGCCTCCTTCAGGTCAGCCGGGACGTACAGAAGGTGCCGGGCGTGGTGACCGCCCAGGTGGCGATGGCGACCCCGCTCAACATCGACGTGCTGGCCGGGATGGGCTTCGCGGTACCCGGCGAGGCGACGGCCAACGACCTGGTGGTCGCGATCCGGGTCGAGAGCGACGAGGTACTCGCCGACGCACTGTCGGCCGCGGAGTCCGCGCTGGCGCCGACGGCCCGCGCCGAGCCGGGAGCCGAGCCCCGCGCCGGCGAGGAGGCCCCGCCGCGGACCACCGCCGGCGCGCTGCGCCGCCTCGGCGACGGGTCACGGGCCGTGCCCGAAGCGGGCGGCGGGGCCCTGGTGCTGGTCAGCGTGCCGGGTGAGTACGCGACAGTGGAGGCGATGGACGCGCTGGACGGCGGGCGCGACGTGATGGTGTTCAGCGACAACGTGCCGGTCGAGCAGGAGGTCGCGCTGAAGCAGGCCGCCGCGAAGCGCGGGCTGCTCGTGATGGGCCCGGACTGCGGTACGGCGGTCGTCGGCGGCGTCGGACTCGGCTTCGCCAACGCGGTGAGGCCCGGCCCGGTCGGGATCGTGGCGGCGTCCGGGACCGGCTGCCAGCAGTTGCTCTGCCTCCTCGACCGGGCCGGCGTCGGGGTCTCCAACGCGCTAGGTGTGGGTGGCCGCGACCTGTCCGAGGCGGTGGCCGGGATCTCCACGACGGCGGCCATGACGCGTCTCGACGCAGACCCCGCCGTCGACCTGATCGTCGTCGTCTCCAAGCCGCCGGCCCCCTCCGTGGAGCGCCGGGTCCGGGCGCTGGCCGACACCCTCGAGACCCCGGTCGAGCTGGCCCTGCTCGGTGCCGGCCAGCCCGACCTGACCGCCGCGGCGGAGCGGGTGCTGGAGCGGCTCGGCCGTCCGGTCCCGACCTGGCCGGTCGCCGGGCAGGCGCGGCAGGCGCGGCATCCGCGGCAGCCCGCCAGACGAACTGCCAGACGAACTGCCAGACGAACTGCCAGACGAGCCGCGGGAGGCGATCTCCTACGCGGCCTCTTCGTCGGCGGCACGCTCTGCGACGAGGCGATGCTGGTCGCCGGCGAGAGCCTGGGGCCGATCCGCAGCAACATCCCGCTGAGCCCCGAGCTCGCCCTCGGCCCCGCCCTCACCGCCGACACCCACCTGATGGTCGACTTCGGCGACGACGCCCTGACCGGCGGCCGGGCGCACCCGATGATCGACCCGACCCTGCGGCTCGAGCATCTGGCCAGGGTCGCGGCAGACGAGAGGACGGGCGTGATCCTGCTGGACGTCGTACTCGGTCATGGGGCGGAGCCGGACCCGGCCGCCGCCCTCGCCCCGGCGCTCGCCGAGGTCACCCAGCCGGTCGTGGTGACCGTGGTCGGCAGCGGCCTGGACCCGCAGGACCGGGACCACCAGGTGGCCGCGCTGGTCGCGGCCGGGGCGGAGGTCCACCTGTCCAACGCCGGCGCGACCCGGCGCGCCGTCGAGCTCTTGGCCGATCAGTCGGGGAGCGCGCGATGAGCGCCCCGGAGTCGGTGGTCTCCGTCGGCGTCGAGCTGTTCGCCGACGCCGTCGAACGGCAGTCGCTGCCGGTCACCCGGGTCGACTGGCGACCGCCGGCCCAGGGTACGGCGGCCGACCTGGCCACCATCGCCACCGACCCGCTGCGGGCCGGGGCCAACGCCAAGGCCCTGGCCGCGATGCTGGAGGTCCAGGCGCTGCTGGTCGATGTGCTCCCGGCATCGGAGGCGGTCGGGCTCGAGCCCGGAAGGTTCCTGCACGCCGGCCCGCCGATCGAGTGGGAGCGCGCCTCGGGTCCGTTGCGCGGGGCGCTGATGGGCGCGGCGGCGTACGAGGGGCTGGTCGACGACCCGGACGACGCCGTCGAGGGCTTCGCGAGCGGGCGGTACGCGATGGAGCCGTGCCACCACCACGCGACGGTCGGGCCGATGGCGGGGGTGGTCAGCCCGACGATGTGGATGTTCGTGCTCGAGGACCCCAGGACCGGGCGGCGAACTCACTGCACGCTCAACGAGGGACTCGGCAAGGTGCTCCGGTACGGCGCCTACTCGCCCGACGTGATCCGGCGACTGACCTGGATGTCCGACGTACTCGGGCCGCTCCTGCAGCAGGCCGTACGCCGGTCCGGCCCGGTCGACGTCACCGGGATCCTCACCCAGATGCTGCAGATGGGCGACGAGGCCCACAACCGCAACCGGGCCGGCACCCTGATGCTGCTGCGCGACCTCGGCCCGGCCATGGTCGAGAGCGGCGACCGGGCCGACGTGGCCGAGGCGCTGCGGTTCGTCGGCGGCAACGACCACTTCTTCCTCAACCTCGCGATGCCCGCCTGCAAGCTCGCGCTCGACGCTGCTCGCGACATCGAGGGCTCCACGATGGTGGTGGCGATGGCCCGCAACGGCACCGACTTCGGCATCCAGGTGAGCGGCACCGGCGACGAGTGGTTCACCGGTCCCGCGCAGCTGGCCGACGGGCTCTACCTCGGCGACTACGGTCCCGATGACGCCAACCCCGACATCGGCGACTCTGCGATCACCGAGACCGCGGGGCTGGGCGGGTTCGCGATGGCGACCGCTCCGGCGATCGTGCGGTTCGTCGGCGGCACGGTGACCGACGCGCTGGCCACCACCCGTCGGATGGGCGAGATCACGCTGGGCGCCAACCCGCGGTGGTCGGTGCCGGTGCTCGACTTCCAGGGCGTGCCGAGCGGCATCGACGTGAGCCTGGTCTGCCGCACCGGGATCCTGCCGCAGATCAACACCGGCATGGCCGGCAAGCGCGCTGGGGTCGGTCAGGTGGGCGCCGGGCTGGTGACGCCGCCGGCCGAGATCTTCGGTATGGCGCTGGCCGGGCTGGCGGCCAGAACCCGACTCAGGTCGGCCTCCACAGCGCCCGGCTGAGGTCGACGTTGCCGCTGGGACGCAGCGGCGTGTTCTCCTCCAGGTAGGCCTGCCTGGCCTCGCCCTGATGGCTCGGCGGCAACGAGCCGTCGGCTCGGACGACCCGCCACCACGGCACCGGACCGCCGTACGTCGCCATCACGGCGCCGACCTGACGGGGTCCGCCACCGCCGAGCCGGCGGCCGACGTACTCGGCGATCGCTCCGTACGTCGTCACCCGGCCCCACGGGACCCGCTCCACGCACGACAGCACCGCCTCGGCGTACTCCTCGGGATCGATCACGAGTCGCCCGGCGAGAGGCGTAGGGCCACCGCGGTCGCGAGTACGCCGCCCAGGCAGACCACCAGCCCGGCCACCCAGATCCGCGGCTGCGCGGGCGCATCGTCGACCACCCGCACCACCAGCCAGGCCAGCGGCGCCGCGGCGAAGACCAGCGCCCCGCGGATCAGCCAGCGGCGGCCCAGGGCCGGCCCGAGGTCGAGGGTGTGCGGCCCGTGGTCGGCCAGCAGCCCGGCGACGTGGCCGGTGACCAGGGCCGCGGTCGCCGCCAGCACCCACGGCGACATCGGGTCGGGCACGCCGGTGCCCCACGCGTAGACCGCGAGCACGAAGGCGGCCAGTCCGAACGGCGAGTCGGTCATCACCGCCGCGGCCAGGGAGAGTCCGAGCACCAGCACGAACAGCGCCACCGACGGCGAGCCACCCGCGGGCAGCGAGCACAGCAGCACTGCCGGCGCCGCCAGCGTGACCAGCGTCCGCGCCAGCCACTGGCTCGGGGTCACCTCGCGCAGCAGCCGGTTCATCGGGGCCCCCGCGAAGTTGTTCGGAGGAGCGAAGCGGGGGAGAAGAACTTCGTGGGGTGATTCATCGGTTGACCGCCTGGGGCAGCTGGGCGCGCCTGGCCAGCCGGCGCAGCACCGCGTCGAGCGTGCCCGGGCCGTGCCAGGGGACGACGGGGCAGCCGGTCCGGGCGAGCTGGTCGAGCAGCCCGTCGCGGTCGGTGAGCCGCATCCGCCAGGCGAGCGCGGCGGTGCGCGGGTCCGCACCTGAGACGGTGGCCGGCGTGACGTCGTCGGGCAGCGTGTCGATGACCAGCACCGGCAGGCCGCGGCGTACCAGCATGGCGGTCGCGGTCACGATCGCCTCGTGCAGCATCGGCGAGAGCATGAGTACGACGGTCCCGGGGGTGGCCCGGAACTGCATCCGGGCCGAGACCAGGTCACGCGGCTCGTTGGGCTGGATCCGGGCCAGCGTGGTCAGCAGTCGGTGCAGGTGATGCTTGCCCGCGCCGTACCCGACGAACTCTCCGGAGCCGCCGACCACTCGCACCGCCACCCGGTCGCCGGTGTGGGTGAAGTGCTCGGCCAGCGCCGCCGCCGCCCGCACGGTGACGTCGAGACTGCTGGCCCGGCCGTCGACGCCGCCGGAACGGCCGTGGTCGGCCAGGCCGTCGACCAGGATGAGTACGCCGCTGTCCTCCTCGGCCTGCGCGGTCTCGACGTGCAGGTCGCCCGTGCGCAGCGACACCCGCCAGTTGATCCGGCGCAGCCGGTCGCCGGCGTGGAAGCCGCGGATCTCGGCGAACTCCGACCCGTCGCCGAACCGGCGCGACCGGTTGGCGCCGACCAGGCCCATCGGCTGGGGCGCCTCCGCCCGCGAGTCGAACGGGGCGCTGGTCGGCAGCGCCACCACATCACCGCCGCCCAGATGGGTCGGGCCGCAGCGGAAGCCGGCCCACGCGGCCGTGAGGCCGATCTTCTCGTCGCCGAGCCGGCGCCGCCCCCAGCGGCGCGGGCTGATCTCGACCTGAGGCAGCTCGCCCTCCGGGGTCACCAGCGCGCCGATGGTGCCGTTGACCGGGTGGGTGGCGACGTACGGCGCGCGTCCGGTGCACCGCACCACGTGCTCGAGCCCGTCGGCGTCCTCCAGCCGCAGCCGCGACGTGGTGCCCTGGCCCTCGTGCAGGGAGGTGTGCTCGACACTCGCGAAGGCCCGCGGCGAGGCCGTCGGCCGGTGCAGCAGCCCGAGCGCCGCCAGCAGCGCGAACGGCGCGGTCATCACCACCAGGGCCGGGCTGCCCAGCAGCACTCCCCCGCCGACGCCCAGGGTGGCCAGTACGGTCGCCCGGATGAGTCCCGCCGTGGGCCGCCAGGAGATCACGGCCGGCTCCCGGTCATCGGGTCGAGCGGGCCGCGGTCAGCCCGGCGCGCGACTCCAGCGTCGTGGGCGTCGGCACCTCGGTCAGCACCGAGTCGACGATGGTCCGCCCCGACGCCGCGGTCATCCACAGCTCGGGCTTGACGGTGACCCGGTGCGCGAGCACGGAGCGGGCCACTGCCTTGACGTCCTCCGGTACGACGTAGTCGCGGCCGCGCACGACGGCGAACGCCCGGGCGGCGAGCACCAGCCCGAGCGACCCACGCGGCGACGCCCCCGTGAGTACGTCGCGGTGCTCGCGGGTGGCCGTGGCCAGCTCCACGCAGTACCGACCCACGCTCTCGTCGACCACCACCGTCTCGACCGCCGCCTGCATCCCGAGTACGCCGGCCGCATCGGTGACCGCGTCGAGGTCGACCTCCTCCTGCTGACGCGCGAGGCGCCGAGCCAGGACGTCGTACTCCTGGGTGCGGCTGGGGTAGCCGAAGCTCACCCGCAGCAGGAACCGGTCGAGCTGGGCCTCGGGCAGGGGGTAGGTGCCTTCGTACTCGATCGGGTTGGCGGTCGCGAGCACGTGGAACGGCGTCGGCAGAGGGAACGTCTCGCCCTCGACGGTGACCTGGCCCTCCTGCATCGCCTCGAGCAGCGCGGACTGGGTCTTGGGTGGCGTCCGGTTGATCTCGTCGGCCAACAGCAGCCCGGTGAACAGCGGCCCCTTGCGGAACTCGAACTCCTGCACCCGCTGGTTGTAGAGGAACGAGCCGGTGAGGTCGGCCGGCAACAGGTCGGGGGTGAACTGGGCCCGCGCGAAGTCGAGCCCGAGGGCCCGGGCGAACGAGCGGGCGGCCAGCGTCTTTCCGAGGCCCGGATAGTCCTCGAGCAGCACGTGTCCCTTGGCCAGGATCGCGGTCAGCACCAGCTGGAGCGCCTCGTGCTTGCCCACGATGGCCTTCTCCACCTCGGCCAGCACGAGCCTGGCTTGTTGCGACGCCTCGGCGATGCTCAGCGGTTCGGTCACAGCTCCTCGATCCTGGTCACGTGTCGCTCCATCTCCGTCAGGCTCATCCGGCGGGGCGCGCCGGTCAAGGTCTCGGCCAGCTCGTCGCCGAGCAGCTCGCCGGCCCGCGGGTCCCGCAGGCCGAACCCGTGATGCTGGCGCAGGCGCCGGTCGGCCAGGCCCAGCAGCCGGTCGCGGAGTACGCCGTCGGGGGTGGCCATGGTCAGGTGGCTGTCGATCAGGCGCAGGTACGTCGCGTACACCGCATCGCGCCCGGGCGGCCCGGCCGGCGCGACCGAGTCGACGACCCAGGACGGGCCCGCGGGACGCAGCACGGCCAGCACCAGCCAGATCACCGACAGCGCCAGGCCGACCACGAGGGCCAGCCGGATGGGGTCGGGCCCCCACTTCAGCAGGCCGGTGAAGAACAACAGGCCGGCGTACACGACGAGGGCGAGTACGACGAAGCCGGTCCAGCGGCGTACCTCTCGGCCGGTCGGTCGGGCGCTCTCGGTGTTCATCGGCCCACCCCCGACCGGGTCGGTAGGCTCCGGTGGATCTGGGCGAGCGCGCGGCGAGCCGCCTCGCGGTGCAGCTCGTCGACCTGGTGCTCGGAGAACCGCGCCTCGCGGTAGAGGTCGGCCAGCCGCCCGACCGCGCCGGAGTCGGCCTCGACCAGCTCGAGCACCTGCAGGGTGAACTCCGCGGCGGTCTGCCAGGGCTGCCGGGCCAGACCGATCCGACCCGCCGCCACCTCGAACTCGGCCCAGCAGGCCACGATGCCGTTGCGGGGGCTGCCCGCGGCCAGCAGGTCGCGCTGCCGCTGCGCCTGCCGTTCCAGCTCCGCGGCCAGCCGGGCCGGGCTGTCCAGCACGTCGAACTCGATCTCCTCGGCGGCCTCCTCGCGGCGGCGCCGCGCCTGCCACGCCTCCCAGGCCCAGCGGGCGACCCGGAAGAGCACCCACGCCACGACCGCTCCGAAGCCGATCATCAGGATCGTCCCGACCACCTCGAGCCAGCGCCAGCTGCCCGGATGACCGCCTGCGGCGGGCGGCAACGCGTCGGCCGATTCGGTGGGCGAGGTGGGGGGCGAGGAGGGCTCGGAGCGGATCCGCTCGAGGCCCGGGCCGTCGAAGACCCCGGTGGGCCCGACACGGGCGGCCCAGGAGCTGATCACGACGAGCAGAAGCACCCCGAGTACGCCGGCCACCGTGGTGGCCGCAGCTCTCCCCCGGGCCTGCGACATGAGGGGCAGGCTACCCGTCGTACGACGCCATCCGGCTGGCCGGACGGTTGCAATCTGGTATCGAGAGGAACGCCTCCCACCGACCCGCCGTCGGCGGGAGGCGCACCCCCGATCGAGATCCGGCTCGGTGCCGGATCGGCTAGTGGTCGTCCCCGGAAGTAGGGCGGGGGTGTCCCGTGCTCCGGGTGCGTGCCTCGCAAGGCGGAGGAACGAAGGCGGGCCGGAGGCCCGTCGAGTCTCCGACAACGCCGCGAGGTGCGTGCCTGGGGTGCGGGACACACGGCGAAGTTCCGGGAATGACCACTAGGTCCGGTCAGAGGACCGGGTCGAACGGCTCCGTACCGAGGACCAGGCGCAGCCCGGAGATCCCGGAGTGAGCCTGGGCGAAGGCCAGCTCCTTGTTGAGGTCGCCGATGTTGTTCGACGCCGGCAGCGGCGCGAGACCCAGGGTGGAGAGCACGCCGATGGCCTTGCCGCTCTCGCTGAGGAAGCCGGAGCCGGAGTCACCGGGGATGCCCGGCGAGACCGTGTAGAGCGGGTGGCTCCACCCGCCGTCGGCCGGGTCGTCGCCGAGGCTGATACCGGTGTGCGGGCTGAGCGGGTCGAGGCCGAGCCGCAGGCTGGAGTTGCCGTAGGTATAGACCTGGTCACCGGACGCGGTGCCGTCGGTGTCGATGCCGACCGGGCCGCCCCAGAACGGGACCGACGGGTTGACCTTGGAGACGTCGGCAGCGTTGACCTTGACCAGCGCCAGGTCGTTGTAGGCGCAGGTGTTGGGGTCGGTGGTGCCGAGCTTCTTCTCGGTCAGCCACGAGGAGTAGACGAGCGTGCCCGAGCCGACCTGGGTGCCCTCGCTGATGAGGTTGCCGCCCTCGTTGAAGGTGACCTTGGTGCCGAGGGGAAGCGAGCCGGTCTTGCAGCCGTCGGTGTCGGTGGAACCGCCGGTGCCGGCGCAGTGGGCGGCGTACCCGACGTAGGTGTTGAACGCGTCGTCGGTGTAGACGAAGTTGGCGGTGCACTGGGCGCCGTCGGTGTACATCATCGTGCCGGGGTGGATCTTGGCGGTGCTGGCCGGGGCCCAGGTCTGGGCTGCCGAGGCGCCCCCGCTGGTGGCGGTGGCGGCGGTTCCGGCGAGTGCCGCGGCCATCAGGCACGCGGCGGCAAGTCGAATCTTCGACATGTGGGGATTCCCTCCAAGGTGGTCCTCGATGTGACGCAATGCAAACGAGCGGGACCGCCCGGAGTTATGCCTGGAGGGATGCCCCGATGGCGGACGATTCGGTCCGCCGCCAGCCGGGGTCAGAAAGAGCTGTCGGGCGCCCGGTCCGAGGCCGTGGTGACGAGCTTCGCGGTGACGATCGTGTTGCCGTCGTACTCGGCGCCGTCCCACTGGTCGCAGGTGACCAGGATCAGCCGCGGCGGCCCGGAGGGGTTGAAGAGCTGGGCGGCCTGCTCGGCCAGTCGCTGCTTGTCGAGGTAGCGCACCGAGGTGACGAGATACTGCAGCTTCTTGGCCTTGCTGACCACGGTGAGGCGGTCGCCCTTCATCAGGTCCCCGAGGTCGTCGAAGACGCCACCACCGGTGTGGACCGTGTGGCCGGTGACAACGGCGCTGCCTTCACTCGCGCCGACCCGGGCTCCCTCGGACCACCAGCCGAGCTCCTGCGGGTCGCTCGGGGGCACCAGCTGGCCGTCGGTCACCTGGATCGGCAGCACCGGGGCGTCGATGTCGAGCAGCGGGATACGCAGCCGGGTGGGAAGCCTGCCCTTGTGCCGCAGCTTCCGGGTGGGGCTGTCGGACGGCGACGGGGTCGAGCCGCTGAACGCGATCGCCCCGGTGTCGCTCGGATCCGTGGAAGGGTCCGGAGATGCGGTCGTGCCCCGGTCCGTCACCAGCATGATGCCAGCGACGACCGGGGCAGCGACGATCAGGACCCAGCCTGCCTTAGCGGAGATGAGCACCGCGGCGACGGTTCCCGAAGCTGATCAGAACGCCTCCGGCAACGAGCATGCCGCCAGCCAGGGTCAGCCCGCGGCCGACCAGGGTCTGGGCCGAGCCGTCCGGCGTACCGGAGCCCGACTCGACCGACGTGGGTACGACGACCGTGGGGCTCGGCGCAGGGTGCGTGGGCGTGGCGTGGCTGGTGACCTCGGTCGGGCTCGGCACCGGGCTGGTCGGGGTCTCCGTGGGAGTCTCCGTGGGAGTCTCCGTCGGGGTCTCCGTGGGAGTCTCCGTCGGGGTCTCGGTCGGCGTGGGGCTCGGGCTCTCAGTGGGCGTCTCGCAGTTCTGGAACCAGAACACCTTCGACTTCTTCTCGGTGCCGCGGCTGCCCGGGGTGTCGATGGTGACCTTCGCGTGGAAGCCCTGGTTCGGGTGCGGTACGCCGTCGGCGTTGAGCGTGTAGATCACCCGAGCGTCGAGGTCGTTCTTGGCGCCGCCGGCGTGGTCCTCGCCGACGAACACCTGGGAGGGACCTTCGACGGTCAGCGTCGCCTCGGTGGGCGACCACATCTCGAAGGTGACCGTCGAGTAGATGTCGGCCTGGTCGTAGCCGTACCACTCGATGCCGAACTTGCAGCCCTGGTGCGGGTTGTTCTCGGGGATGTCGTCGATGTCGCCCTGGCCGATGATCTTGACGGTGCCGTTGTGGCCGATCGGGTCGGTGGCCTGGGCCGAGACGCCGCTGGCCAGGGCCAGCCCGCCGCCCATGGCGAGGACTCCCGCCGCGACCACAAGTCCTCCGGACGCCTGACGTACGCGTGACAGCTTCACTGCTTCTCCCATGAACGCGTGACCGCCCAAAGGGCGGTCCGATTGAGGTCTTGGGGCCACCGCGCTTCCGAGCCAAAACGGCAGTCCCTGAGACCGAGCATCGTAGGGGCTTCGAGGTACCCCCGGTCAATTCGCCGAGCCGGATTTGTCCAGGATTAATCGGTACAACGTGGCGATTCCGACCCCAGTCCCAGGGCATAGCCCACCCCAGGCCCGGGCATAGCCCACCCCAGGCTGCGGCGCATTCCCAGGCGTGATTCAGCCGCGATCCGGACATGGGTCCGCCCCGGCCATGACCACGGCCGGGGCGGACCCCTCTCGAATTCTTTACGTAAGTACGGCGGTCTTTACCTCAGTACGACGGCTGCGACGGGTCGATCTGGTTGACCCAGGCCACGACCCCGCCCCCCACGTGTACGGCGTCGGCGTACCCGGCGCCTTTCACGATGGCGAGGGTCTCGGCCGACCGCACCCCGGTCTTGCAGTACATGACGATCTGCTTGTCCGCGGGGAGCTTCTCCAGCGCCGAGCCGTTCAGGAACTCGCCCTTGGGGATCAGCACCGATCCGGGGACGCGGTTGATGTCGTACTCGACCGACTCGCGCACGTCGACCAGCTCGAAGTCGCGCTCGCCGTTGTCGCGCTCCTTGAGCATCTGGTCGAGCTGGCTGACCGAGATGGTCGAGCCGACCGCGGCGTCGGCCGCCTCCTCGGAGACCGCGCCGCAGAAGCTGTCGTAGTCGATCAGCCCGGTGACGGTCGGGTTGTCACCGCACAGTGCGCAGTTGGGGTCCTTGCGGACGCGCAGCTTGCGGTACTCCATCTCGAGGGCGTCGTAGATCATCAGCTTCCCGACCAGCGGGTCTCCGACGCCGGTGAGCAGCTTGATGGCCTCGTTGACCTGGATCGAGCCGATGGACGCGCAGAGCACGCCCAGCACGCCGCCCTCGGCGCACGAGGGCACCATGCCCGGCGGCGGCGGCTCGGGGTAGAGGCAGCGGTAGCAGGGTGCGTCGGCGCTCTCGCCGTTCTCCTTCTCCGCGTGCGGCCAGAAGACCGACGCCTGCCCGTCGAAGCGGTAGATCGAGCCCCACACGTACGGGATCTTCAAGAAGTACGCCGCGTCGTTGACCATGTAGCGGGTCGCGAAGTTGTCGGTGCCGTCGACGATCAGGTCGTAGCCCTCGAAGACCTGCAGCACGTTGTCGTTGTCGAGCCGCTCACCGTGGACGACCACGTTGACGAGCGGGTTGGTCTCCTTGATGGAGTCGCGCGCCGACTCGGCCTTGGGCCGACCGATGTCGCTCTGCCCGTGGATGATCTGGCGCTGCAGGTTGGACTCGTCGACCTCGTCGAACTCCGCGATGCCGATGGTGCCCACCCCGGCAGCGGCCAGGTAGAGCAGCGCCGGGCTACCCAGGCCACCGGCGCCGATGACCAGCACCTTGGCGTTCTTCAGCCGCTTCTGCCCGATCATGCCGACGTCCGGAATGATCAGGTGCCGGCTATAACGCCGTACCTCGTCGATCGTCAGTTCGGCGGCCGGCTCAACGAGCGCGGGATAAGACACGAGAAATCTCCTCGACGGGTGTGGTCAATTCGGTTACGGGGCCAACACCCCAGGCGTCATCCATGTTCCCTCGCGCGCGAGGGGGCGTACGCCGTGGTCCGTGATCCGGACTCAAGCTGCCGACGCCTACCGGGACCGACGTACCGACGCACCATCCGGGAGGGGCCTCGCTTGCCAGCGGGCCCTCTCGGGCTTCCCGGGGTGTCCGCCAGCCAGCCTTCGCCGCATTTGTCGACCGAGAGGAAGGTAGGCTTCGATCTCGCACCGTATGAAGGAGTCAGGTTGAGCACAGGGCAGTACGACGACGTCGCGCAGCGTCCGAGGGGTGGCCGACTGCCCCGACGGGCACGCCGGGCGCAGCTGCTCGAGTCCGCCCTCGAGGTCTTCGTGGCGCAGGGCTACCACGCAGCCGCCATGGACGACATCGCCGAGCGGGCCGGGGTCTCCAAGCCGGTGCTCTACCAGCACTTCCCGGGCAAGCTCGACCTCTATCTCGCGCTGCTCGACGCGTCCTGCGACACGATCATCGAGAACTGTCGCGCCGCGCTCGAGTCGACCCACAACAACAAGCAGCGCGTCGAGGCCACGATGACGGTCTTCTACGACTACGTCGCGGGCGAGTCGGGGGCGTTCCGGCTGGTCTTCGAGTCCGACCTCACCAACGAGCCCGCCGTACGCGAGCAGATCGAGCGGGTGACCAACGAGTGCGCTGACCTGATCACCGAGGTGATCGGCGAGGACACCGGACTGCCGGAGTCGGCGGCGAGGCTGATCGCGGTCTCGCTGGTGGGAATGGCGCAGGTGAGCGCCCGGTTCTGGGTCAAGGACGGCGCGGGGATCGGCCGAGCCGAGGCGGCCGGCCTGGTCGCCGGGCTGGCCTGGCGCGGCATTCGCGGCTATCCCCTCACCGACGAGCACTGACCGACACACCCGACCGGGCGGTGTGCCCGACCATCGGGTCGGCACACTTGACCTGACCACCCGCAGCAGAGCTTGGAGCAAAGAGCACCCATGGAGATCAAGATCGGCATCCAGCACGCCGCCCGCGAGCTCATCGTCGAGGTCGACGAGTCGGCCGAGGACATCGCGCGTGCGGTCGACGAGGCGGTCGCGAATGGCCGCGTCCTCACCCTCACCGACACCAAGGGCCGCAGCGTGATGGTGCCCGCCGCGAAGCTCGCGTACGTCGAGATCGGTGGCGGCGTCAGCGGCCACGTGGGCTTCCGCAGCTGAACCCACCCCAGGACACCGGGTAGGCATGGTTTACAAGCCCTCCTGGCCGTGGCAAAGATGGTCGCGGTGTCCCCCCGACACCACGACCCTCCGGCGCAAAGGTGGCATCTGTGATTGGCGCAATTCTCTGGGCACTGATCGGCGGCACGATCATCGGCCTGCTCGGCAAGCTCGTCGCACCGGGTGGCCGCGACAACATCCCGTTCTGGCTGACCGTCATCTGCGGTATCGGCGGCGTCCTGATCGGCAACTACGTGTACGCCGGCATCTGGCACAACGGCAACATGAACTACAACGGCCCCGGGCTCGACTGGTGGCGGCACATCTGGCAGGTCGTCGTGGCCGCGGCCCTGGTGATGGGCGCCGCCTCGGTCACCGGCCGGCGCAAGGCCTGACCCGTCCAACACGCAACGAGGGCCCCGTTCCGCATCGGCGGAACGGGGCCTTCGGCGTACTCCCTGCGACTCCGGGACTGTGCGACTACGAGTCGAGGCCGAGGTCGGCCATCCTCTGGGCGTGTTGCTCGGTGAGCCGGGCGAACATCCGGCCCAGCGCGGCGAGGTCCATGCCGGGCCGGTCGACCCCGCCGGCCAGCAGCGCCGACAGGGCGTCGTGGTCGGCGGCGACCCGCTGCGCCTGCGACAACGCCTCCCCCATCAGCCGGCGTCCCCACAGCGCGAGGCGGCCGCCGACGCGGTGGTCGGCGGCGATGGCCTTCTTGACCCGGTCGACGACGAACTCGGAGTGCCCGGCGTCCTCGAGCGAGGCGAAGATCAGGTTGCGGGTGTCCGCGTCGACGAACGCCGCGATCTCCCGGTAGAAGTCGGCGGCCAGCCCGTCGCCGACGTACGCCTTGACCAGGCCCTCGAGCCAGTCGCTCGGCGCGGTGTGCCGGTGGAACTCGTCGATGGCCTCGCTGAACGGCGCCATCGCGGCGTACGGGTCGGCGTCGAGCTCGGTGAGCCGGTCCGTGAGTGGTACGACGTGGCCGAACTGCACGCTCGCCATCGAGGCCAGGGCGATCTTGTCCTCGAGAGTGGGGGCCAGCTTGGCGTCCTCGGCCAGCCGCTCGAAGGCGGAGATCTCGCCGTACGCGATGACGGCGAGCAGGTCGACCACGGCGGCGCGGTAGTGCGGGTCGTCGAAGGCGACCGGGACGTCGTCCGGTGTTGATTCGGGCATGGCCCGACCCTACCGATAGACTCGATCACGTTGAGTGCCGATCACCCTGATCCGCACCACCGTGGCGAGTGCCCCGTGAAGCCGGGTGCCCACCGCAGCATGTGCGCGGCAGACCAGTTGGAGTTCCGTCCCGAGTCGGCCGCACAGACGCCTACTCACGAAAGCGACAGAACACTGACCACCTTCCGAGAACTCGGGGTGCTCCCCGAGATCGCCGATGCGCTCGAACGCGCCGGCATCACCACGCCCTTCCCGATCCAGGAGATGACGCTCTCCGTCGCCCTGCTGGGCACCGACCTGATCGGTCAGGCGCGTACCGGCACCGGCAAGACGCTGGCCTTCGGCATCCCCGTCATCCAGCGCACCGTTGCCCCCCACGACCCCGACTACGCCGAGCTGGTGCCCGGCAAGCCGCAGGCCCTCATCGTCGCCCCGACCCGCGAGCTCGCGCTCCAGGTGTCCAGTGACCTGGCGCTGGCGAGCGCCGACCGCGGCGTACGCGTCCTCACTGTGTACGGCGGTGTCGGCTACGACAACCAGCTCGACACCCTGCAGGCCGGCGTCGACATCGTCGTCGGCACCCCCGGCCGGCTCATCGACCTGATGAACCGCCGCGCGC
Organism: Nocardioides sp.; assembly: GCA_036506675.1. Lineage (GTDB taxonomy): Bacteria > Actinomycetota > Actinomycetes > Propionibacteriales > Nocardioidaceae > Nocardioides. The sequence continues at coordinate 10,415 of DASXRJ010000397.1, read as the reverse complement.
TCGACCTGTCCCACGTGAAGTCGCTCGTCCTCGACGAGGCCGACGAGATGCTCGACCTGGGCTTCCTGCCCGACGTCGAGCGGCTGCTGGCCAAGACGCCCGAGATGCGGCAGACCATGCTGTTCTCGGCGACCATGCCGGCCGCGATCGTGTCCCTGGCCCGCACCCACATGCGGCACCCGATGAACATCCGCGCGGAGTCGTCGTACGACAACGCGACGGTGCCGGCCACGGCCCAGTTCATCTACCAGGTCCACGACCTCGACAAGCCCGAGATCATCGGCCGGATCCTGCAGGCCGAGGACGCCGGCAAGCTGATCGTCTTCACCAAGACCAAGCGCGCGGCCCAGCGGGTCGCCGACGACCTGGCCGAGCGGGGCTTCTCCGCGAGCGCCCTGCACGGCGACATGGCCCAGGTGGCGCGCGAGAAGGCGCTGACCCGGTTCCGCTCCGACAAGCTGAAGGTCCTGGTGGCCACCGACGTCGCGGCCCGCGGCATCGACGTCCAGGGCGTCACCCACGTCGTCAACTACAGCTGCCCCGAGGACGACAAGACCTACGTGCACCGCATCGGCCGCACCGGCCGCGCGGGAGCGTCGGGCATCGCGATCACGTTCGTCGACTGGGCCGACGTGACCCGCTGGAAGGTCATCAACAAGGCGCTCGACCTGCCGTTCGAAGAGCCGCAGGAGACCTACTCGACGTCCGAGCACCTCTTCCACGACCAGGGCATCCCGCCCGGCACCAAGGGCCGGATCGTGGAGCCGAAGCCGGCCGAGCGGTCGGATCGGTCGGAGCGGTCGGATCGGTCGGATCGGTCGGAGGCTGGCGAGCGCACGCCGCGAGCCCGCAACCGCAACCGGTCGCGCACCCGCACCCGCGGCGGCCAGCAGGTCAACGGGTCGACGACGGCCACCGACGAGAAGGCGTCGTCGTCCTCGAAGGCGACCGAGAAGTCGGCCGACGGGTCGGCCGGCGAGTCCGCCGGCGAGTCCTCGGGCTCGGCGTCGTCCACCCGCCGCCGGCGTCGCCGCCGGAGCTCGGGCGGGTCACGCCCCGCGACCGAGCCCGCCACCGCGGAGTAGTCGCTTAGACGTGCCGTCCGGGTCCCGGCCCGGGCGGCTCGTCACATCATCGACCGGCTTGCTGCGCTCCATGTAACGCGCTGTTATCCCCCCTACCGCGCCGTTGCAGCGGGTGGGTAGGCGGGATAACAGCGCGTTACATGAGCCGTGCCCGCCGGACCCGTCACCTCCGAGATCGCGGTCCGGGGTTGCACGCTCTGTCGGCGGCCGCGGCGGGTGTCGCGGTCACCCGTCGTGCCGGTTGGCGGCCTCAGGCGACGACGTACACCCAGGTCTCCAGCTGCGCGAACTTCCACATCGCCTTGGCGTCGCCCTCGCGCTGCCGGATGCAGCCGTGCGACTGCGGCGTGCCGAGCTGCGAGAGGTTCTGCACCGGTACGCCGGCCTCCTCCGGGATGTCGTGGAAGCCGATCGCGGCGCTGTCGCCGGTCGTGAACCGGACGAACCAGCGCATCGTGCTGACCCCGTCGATGCCGTACGCCTGAGACGACCGCGAGTAGACCTGGTAGCTGCCGGGCTCGAGGTTGTCGGAGACGCTGCCCGACACCAGATAGGTGCGCAGCACCCGCCCGGCGCGCGTCACCAGCCAGACCCGCTGCTGGCTCTGGTCGAACACCACCCGTCGTCCCGAGCCAGAGTCGGCCGGCACGGGGTGGCTGACGTGCTTCTTGGGTACGACGGTCGCGGGGCTCGGCCGGTCCGGGGTCGACGAGGCCGAAGGGCCGGTCGTGGCCGCGGGACCCGGGTCCTCCGAGGAGCCGGCCGAGGGGTCGGCCGCCGGCTGATCGGCCGGGTCGTCAGCCGAGCCGGTGTCGGTGTCGCGCGAGGGGCCGTCGGGGTTGCGCAGCCCACTTTCGCTCGCCGCGGCCAGCGTGGCGTCGGCCGCGGCCGCATCGTCGCTCTCCGCCGGCAGCACCCCGACGCCGCCGAGCAGCGCCACGAAGGTGACCCCCAGCGAGACCAGCGCCGCCGTCAGCCGGCCGTAGCGGGGCCGGACTGGGTCGAGGCGGTGGCGGCTCATCGGTCAGCCTCTGACCGGCCCGGCCGACGTCTTGGTGCGACCGGCTCGGCGTACGAGAGTGCCGGCGACATCGCGATAGGCCTGGGCGCCCTTGGTACGCCGGCCGGTCGCCAGGATCGAGCGGCCCGCGGCCGGCGCCTCGGCGAACTTGATGGTCTTCGGGATCGGCGGCTCGATCACGTCGAGGTCGTAGGTGTCGGAGATCGTCTCCAGGACGGTCCGGGCATGGTTGGTGCGGCCGTCGAAGATGGTCGGCAGCACGCCCCAGACCTCGAGGCTGCGGTTGGTGAAGCGGCGTACGTCGTGGACGGTGTCGAGCAGCTGCCCGACCCCGCGGTGCGACAGCGTCTCGCACTGCAGCGGGATCAGCACCCCCTGGGCCGCGGTCAGCGCCGCGACGGTGAGGATGCCGAGCGACGGCGGGCAGTCGAGCAGGATCCAGTCGTAGCCGGCGCCGTCCTCGTCGAGCTGGTCGACCAGGGTGCGGATGACGTGTTCGCGGCCGGTGCGGGTCAGCAGGTCGGCCTCGGCCCGGGCCAGCTCGATGGTGGCCGGCAGCAGGTCGACGCCTTCCTCGGTCGTCACGATCGCCTCGGCGGGGTCGAGCCCCTTGGTGATCACGTGATGAAGCGACGTCTCGAGGTCTTCGGGGTCGATGCCCAGGGAGAAGGTCAGGCAGGCCTGCGGGTCGAGATCGACCAGCAGCACGCGGTACTCGAGCTCGACCAGCGCGGAGCCCAATGAGGCCACCGTGGTCGTCTTGGCCACGCCGCCCTTCTGGTTGGCGATCGCGAGTGTCGTGGTCATCGACACCCATCATGCCCGACCGCTTGCCCGGATAGGGGTCACCGCTGTTTGCTGGACGGCATGTCGCCACGCCGCCGCCCGCCCGGAACAGCGCTGATCACCGGCCCCACGGCGGGGATCGGCCACGAGTTCGCCCGCCAGCTCGCCGGACGTGGCCTAGACCTGGTGCTGGTCGCGCGCGACAAGGAGCGGCTCGGCGAGGTGGCCGCGGAGCTCGCCGACGAGTACGCCGTCGAGGTTGAGGTGCTCCCCGCGGACCTGACCGACCGCGAGCAGCTGGCCATGGTGGAGGCCCGGCTGGCCGACCCCGACCGGCCGATCGAGCTGCTGGTCAACAACGCCGGCTTCGGGCTGAAGGACAAGTTCCTCGTCAACAGCGTCGAGGACGAGCAGGCGATGCACGACGTCCTGGTGACCGCCGTACTCCGGCTCAGCCATGCGGCCCTCGGCCCGATGTCGGAGCGCGGCCGCGGCGGCGTCATCAACGTCTCGAGCGTCGCCGCGTTCCTGCCGCGAGGCACCTACAGCGCGGCGAAGGCGTGGGTGAACAGCTTCAGCGAGTGGGCCGCCAACGAGTACCGGCCGCAGGGCGTGAAGGTGATGGCGCTCTGTCCGGGGTTCGTGAAGACGGAGTTTCACGAGCGGATGCGGGTGGGTCGCGGCTCGGCGCCGGCGTTCATGTGGCTGGAGCCCGACGACCTGGTGCGGGACGCGCTCGCCGACTTCGACCGGGGCCGGTCGATCTCGATCCCCAGCCTGCGCTACAAGACCCTGGTGACCACGAGCCGCGTCGTACCCCGGCGGCTGCTGCAGCGCGCCCAGTCGTTGGGTCGGCGCTGAGCTACGACCCGGGGGCTGCTTGTCAGGGAGTGCTGACGGTTGTCAGGGGATGCAACCCCTGACAACTGCCAGTTTCCCCGGATATCCGGGGAAACCGACACCCCCTCAACCCCGGCCGGCGATGAACGCCCGGACGGCGTCCGCGACCATCTGTACGGCGATCGCGGAGAGCAGCAGGCCGGCGATCCGAGTCACGAGTACGACGCCGCTCTCCCGGATCACCTTGAGGATCCGCACCGAGAACCGCATCGCCAGCCAGATGCACAGGTGCACGAGAACGATCCCGAGCGCCACGGCCACGAACTCGGCCACCGAGTCGACCCGGCGCGTGAAGAGCATCGTGGCCACGATCGCACCGGGGCCGGCGAGCAGCGGCGTACCGAGCGGGACCAGCGCCACGTTGACGTCGGCCGCCGCCGTGGGCTCCTTCTCGTTTCCGGTCAGCAGCTCGAGCGCCACCAGGAGCAGCAGCAGCCCGCCGGCACCTTGCAGCGCGGGCAGGGAGATGTGCAGGTAGTGCAGGATCCCCTGGCCGAACAACGCGAAGGCCGTGATCACGAAGAACGACACCATCACGGCCTGCCAGGCGGCCCTGCGGATGGTGGCCGCCGACCGGCCCGAGGTGAGCGACAGGAAGACCGGGATCGTGCCGGGCGGGTCCATGATCACGAAGAGGGTCACGAAGACCTCGGTGAGCAGCACCAGGTCGATCACGTGGCTCACGGCGCGACCACCCCGGGAGTACGACGCCCCGACGCGCGCGACGCCTCCGCGGCCAGCTCGACCAGCCGGGCGTAGTCGTCGGGCGAGGTGGTGTTGCAGCCCAGCGGATGGTCCTTCTTGCCCAGGCCGTGGTAGTCGCTGGAGCCGGTGACCACGAGGTCGAGCTCGCGCGCGACGGCACGCAAGCGGTCGCGGGTCTCGGGGTCGTGGTCCTGGTGGTCGACCTCGACCCCGGCCAGCCCGAGGTCGCGCAGCTTGGCCAGGTCGTCTCGGTCGAGCGTGGTGTGCAGGTGCCGACCCCAGGGATGCGCGATCACGCTCACTCCCCCGGCTGCGGTGATGATCGGGATCAGCTCGCGCAACGGGGCGGCGTACCGGTCGACGTACGCGGGACACCCGGCGCCCAGCAGCGTCGCGAACGCCTCGTTGCGGTCGGCGACCACGCCGAGGGTCACCAGCGCGTCGGCGATGTGCGGCCGCCCGAGCGCGGCGGTCGGCCCGGCCGCGCGGAGTACGTCGTCCATCTCGATCTCGATGCCCAGCTCCTGCAGCCGCTCGACCACCGCCGGGACCCGGCTGCTGCGGCCGTCGAGGATGGCCCGAAGCTCGCGGTCGAGCGGCTCGTACGACGGGTCCGGCAGGTAGGCGAGCAGGTGCACGCCCCGGCCCTCGTGGCGGGTGCTGATCTCCATGCCGCGCACCAGCGCGAGGCCCGCCTCGGTGGCCGCCGCGGCGGCCTCGGCCCACCCGTGGCTCGAGTCGTGGTCGGTCAGCGCGAGTACGTCGAGCCCCGCCGCGACCGCCGACCGGACCACCTCGGTGGGCGACTCCGTGCCGTCGCTGGCCGTCGAGTGGGTGTGGAGGTCGATGCGCACCCACGAAGCCTAAGTGCTGGCCCCCGAAAGGCCACTCACCACGAAGTACTCACGGGGCAGGTCACCACGTGGGCGGGTTGCCCCCGAAGGTCAGGTCGAGCATCTCCGGGCCGACCCCGGAGGCATCGCGGAGGATCCAGTCGTCGCGCAGCAGCAGCATCGCGGACGCCGGCCGCAGCACGATCCACAGCCAGCGGCCCGCGGCCTCGCCCACGAACACCGTCCGGTCGAAGTGCTCGTCGGCCAGGCTCGTCGACACCAGCCACAGCGGGACCGCCTGCGAGCCGATCCGGACCCGCACGGGAGGGGGTCCGTCGCCCACCTCGCTGCCGGGATCGTCGTACGGCGTGCCGGCGCAGCGCGCCCCGAGGCCGGTGCCGGCCTCCTCGGCCACCACGAGTACGTCAACCGGGCCGTCCAGCTCGCTGGTGCCCGACGAGCAGGTCACGGTGGCAGCGACCTTGTCCCCCGAGCAGACGACACCGAAGTCGGTGACCGCCCAGCCCGGGCTCATCGGCCACGGCAGGTAGGTCGGGAAGGTGTCGGCCAGTCCGAGCAGCTCGCCGAAGGCGCCGTACGACGCCGACGGGGGCCGCCACAGGGGCGCGGTCTCACCGTGGACGGGACAGTGCCAGACACCGTCCCGTTCGGTCACGGGTGCGGAACAGCGCGAGCAGCCGGCGGCCAAGGACACCCGAGCATTGTCACGGGTCGGGCGCCGGAAGGGGAAGGGCTAGCTGTTCCACCGCAGGATCACCGCCGACTCGCGCTCGTACCCGAGCACCGACAGCGTTGCCGTGTCGAGCCGGAAATGCCGGCCCTCGCTGACCGGGAGGTCCAGCCAGCGAGCCGTCAGTGCCCGAAGTGCGTGTCCGTGTCCGAAGATCAGCACCCGTCCCGGGCAGGACCGGACCCGCTTGACCACCCGGTCCAGCCGGTCGCTCACCTGCTCGGCGGTCTCGCCGCCGGGGACCAGACCGGTCCAGACCGCCCACCCCGGCACCCGCTCCCGGATCGCGGCGGTGGTGACGCCCTCGTACTCGCCGTACGCCCACTCGGCCAGGTCGTCGTCGACCTCGGCGTCGGCAAACCCGACCAGCTCCGCGGTACGCCGGGCCCGTTGCCGCGGGCTGGTCAGGACCAGGTCGAACTCGACCCCGGCCAGCCGCGGCGCCAGCTCCAGCGCCACCTCGACGCCGTGCTCGGTCAGCGGCAGGTCCGTGGTCGACGTGTGTCGCCCGGCCTTGCTCCACTCGGTCTCGCCGTGGCGGACCAGCCAGAGCTCGCGGATGGGTTCGGTCATGCGGACACGATCTCAGGCCCGGTGAATCCCCGGTCAGTCGGCCTGGGGGCCGGGCCAGTTCTTGTCCGGCTGCGGTACCGGGCGGCCGGGCTGCTCGCCGCCGCGGGCCTCGAGGTAGTTGTTCTTCGGCACCATCACCTTGCGCCGAAAGATGCACACGATCTTGCCGTCCTGGTTGTAGCCGATCGTCTCGACGTGCACGACGCCACGGTCGTCCTTCGAGGTCGACTCCCACTTGTCGAGCACGGTGGTCTCGCCGTACAGCGTGTCGCCGTGGAACGTCGGCGCCACGTGGCGCAGCGACTCGATCTCGAGGTTGGCGATCGCCTTGCCGGAGATGTCCGGGACGCTCATGCCGAGTAGCAGCGAGTAGACGTAGTTGCCGACCACGACGTTCTTGCCGAACTGGGTGGTCTCCTCGGCGTAGTTGACGTCCAGGTGCAGCGGGTGGTGGTTCATGGTGAGGAGGCAGAACAGGTGGTCGTCGTACTCCGTGACCGTCTTTCCGGGCCAGTGCTTGTACGTCGCCCCGACCTCGAACTCCTCGTAACTCCGACCGAACTGCACGTCCTGCTCCTCACTACTCCGGGCCCGGACCTCGGGCCCCGCCCCATGGTGCCGAATCGGCCCGCTGACCGACAGCCCGTCCGGCGTGCGATTCCTCACGCGGCAGCGTGCAGGAGCAGCAAGGGGTACGCCGCCGTGGACTTCGCGTCGGAGAGCGTGCCGTCGTTGATCATCCGCTCGACGTCGGCACGGGTGAACCAGGCCGACCGCATGTCCACTGCTCGATGAGCTGCAGCCGGTCGCCGTCGACCGGGATGACCAGCGCGATGTCCGGACTGTCCACGACGCCGTAGATGGCGGTGGACCCGTCCGAGCGACGGATCGAGTCCTCCCGGACCGTCATCCACGGGTTGGCGTACACCTGTCTGCTGCCAAGGGTCTCCACGCCCACAGTTTCCACGACGACCCTGCACGACGATCCTCCGCGACGACAGGCGGTCGCGCGGCGGCCCTTCCGGGCGGGCGCGGCCCACTGTGCGCCTGGAACGCTCCGTGCGGCTCGACAACTTCCCGAGCAGTAGGTGATGCCGGGCGATTGCCTCCTAGTGTCTAGACACTCATGGGCGATCGACCGTCATCACCAAGCGCTCACCGGACTCCCCCTGGAGCTGAGCGGCTCACCCGGGACCTTGGCCGCCCACCTCGGTGCCGACCGGCCCTCCCTTTCACGCAGGCAGCGGACCACTCTGATGGGAGAACGAGATCGGTCGAAGGTGAGGAAACGGTCATGAAGGCATTGGTGGTCTACGAGTCGATGTTTGGCAACAGCCGACAGGTGGCGCGGGCGATCGCGTCCGGCCTGAGCGAGTACGCCGAGGTCGAGGTCGTCCCGGTCGCGGACGCGCCCCAGGCGCCCGACCAGGACCTCGACCTGGTGGTGGCCGGCGGGCCGACGCACGCGTTCTCGTTGAGCAGGCCCAAGACCCGCGAGGAGGCCGTACGCCGCGGGGCGGTCGACGCCCAAACCGAGTTCGGGCTTCGTGAATGGCTGAAGGGCCTGCCCGACGGGCACGGCGCCCGGCTGGTCACCTTCGACACGAAGGTCCGGCGCGCCCCCGGGTCTGCGGCGCACCGGGCGGCCAGGGAGGCCGCCGCGCACGGGTACGTCGCTCCGGTGCGCTGGATGAGCTTCTTCGTGCACGACTACGCCGGGCCGCTGACCTACGGCGAGCTCGACCGGGCCCGCGAATGGGGTCGCTCGCTCGGCGTGCTCCTGACCCGGGCGGCCAACCGGGAAGCCAGCCGCGTTGCGAACCGCACAGCAAACGGCAGCCCCACCATGTAGCCCCACCCAGTAGCCGAGCCCAGCTAGGGCGCGGACCTCGCGAGCGCATCCAGCGAGGTCGCTACGATCGGCTGCTCGGCCACCGCGTCGGGTACGACGGCGTACACGCCACGCACCGGCGGGTCGACCAGTCGTCGGCAGACCACGTCGGGGCGGACCAGGCCGGCCAGCAACCCCGGCACGATGCCCACGCCGGCGCCGGCGGCGATCAGGCCGAGCTTGCCGGTCCAGCCCCCGCACTCGTGCTCGATCCGCGGACTGAAGCCGGCCCGCGCGCACGCCTCGACCAGGGCGCGGGCCGAGCCGCGGTAGTCCTCGACCCAGTCCTCGCCGGCGAACCGCTCGAGCCGCACCCGCCGCGTCGAGCCGGCGAGTGGATGCGCCGTCGACATGGCGACGTGCACCTCGTCGTCGAGCAGGTGGTGGACGGTCACCCCCGTCAGCGCCGGCAGCCCGGGCGGGTAGTCGGTCACGACCGCCACGTCCAGGTCGCCGTCGCCGACCCGTTGCAGCAGGTCGGGGGTGGTGCTCTCGTAGAACGTCAGCCGGGCCTCGGGGTACGCCGCCCGGACCTCGGCCGCCATCCGCGGCACCAGGCCCGCCGCCGCGGAGGGTACGGCGCCCAGCGCCAGCCGCACCGGGGCGGACTCCGGCGACGCGACCGCTTCCGCCATCCGGTCCAGCTCGCGCACGATGGTCCGGGCATGCCGGAGTACGGCGACGCCGGCGTCCGTGGGGGCGACGCCCCGGGGCAGCCGGACCAGCAGCGCGGCGCCGGTGTCGGCCTCGAGTCCGGCGATCTGCCGAGAGACCGCGGACTGCGTGTAGCCGAGCGCGGCCGCCGCGGCCGTGATGCTGCCGAGCCGACACACCTCCGCGAACGAGCGGAGCGACTGGAGCTGCATGCCCGCCATTCTGCCATGCCTATCACGCATGCCTGTCATGCCAGACATTCGCTTGTCGCAAGGGGCGGTGTCTCCGAGACTTGCCGCATGACCTCACACATCACTCGGATCCACGCGCCCGCCGGCGTGCTGGAGTCACCGAACTACTGCAACGTCGCCGTCGGCGAGGGGCGCACCGTCTTCGTCGCCGGCCAGGTCGCCCGCGACGCCGAGGGCAACCTGGTCGGCGGCGGCGACTTCCTCCGGCAGGCCGAGCAGGTCTTCGAGAACCTGCGGCTCTGCCTGGTCGCCGCGGACGCGACCTTCCAGGACGTCGTCAAGATCACCTGCTTCCTCACCGACATCACCAACCTCCCCCTTCTGAGCAAGGTCCGGGTCGGCGAGATCCCCGACGAGCACCGCCCGGCGAGCAGCGCGGTACAGGTCGGCGCGCTCTTCCACCCCGACTACCTGCTCGAGGTCGAGGCGGTCGCGGTCGTGCCGGTGACCGGATGAACGTCACCGTGTGCGGCCTCGGCCGGATGGGGACGGCGATGGCCGAGCGGCTGGTCGGCGCCGGCCATCAGGTGACGACGTGGAACCGCACGGCCGGCCGCCTCGCCCCCGGCGCCACGGCGAGTACGACGGTCGCGGAGGCGACATCGGGGGCGGACGTCGTACTCCTGAGCCTGCTGGACGGGCCCGCGAGCCGCGTCGTACTCGAGGGGCTGGAGGCCGAGCCGGGGACGCTCGTGGTCAACGTCGCCACGATCGGGCCGGCCGAGTCGGCGGAACTGGCCGCCACGGCGACGACCGCGGGCCTGCGCTACGTGGAGGCACCCGTGCTGGGCTCGGTGCCGGCGGTGAAGGGCGGCACACTATGCGTGCTGACCGCCGGGGAGCCGGCGGACGCTCGGGACGCGGCGGGGCTGCTGGCGGCGTTCTCCGGCGTCGTGCGGTACGCCGGGCCGATCGGCACCGCCTGCGGGCTCAAGCGGGTCGCCAACGCCACCCTGGGCATCGCG
>DASXRJ010000396.1:0-2826 GCA_036506675.1 Nocardioides sp. | reverse complement strand
GGCCGGCCCCGGGATCCCGCCGGCCGGGATCAGGCGCCACCGGCCGGGATCAGGCGCCACCGGCCGGAATCAGACCTCGAGGACGGTCGGGACGATCATCGGGCGCCGGCGGTACGTGTCGCTCACCCACTTGCCCGCGGTCCGGCGCACGACCTGCTGCAACTGGTGCGGGTCGCTCACCCCGTCGGCGGCGGCGCGGTTGAGCGCGGCCTCGATGATCGGCACGGCCTCGTCGAACGCCGGATCGTCGGAGAACCCCTTGCCGGTGACGAACGGGCCGCCGACCACCTTCCCGGTGACCTCGTCGACGACCACGGTGACCGCGATGAATCCCTCGTCGCCGAGGATCCGGCGCTCGGTGAGCGAGGTCTCTCCCACGTCGCCGACCGCCAGACCGTCGACGTAGACGTACCGGCAGTCGAGGTGTCCGGTGACGCTGGCCCGTCCGTCGACCAGGTCGACCACGTCGCCGTCCTCGGCGAGCACGATCCGGTCCGGGGCCACGCCGGTCAGCTGTGCCAGGCGCGCGTGCGCGCGCAGGTGCCGCCACTCGCCGTGCACGGGCATCACGTTGCGGGGCTTGGTCGCGTTCAGCAGGTAGAGCAGCTCGCCGGCCGGCGCGTGGCCGGAGACGTGCACCCGCGCCACGTCCTTGTGGATGACCCGGGCGCCCCAGCGGGACAGCCCGTTGATCACCCGGTAGACCGCGGTCTCGTTGCCGGGCACCAGGCTGGACGCGAGCACGATCGTGTCCCCGGGCTCGATGACGATGTGCCGGTGGTCGCGGTTGGCCATCCGGCCGAGCGCGCTCATCGGCTCGCCCTGCGAGCCGGTGCTCATGAAGACGACCTTCTCCGGCGGGAGCGTGGACGCCTCGTCCAGCGGGACGATGAGCCCCTCCGGAATGTGCAGGAGCCCGAGGTCGCGGGCGACGCCCATGTTCCGCACCATCGACCGGCCCACGAACGCCACCCTGCGCCGGTGCGCGGCCGAGACGTCGAGCACCTGCTGCACCCGGTGCACGTGGGACGCGAAGCTGGCCACGATGATCCGCCGGGACGCCGCCCGGAACACGTCGTCGAGGACCGGCCCGATCTCGCGCTCGGGCGTGACGAAGCCAGGCACCTCCGCATTGGTGGAGTCCGAGAGGAGCAGGTCGATGCCCTCGGTGCCGAGCCGGGCGAAGCCGCCGAGGTCGGTGAGGCGGCCGTCCAGCGGCAACTGGTCCATCTTGAAGTCGCCCGTGTGCAGGACGAGCCCGGCCTCGGTGCGGATCGCGACCGCCAGCGCGTCCGGGATCGAGTGGTTCACCGCGAAGAACTCGCAGCCGAACGGCCCCAGCTGTTCGAGCTGCCCTTCGCGCACCTCGAGGCTGTACGGCGTGATCCGGTGCTCGCGCAGCTTCGCCTCGACCAGCGCCAGCGTGAACCGGGATCCGACCAGCGGGATGTCGGGCTTGAGCCGGAGCAGGTACGGGACGCCGCCGATGTGGTCCTCGTGACCGTGGGTGAGCACCACCGCCTCGACGTCGTCGAGCCGGTCGGCGATCGCGGCGAAGTCGGGGAGGATCAGGTCCACGCCCGGCTGGTCGGCCTCGGGAAAGAGGACGCCGCAGTCGACGACGAGCAGCCGGCCGGCGTGCTCGAAGACCGTCATGTTCCGGCCGATCGCGCCGAGCCCACCCAGCGGGATGATCCGCAGGCCGCGCGCCGGCAGGTCGGGCGGCGGCCCCAGCTGCGGCCCCGCCGGCTCGCCGCTTCGCTCGCTCACGCCGACGCCCCGCCGGGGACGTGGACGCCGCCGCGGACCAGGTCGTCGCGGAGCACCGCGAGCTGCTCGCCGGTGGCGTCCACCAGCGGCGGGCGCATCGGCCCGGCCGGCAGGCCGAGCAACCGCAGGGCGGCCTTCGTGAGGATCGCGCCCTGGGTACGGAAGATGCCCGAGTACAGCGGCAGCAGGCCGCGGTGGAGCTGGAGCGCGCGCGCCACATCGCCGGCCTCGTACGCGTCGAGCAGCTCCCGCAGCCGCACGCCGGCCAGGTGGCCGACGACGCTGACGTACCCGACCGCGCCGACCGCGAGCAGCGGCAGGTTGAGCATGTCGTCGCCGGAGTAGTACGCGAGGTCGGACCGGGCCATCACCCAGGAGCTGGCGCCGAGATCGCCCTTCGCGTCCTTCACCGCGCGGATCCGCGGGTGCTCGGCCAGCCGGACCAGCGTCTCCGTCTCGATCGGCGTGCCGGTACGGCCCGGGATGTCGTAGAGCATGAGGGGCAGGTCGGTGGCGTCCGCAGCGGCGGTGAAGTGCTTCACCAGGCCCGCCTGCGGAGGCTTGTTGTAGTACGGCGTGACGATCAGCAACCCGTGCGCGCCGGCCTTCTCGGCAGCCCTGGCGATCTCGACCGTGTGCCGGGTGTCGTTGTTGCCCGCGCCAGCGACCACGGTCGCCCGGTCGCCGACCGCCTCGACGACGGCGCGGAGCACGGCCTCCTTCTCCGCGTCGGTCATGGTCGGTGACTCGCCGGTGGTGCCGTTGATGACGAGCCCGTCGTTGCCACCCTCGTCCACGAGATGAACGGCCAGCTGCTGGGCGCCGTCGAGGTCGAGACCGCCGCTGGCGGTGAAGGGGGTGACCATCGCGGTGAGGACGCGGCCGAACGGCCGCCGTGGGTCGTCGTTCATGAGGTCACGCTACCGCTCCGGCACCCCCACGTTCAGTTGTGGGGTTGGTGTCGGCCCTGCCCGAACCGGGATCCGCGAGGCCGCGAGCCGCGCGCGCCCGGGCCGGAGGCCTGGTCAGGCACCCGCAGTGCGGGCAGAGGTAAAC
>DASXRJ010000395.1:0-8374 GCA_036506675.1 Nocardioides sp. | reverse complement strand
CAGGCCGCAGCGGCCGAGCGTCCCGATCTACGTCGCCGCGCTGGGGGCCAAGAGCGTCGAGGCGGTCGCGTCGTACGCCGACGGGTGGCTGCCGTTCCTCTACGTGCCCGAGAAGGCCGACGACGTCTGGGGCGACTCGCTGCGCCGCGGCACGGCCAAGCGCCAGGAGGGCCTGGCTCCCCTGGAGATCTCGGCCGGCGGCATGGTCGCGATCGGCGAGGACGTGAAGGGCCTGCTCGACTTCGCCCGCCCGATCTACGCGCTGTACGTCGGCGGCATGGGCGCGCGCGGCAAGAACTTCTACAACGACCTGGCGTGCCAGTACGGCTGGGAGGCCGAGGCCAAGAAGATCCAGGACCTCTACCTCGACGGCCACAAGCGCGACGCCGAGGCCGAGGTGCCCCTCGAGTGGCTGGAGCTGGGCAACCTGGTCGGCCCCGCGTCGTACGTCCGAGAGCGGATCGCCGCCTTCGCCGAGTCCGGCGTCACCAACCTGCAGGTCACGCCGGTCAGCGACGACCCCGCCGCAACCGTCCGACAGGTCAAGGAGTGGCTGCCATGAGGAAGCGATACGCCAACCTGCAGCGGGTCCGCGGGCTCGACCCGGCCACCGAGTACGACGAGATCGTCCGGATCACCTCGCGGCTGGAGTTCCCCTGGGACTACCTGCAGGGCACCGGCATCGCGTTCCTGCGCGACTACGGCGTCCCCTCGATCAGCCGGCTGCTCGACCGGACCGGCGAGTTCGACGACGACGGCGTCAAGCGGTACGACGACACCCTGCTGTTCGGGCAGGAGGTGCTGCTCGAGGGCGCCGACTCCGACCGCGGCCGAGCCTCCGTCAGCCGGCTCAACCGGATCCACGGCCACTACGACATCCCCAACGACGAGTTCCAGTACGTCCTGGCGACCACGATCGTCGGCCCGGTCCGCTGGATCCAGCGCTACGGCTGGCGCCGGCTCGACCCGGTCGAGCTGCAGGGGCTGGCCAACTTCACGACCCGGTTCGGCACGCTGATGGGCATCAAGGACCTGCCGACGTCGTACGACGGCTACGAGCGGCTGCTCGTCGACTACGAGCGCGATCACTTCGCCTTCGACCCGGCCAACACCCGGGTCACCGAGGCCACCCTGCGGATCGCCGCCCGGACCGCCAACCCCAGGTTCACCCGGCCGTTCGCCCGCAGAGTGACGATCGCGCTGATGGACGAGCCGCTGCGACAGGCCCTCGGCGTACCCAAGCAGCCGCGGGCGCTCACCTGGCTGGTCGACACGGCCCTGCGGCTGCGCGGCCTGCTCCTCCGGTTCGCCCGCCCCCGCCGGGTCCCCTACGAGCACAAGCCGTCGACGTACCCGCTCGGCTACCGCCTCGGCGACCTCGGCCCAGCGTCGATGCTCGACGACCTCAACACTCGACGACCCAACAACCGGCACCGTCCCCGACAGAGGAGCGCCTGACCATGACCCGCGAGATCTTCGACGCCGACCACGAGGCCTTCCGCCGGTCCGTCCGCGGGTTCCTCGAGCGCGAGGTCGTGCCCCACCACGAGCAGTGGGAGAAGGACGGCATCGTGCCGCGCGAGATCTGGGCCAAGGCCGGCGAGCAGGGACTGCTCTGCTTCGACGTCGACGAGGAGTACGGCGGCGCCGGCGTCTCGGACTTCCGCTACAACATGATCGTTGCCGAGGAGATCACCCGCATCGGCGCCAGCGGGCTGGGCTTCCCCGTGCACACCGACATCATCGTGCCCTACCTGACCAGCCTGGCCACCGACGAGCAGAAGCGCCGCTGGCTGCCCGGCTGCGTGACCGGCGAGACGATCACCGCGATCGCGATGACCGAGCCCGGCGCCGGGTCCGACCTGCAGGGCATCCGCACCACCGCCGTCGACAAGGGCGACCACTTCGTCCTCAATGGCTCCAAGACGTTCATCACCAACGGCATCAACGCCGACCTGGTCATCGTGGTCGCGCGCACCAACCCCGACGCCGGCCATCAGGGCATCAGCCTGCTGGTCGTCGAGCGCGGCATGGCCGGCTTCGAACGCGGCCGCAACCTCGACAAGATGGGCCTCAAGGCCCAGGACACCTCCGAGCTGTTCTTCGACAACGTCGTGGTGCCGAAGGAGAACCTGCTCGGCCCGGAGGGCTCCGGCTTCGTCTCGCTGATGGTCAACCTGCCCCAGGAACGACTCTCGATCGCGGTGATGGCGGCCGCTGCCTGCGAGACGATCCTCGAGCAGTGCCTGGCCTACGCCAAGGAACGCGAGGCCTTCGGCAAGCCGATCGGGAAGTTCCAGCACAACCGGTTCCTGCTCGCCGAGATGGCCACCGAGACCCACATCGCCCGAGTCTTCGTCGACGACTGCATCGTCAAGCACAACGCCGGCCTGGTCGACACCAAGCTCGCCTCGATGGCGAAGTGGTGGACCACCGAGCTGCAGAAGAAGCACGTCGACCAGGCCGTCCAGCTGCACGGCGGCTACGGCTACATGAACGAGTACCCCATCGCCAAGGCGTACGTCGACACCCGCATCCAGACCATCTACGGCGGCACGACCGAGATCCAGAAGGAGATCATCGGCCGGATGCTCGGCCTCTGAGTCGGCCTCTGAGTCGGCCTCTGAGTCGGCCCCTGAGTCGGCCCGGCAGCTCGGCTCGGCAGCTCGGCTCGGCTACGTCGGTCTGCGGGCCGACCAGCTGAGCGCTCGGCCTGTGGTGCCAGGTGGCTCCACAGGCCGACTGCTCGGCAGACCGACTTCTACACGCGGCACGCCCGCCACGCCCGGGGCCCCCCCGTCACTATCGTGCGCGGGCCGACGCATCCGGGCCGGGCCACACCAGCAGCGACTCCACGCCGTACACGATCGAGCTCTGCGTGAACGGAATCTCCTGCTCCGCCAGCTTCATCTCGGGGAAGCGCCGAGCGAGGGCCGGGTACGCCGCGCGCAGCTCCATCCGGGCCAGCTCCGCGCCGACGCACCGGTGCAGCCCGTGCCCGAAGGCGAGGTGCGGCCGCGCCGGACGGCTCGGGTCGAAGGCCTCGGGGTTGTCGCCGAACACGTCGTCGCGGCTGGCCGCCGGCAGCGAGGCGAGGACGACGTCGCCCTTGCGCACCGCCGCGTCGCCCACCTGTACGTCGGTCTTGGCGAACCGCGGGAAGGCCACCTGGACCACGGAGAGGTAGCGCAGCAGCTCCTCGACGACCGGCCCGACGGACTCGTCGTCGTCGCGGACCTTCTCCCACCACTCCGGATGCCCCAGCAGTACGGCGGTCCCGAGCGCGAGCATGCCCGCGCTGGTCTCCATGCCACCGGTGAAGACGCCGTCGGCCAGTCCGCCGAGGTCGTAGTCGTTGATGTCGTCGCCGGTCTCGCGCACGATCTGACCGATCAGCCCGGGGCCGGGATCGGTCCGCTGCCGGGCCGCCTCGGCCAGCAGGAACTCCCGCGATCCGGAGATCGCGCCCAGCGACCCCATGCCGCCGTTGGTGACGTCGAAGCGGGCCGCGCCGAGCGAGCGGAACGTGTCACGCCGGTCGTCCGGCAGCCCGAGCAGCTCGCAGATCACCAGGAACGGCACCGCGAAGGCGAACGTCGGCACCAGGTCGACCGGCTCACCCGACTCGCCCAGCCGCGCGATCTCATCGAGCTGCTGGTCGACGATCCGGCTCACCATCGGCCGGATCCGGTCCAGCCGGCGCATCGTGAACTCCGGCGTCAGCAGCTTGCGCAGCCGGGTGTGCTCCGGCGGGTCGGTGAAGCCCAGCCCGCCGATGTCGCCGTCGGACGCGCCGCTCTTGCCGACGTACGGCCGGATGTCCGAGCTGTACGACGCCACGTCGCCCAGCACCTCGCGAGCCAGCTCGTGGCCGGTCACCAGCCAGACCTTCATGCCCATGAACGTGGTCAGCAGGTGGATCGGCTCGCTCGCCCGCACCTCGGCCAGCCGGGCCGGCGGGTCCATGCCGTCGCGCTTCAACGGCCAGGCCAGGCTGTCCGGCACCTTGTCCAGCTGCGAGAGGTCGATCCCCCGCCGGCTGACCGCCCACATCAGCGCCCGGCGTACCGTCGCCTGCGCGTGTCGGTAGGCCCCCCGACCCACGTCGCCGGCCGGACTCTTCCCGACCCGCTCCTGCACTACCTTGAGCACCCGCGTTCCCCTGTCGTTTTACTTCGTGTGCCCAAGTGTGCAGGGTCCCTTTGAGCGACGGATCAGGGACTCCCCCGATTTGCGCCCTCAGACCGGCGGCCAGGCAGACTCGGACCGGCGGTCAGGCCGGCGCGGTGGCCGAGACGTACTGCGCGAGGCCGTGGATCTCCTGCTCGATCTCGGTGAACCCGGCGGCCCGCAGCCGCCCGGTGAGCTCGTCGCGGTCGAACATCCGCAGCCCGGTCAGCCCCAGCCCGCGCGCCTGCACCGGCCGCAGCCACGACCGCTCCGAGGCCAGGCTGGTCATCAGCACCAGCCGGCCGCCCGGCCGCAGCACCCGCAGCATCTCGTCGAAGGCGCCGAATGGGTCGGGGATCAGGTAGAGCGCGGCGTAGCAGTTGACAGCGTCGAGGCTGCCGTCCGGGAACGGCAGGTGGTGCGCGTCGCCGCGGACGTAGGTCGCGTTGGCGTGGCCGTTGTCGCGGCGGGCCATGTCGAGCATCGGCCGCGAGGAGTCGACCCCGATCGCCCGGCCGTCGGGCGCGACCGCGGCCGCGAAGGCGGCGGTGAAGTTGCCGGGCCCGCACGCCACATCGAGTACGACGTCGCCCGGGCTCAGTCGCAGCGCCTTGACCGTGAGCGCCCGCTCGTGCCGCACGTGGTCGAGGTCGAAGCCCATCAGCGACCAGCCCAGGAACGGCCGCCAGGCCCGCTCGTAGACGGCGGCCAGCACCCGGTTCTGCATCAGGCCCTGGGCGAGCGAGCTCACGAGCTCTCCCAGACGATCTCGACCTCGAACCCCTCGGAGTTCTCCAGGTAGACCGCGGTGTGCTGCTCCCCGCCCGCATGCGGGTACCGGTCGGCGTACAGCTCGTGCCAGCCGTGGCCGGACGACTCCGCCCGGACCCGGTCCAGCAGCGCGCGGTCATCGATCACCAGAGCGATGTGGTTGACGCCGGGCCGCAGCCTGTCGTGGGGCTCGTCGACCTGGTCGGGCGAGCGTTCCATGAACAGGTAGGTGCCGTCGGGGTGGACCCACGACGTACCGCCGGCCTCTTCCCATCCGAGCTCGCCCAGCAGCCAGCCCCACTCGCCGGCAGCGCCGGCCGGATCTCCGACCCACAGGTCGAGATGGTGTACGCCGCGAGCCATCGGCCTCCTTCGGACGTGACACGGGGGGTTGCGGCCCCTCCCAGGCCCCGCAACCCCCCGGCCGGGGCCAGCGTACTTCGCCCCGTGCACACTTGTCCTGCGCTCCTCGGCCTGTCGAGCGGATCCGTGCGAAAAAGTCACCCAAAAGCCGGCCGGTCAGAGGAAGCCGAGCGCCCTGCAGCGCTTCGCCAGCGCCGCTGTGCAGATCTCGTCGATGTCGTAGACGCCGTCGCGGACGACGGTGTTGGTGAGGTTGGTGAGGGTGACCGCGACCGGCTGGAAGATCACCGACGGTACGCCGTCGTGGTCCGTGGTGCCGCGCACCGGCCGGCCGGCCAGCAGCGCGACCGCGATCTTGGCCGCCTGGGTCGCCTGGTCCGGGACCGACTTGTAGACCGTCATGATCTGAGTGCCGGACACGATCCGCTGCAGCGCGGGGAGCTCGCCGTCCATGCCGGTGATCACGGGGATCGGGCGGTGGGCCTCGCGGAAGGCCTCGAGCACGCCCTCGGCCTGGGTGTCGTTGGCGGCGTACACGGCGTCGATGTGCTTGTCGCCCAGCAGGTCGAACTGGCCGGTGACCCACAGCTTCGCGGTGTCCGCGTGCCAGTCCGCCGGGTCGCCCTCGCCCAGCACCTTGACCCGGTTGTCGGTGAACACCTGCGTGGCCGCCTTCTTGAGCTCCGCGGAGTTCGGGTCGTCGAAGGCGCCGTTCAGCATCAAGATCTCGGGCGACTTGCCCGCGGCCGCGACCAGCGCCTCGGCCTGGAGCTTCCCGGCCACCGCGCCGTCGAACGACACGTAGTAGTCGGCGCCGGCCACGAAGCGGTCGTAGGCCAGCACCGGCAGCTCGCCGGCCTCCTTGATCAGGGCCTGACCCGCGTCGGTGCTCACCGCGGCGAGCACGATCACGTCGGCGCCGTCGGACTTGGCCTGTTTGAGCTGCTCCAGCTGGGTCGCCTCGTCGGCGCCGGCGTTGTAGAAGACGACCTCGCAGCCCATGCAGTTGGCCTCGACGGCGGCGGCGAACGCCGGCCGGTCGACGTGCTCCCAGCGGGTGGAGACGTCATCGGGGAGCAGGAACGCGATCACGTCCTTGTCGCCGAGAGGGTTCCAGCACCCGGTGAGTACGACGGCCAGCGCCAGCCCGATCAGGGGTGAGACGAGCCGGCGGAATCCACTCACGCAGCGCAGGCTACCAACCGGTTCCAGACATCCTTCGGCGGGCTCAGGAGCCGAGGATCCGCTCCAGGAACGGGCTCCCGAACACCCGGTCCGGATCCAGCTCGTCGCGCAACCGGGCGAACGCGTCCCAGCGCGGGTAGAGCGGCGCCAGCTCCGTCGCCGACTGCCCGAACGCCTTGCCCCAGTGCGGCCGGGCGCCGGCCGGCATCGCGTCCCAGAAGGCCTCGAAGTAGCGGTCCCGGTGGGGCCGCAGCGCGGTGTACGCACCCAGCTGCACCACGTCACCGCCGTACGCCGGACTGAGCCAGTTCCGGTCGCCGCGCACGTAGCGCAGCTCGGCGATGAAGTTGGCGCGCAGGTCACCGTCGAACAGCGCGACCAGCGCGTCGAAGGCCGCCGCCGCCTGCGCAAGGGGTACGGCGGCCTCGGTCTCGTCATGGCGGGCCGGGTCGGGCGTGGAGAACATCAGCGGGCTCGGCCCGGTCCGCGGCCCCTTCACCAGCGTCCGCGCCACCACGCCGTTCATCCGCGGGACGCCGCCCGACCGACGGTTCTGCCACCGGAACAGCAGCGGCAGCACGCCCGGGTGCACCACCCGTTGGTCGACCCAGCGTTCGGCCACCGGCAGCTGCGAACCGGGTCCGGCAGTGCGCTCGGCGGAGCGCCCGGCGGTGCGCTGGTAGCGGAACACCAGCGCGTCCGGGGTGTGCGGCACCCACCAGACCTTGACGTACTCCGCGCTCCGCCCGATCTCCTCCAGCCGGGCGCCCACCTCGCCCACCGGCACCGTCTCGACGGTCTGGGTGAGCGCGAACGCCGGCTCCACCCGCAGAGTCAGCTCGGTGAGGGCGCCCAGCGCCCCCAGGTGCACGCGTACGCCGTCGAGCCGCTCGTCGCCGGCGCTCTCGCCCGGCCCGATCTCGACCACCTGGCCGTGCCCGTCGACCAGTCGGACGGCCGTGACCAGGCTGGCCAGGTTGCCGTGGACGAGGCTGCTCCCGTGGGTGCCGGTCGCGACCGCGCCGGCCACCGACTGCTGGGCGATCGAGCCCAGGATCGGCAGCGCCAGCCCGCGCTGGGCCAGGGCGGTGTTGAGATCGCGCAGCCGGGTCCCGGCCCGGACGGTCACCTCGCCCTCCGACCAGCCCACGACGCCGGCGTACCGATCGAGCGAGACGGCCAGATCGTCCGGCGCGGCGATCGCGCTGAACGAGTGCCCGGCCCCGACCACCCGAACCCGCCGGCCGCTTCCCGCGGCCTCCCGGACCAGGCTCACCACCTGATCCTCCGCCGCCGGTAGGTGCCACGCGCGCGGCTGACTGGCCTCGGTGCGGGCCCAGTTGCGGAACCCGCCGTCCCGGGCCAGCGGGCTGCTCAGCGCCGCCACGTCACGCACCCACGATCAAGAGATTGCATCGCGCCCAGGGTATTCGTCACCCGTCAGCCCAAGCTCGTCGGGCACTTGGTGACGATGGGCGATCGCCTACGAGTGTTGGCAACACTCATAGGCGATTGACCGTCATCACCTACTGGGCAAGAAGGTCCTCGGCACGGCCGGCGGCTCTGCGGGTCCGGGACGAACCTGGGGCGCGCTTGCCGATACCTGCCAATCGGCGGCGAGTGTCTGAACACTCTCCGCCATTCGACCGGCGACTCACTCCCACTCGATGGTGCCCGGCGGCTTGCTGGTGACGTCGAGGGTCACCCGGTTGATCTCACGAACCTCGTTGGTGATCCGGGTCGAGATCCGCTCCAGGACGTCGTACGGAAGACGGGCCCAGTCGGCGGTCATAGCGTCCTCGGAGGTCACCGGCCTGAGTACGACGGGGTGGCCGTAGGTGCGGCCGTCACCCTGCACGCCCACGGAGCGTACGTCGGCCAGCAG
>DASXRJ010000394.1:0-17941 GCA_036506675.1 Nocardioides sp. | reverse complement strand
TCGCGCGTGGGCCCGGGCTCCTGGTGGCGGACAACTGCGAGCACGTCGTGCCCGTGGTCGCGAAGCTCCTGGGCGACCTGCTCGACCGCAGCCCCGAAGCGCGGGTGCTGGTGACCAGCCGGGTCCCCCTCGGGGTGCCCGGGGAGCTGCTTGTCGACGTGCCGCCTCTGTCGGTCGACGACACCGACTCTCCCGGCGCCCGGCTGTTCCTCGAACGCGCCGCCGACGTGACGGCGGTGGGCCGGTGGGGAGAGCCGGAGCGACGCGACGCGTTCGCCGTGTCCGAGCTGCTCGACGGGCTGCCGCTTGCGATCGAGCTGACCGCGCGCCGGCTCCGGTACGTCTCGGTGGGCTCGCTGCGGACCGAGCTCGAGGACGGGAACGCCGGGAGCCCGCTCGCCGACGCGCTCGACCGCAGCGTGCGCACGCTCAGTGACGACGCCCGGCGCGCCTTCGCGCGGCTGAGCGCCCTGCGCGGGCCCGTGCCCGCCGACGTCGCCTCGGCCGTCGCCGGCGGGCCGGGGCCCCTCGGCGAGCTGGTCGACAACTCGTTGGTGGTCTCCTATGCCGGCTGGTACCGGATGTTCGAGCCGGTCCGACGGTTCGCGCAGGTCGCCCTGGACGAGCAGACGCGAGCGGACGCCGCAGAGCTCGCGGCCGAGGAGATCACCCGGTTCGTCGAGCGCGCGGCTCCGAGACTCGTCGGCGTGGACGAGGTGCGCTGGATCGAGGACCTGACCCGACTGCGGGCCGACGTCCGAGGCGTCTTGGAGTGGGCCGTCGCGCGAGGTGACGACTCGCTGCTGGCCCGGCTGGCGGCGGCGGTCGGATACCTGTGGCTCCTGGGCTGGGGCGTCCGCGAGGGCGACCCGTGGCTGGAGCGGGCGATGGTCGCTGCGTCTGGTCGGCCGCAGGAGGCCCAGATTCTGGTGTGGGCGTCGTTGACGGCGCTGCGCCAGGGTGAGCTCGCCGAGGCCCGGTCACGGGGCCTGCGGGCGGTGGCTCTCGCGCGTGGAACCGGGGACGACCGAGTCCTCGGCGCGGGTCTGCACGCCGCCGCGATGCCGGACAAGTACGGCCCGGGTCAGGACACGGCCCGCCTGCTGCTGCGGGAGGCCGTGGCGGTCCGCCGTCGCTGCGGGGACCCCGCCGGGGCCGCGATGTCGCTCGGAGCGATCGCCGATATCGACGTCAACGCCGGGCGCCTCGCGGAGGCGGCGGCCGGCTACGAGATCGGGCTGCCTCTGATGCGCAGCAGTGGCAGCCCGCGCGGCCTGGTCGCCTACCTGCACTCGATGGCCGAGATGGAGGTGCTGCGGGACAACCCGAAAGGGGCCGAGGCCCTCGCCGCTGAAGCGGCACCGCTCGCCGTGCTCACCGGTGACGTCTGGCACGTGGCGCAGCTCAAGGTCGTGCTGCTCATCGCCGCTCGGGACCGATCGCTGCCGTATGAGCAGTGCCGCGAGATCGCTCGCGCGGGGTTGACGGCGGCGCTGGTGCAGACCGACCCGGTGGTGGTGCTCGACATGGTCGACGAGATCGCCGGGATGCTCCTGGACGCCGGCGAAGCGCCGGCCGCCTGGCGGCTGCTGCACGCCTCGAGGGAGATCCGCGACGCCCTGCAGCTGCACATGTCGCTGCCGCGGCAGGCGCGCCGCGACCGGGACGAGGCCCTGGCCACGGGGGCCGCCGGACCGGCCGTCGGCGTGGTGCCGCCCGCGGACCTCGGCTGGTTGTGCAGCGCCGCCGAGTACGCCGTGTCCTAGGGCGGGTCTCCCAAGCCCTGGCTGCAACGATCCTGCAACGGCCGGGCCGAATCCTCTGGGACGTCAGATTCCCACGAGGCCAGGAGGCCACAACATGACCGCGATTCTCGTCGAGCGCAGCAGCGTCGACACCTCTGACTACGAGCCGTTCTCCGGCTTCGACGCCGTCCTCGACGGCGACCCGGCAGCCCAGGTCGCCTGGCTGCGGACGTCCTCCGGCGGGCCCGGTGTCCTGTACGCCGGGATGTTCACCGCCGCTCCCTCTCGCTTCCGCTACACCTTCGGGGGCGACGAGAGCCTGCACGTCCTCAACGGCGACGTCGAGATCGAGGTGGACGGTGGCCCGGCAGTCCGGCTCGGCCCGGGCGAGATCGCCTCGTTCCCCAAAGGCGTGTCCTCGACCTGGACCGTCCACCGCGCACTGCGCAAGTTCTTCGTCATCTCCGGATGAGGGGAGCGACTCACATGTGGAAGCCACTTACCGCCCTCGCACCGCTGGCGCTCGTCGCCGGCAGCCTGCTCGCAGGCTGCAACGACGACTCGTCAGGGGCGTCGCCGTACTGCGTGGACCTGAGGTCCGACAAGGCCGGGTTCGAGGCGCTGTCCGACGATGACATCGACAAGCTGGACGCCGCCTTCAAAGAGATCCATCGCCTCGCCGCTGAGGCGCCCGAGGCGGTCGCCGACGCCTGGAAGACCATCGACGACGGCGTCACGGCGACGACCGACGCGCTGGCCGAGGCCGGCATCTCCCTCGACGACCTGGCGGCCCTGCAGGACGGTGAGATTCCCGAGGACGTCGACCTGACCGCTCTCGCGGAGCTCACACCGAAGCTGGAGGCGTTCGGCGGGCCGGAGATGGAGAAGGCCGCGGCGGCCATCGAGCGGCACGCCAAGGACGAGTGCGGCGTCACGCTCACGTCTGGGTGACGAGAGGCACCGGCCGGCCCGAGGTCGAGT
Organism: Nocardioides sp.; assembly: GCA_036506675.1. GTDB lineage: Bacteria > Actinomycetota > Actinomycetes > Propionibacteriales > Nocardioidaceae > Nocardioides. The sequence continues at coordinate 15,215 of DASXRJ010000394.1, read as the reverse complement.
ACCGCTGGCGCTGACCGAGCGTCCAAACGCGACCGGCCCGCCCCGAGCTGCGGGGCGGGCCGGTCGGCGATCGAACTGATCAGGCCAGGTCGAACCGGTCGAGCTCCATCACCTTGGCCCAGGCCGCGACGAAGTCGGTCACGAACTTCTCCTTCGCGTCGTCGCTCGCGTAGACCTCCGCGACCGCGCGCAGCTCGGAGTTCGAGCCGAACAGGAGGTCGACACGGCTGCCGGTCCAGCGAACCTCACCCGTGGCGAGGTCGCGACCCTCGTAGGTCTCCGCGTCCTTCGACGTCGCCGTCCACCCGGTGCCCAGGTCGAGCAGGTTGGCGAAGAAGTCGTTGGTCAGGGAGCCGGGGGTCTCGGTGAAGACACCGAGCGCCGTCTGGCCCGCGCCGAGCACCCGCAGGCCGCCGACGAGGACGGTCATCTCGGGCGCGCTCAGGGTCAGCAGGTTCGCCTTGTCGAGGAGGAGGTACTCGGCCGGGAGCCGGTTGCCCTTCCCGAGGTGGTTGCGGAACCCGTCGGCGGTCGGCTCGAGCGCCGCGAAGGACTCTACGTCCGTCTGCTCCTGCGACGCATCGGTGCGGCCCGGCGTGAACGGGACCTCGACGTCGTACCCAGCGCTCTTGGCCGCCGACTCGACGGCCGCCGTGCCAGCGAGCACGATCAGGTCGGCGAGCGAGACCTGCTTGCCTCCGGTCTGAGCGGCGTTGAACGCCTCCTGGATGCCTTCGAGGGTGCGCAGGACCGTGGCGAGCTCGTCGGGGTTGTTGACCTCCCAGCCGCTCTGCGGCTCGAGGCGGATGCGGGCCCCGTTGGCGCCGCCGCGCTTGTCGCTGCCGCGGAACGACGATGCCGACGCCCACGCGGTGGAGACCAGCTGCGACACCGTCAGACCCGACTCGAGTACCTGAGCCCTGAGGGCCGCGACGTCGTCCGGGCCGATGAGCTCGTGGGTCACGGCCGGGACCGGGTCCTGCCAGATCAGCTCTTCGGTCGGGACCTCGGGTCCGAGGTAGCGCACGACCGGACCCATGTCACGGTGCGTCAGCTTGAACCAGGCCCGGGCGAAGGCGTCCGCGAACTCCTCGGGGTTCTCGTGGAAGCGCCGCGAGATCGGCTCGTAGACCGGGTCGAAGCGCAGCGACAGGTCTGTCGTCAGCATCGTCGGGGCCACCCGCTTCGCCGGGTCGTGGGCGTCGGGCACGGTGTCCGCACCGGCGCCGTCCTTCGGCCGCCACTGGAACGCGCCCGCGGGGCTCTTGAACAGCTCCCACTCGTAGCCGAAGAGGATCTCGAAGAAGCTGTTGTCCCAGGTCACCGGCGTGTTCGTCCAGATGCCCTCGAGCCCGCTGGTGATCGCGTCCGGGCCCGCGCCGGTGCCGAAGGAGTTCTTCCAGCCGAGGCCCTGCTCCTCGAGCGGGGCCCCCTCGGGCTCGGGACCGACGTACTTCTCGGGGTCGGCCGCGCCGTGGGTCTTGCCGAACGTGTGACCACCGGCGATCAGCGCGACCGTCTCCTCGTCGTTCATCGCCATCCGGCGGAACGTCTCGCGGATGTCGCGGGCCGCGGCGATCGGGTCCGGGTTGCCGTTGGGCCCCTCCGGGTTGACGTAGATGAGGCCCATCTGGACCGCGCCGAGAGGGTTCTCCAGCTCCCGGTCGCCGGTGTAGCGCTCGTCGCCGAGCCAGGTGGTCTCCGGACCCCAGTAGACGTCCTCGTCCGGCTCCCAGACGTCCGGACGACCGCCGCCGAAACCGAAGGTCTGGAAGCCCATCGACTCCAGCGCGACGTTGCCGGCGAGGATCATCAGGTCGGCCCACGAGAGCTTCTGGCCGTACTTCTTCTTGACCGGCCACAGCAGCCGGCGAGCCTTGTCGAGGTTGCCGTTGTCCGGCCAGCTGTTGAGCGGCGCGAACCGCTGCTGGCCGGCCCCGCCACCGCCGCGGCCGTCGCTGATCCGGTAGGTGCCGGCGCTGTGCCAGGCCATCCGGATCATGAACGGGCCGTAGTGGCCGAAGTCGGCAGGCCACCAGTCCTGCGAGGTCGTCAGCACCTCGCCGATGTCCCGCTTCACAGCGGGCAGGTCGAGGGTCTTGAACTCCTCGGCGTAGTCGAAGGCCTCGCCCAGGGGGTTCGCGACCGCGGGGTTCTTGGCGAGGATCTTCAGGTTGAGACGGTCGGGCCACCAGCCACGGTTTCCGCCGCCTTGGGTCGGGTGCGGTGCACGGTCGTGGACGACCGGGCAACGAGCCTCGGTTTCCTCGTTCATCTCGCCAACGACGGCGTCAGGCTTGTCGGACACGTGAATCCTTCCGGGGTGATGATGATGGTCAGGGCTCGCGGGGGGTGGAGCAGTCGGGGCAGAGTCCCCAGTAGACGACCTCGGCCTCGTCGATCGTGAAGCCCTGGTCGTCGGATGCGGACAGGCAGGGCGCCTCACCGGTGGCGCAGTCGACGTCGGAGACGGCTCCGCACGACCGGCAGACGACGTGGTGGTGGTTGTCCCCGACCCGCGACTCGTAGCGGGCCACGGAGCCCGACGGCTGGATGCGCCGTACCAGGCCCGCGGCCGTGAGCGTGTGCAACGAGTCGTAGACGGTCTGGTGGGACACCTCCGGCAGCACGCGGCGTACGGCGCCGATGATCGACTCCGTGTCGGCGTGTGGATGTGCGTGCACCGCGTCCAGCACCGCAACCCGCGGGCGGGTCACGCGCAGCGCGGCACCGCGCAGCAGCTGCTGGAGCTCGGAGGGCGAAGGCACAACCTAAGCCTGGCCCTTTTTCTGGAATGAGTCAAGAAAAGACTCGCCACTCGCCCCAAGAATCTCCCGAGAATGCGACGAGGGCTGCCGCCGCGGATCGGATCCGCGGGACAGCCCTCGTGACGCTGTGACTCAGATTGGGCTCAGGCCAGGTCGAGACCGGGGTAGAGCGGGTGCTTGTCGAGCATCTCGGCCGAGGCGGCCTTGGTCTTGTCGGCCACCCCGTCACCCAGCGTGTACGACGCCTTCGACGGCGCGCCCGCCTTCGTGGTGCCCGGCTGGGTGTTGGAGAGTACGTCGACCACCAGCTCGGCGACCCGGTCGAACTCGTCGTGCCCGAAGCCACGGGTCGTCAGCGCCGGCGTACCGAAGCGGATGCCGGAGGTGTACCAGGCGCCGTTGGGGTCGGCCGGGACCGAGTTGCGGTTGGTGACCACGCCGGCGTCGAGCAGCGCCGACTCGGCCTGCCGGCCGGTCAGCCCGAACGACGTCACGTCGAGCAGCACGATGTGGTTGTCGGTGCCGTCGGTGACCAGCTTGGCGCCGCGCTTCATGAAGCCGTCGGCGAGCGACTTGGCGTTGTCGGCGACGTTCTGGGCGTAGGTCTGGAACGACGGCTGCCGGGCCTCGGCCAGCGCGACCGCCTTGGCGGCCATCACGTGCGAGAGCGGGCCGCCGAGCACCATCGGGCAGCCGCGGTCGACGTCGGCGGCGTACTCCTCCTGCGCGAGCACCAGACCACCGCGCGGGCCGCGCAGCGACTTGTGCGTCGTGGTGGTGGTGATGTGCGCGAACGGCACCGGGTTCTCGTCGCCGGTGAAGACCTTGCCGGCGACCAGGCCGGCGAAGTGCGCCATGTCGACCATCAGGGTGGCGCCGACCTCGTCGGCGATCTCGCGCATCTTCGCGAAGTTCACCCGCCGCGGGTACGCCGAGTAGCCCGCGACCAGCACCAGCGGCTTGAACTCGCGCACCTTGGCCCGCACCACGTCGTAGTCGAGGATGCCCGTCTTCGGGTCGGTGCCGTACTGCTGCTGGTGGAACATCTTGCCGCTGATGTTGGGTCGGAAGCCGTGCGTGAGGTGGCCGCCCGCGTCGAGCGACATGCCGAGCAGCCGCTGGTTGCCGAACTCGTGCCGCAGCGACTCCCAGTCGGCCTCCGACAGCTCGTTGACGTTCTTCGCGCCCAGCTTCTCGAGGCCGGGGGTCTCGACCCGGTGCGCGAGGATCGCCCAGTACGCGACCAGGTTGGCGTCGATGCCGGAGTGCGGCTGCGCATAGGCGTACGGCGCGCCGAACAGCTCGCGCGCGTGCTCGGCGGCCAGTGACTCGACCGTGTCGACGTTCCTGCAGCCGGCGTAGAAGCGGTGACCGATCGTTCCCTCGGCGTACTTGTCGCTGAACCAGGTGCCCATCGTGAGCAGCACCGCCGGCGACGCGTAGTTCTCGCTCGCGATCAGCTTGAGCGAGGCGCGCTGGTCGGCGAGCTCCTGGCGGGTGGCGTCGGCGATCCGCGGCTCGACCGAGGCGATGACCTCCAGCGCCTGCCGGTAGGCGCCGCTGGCCAGCTCTGCCGTTGCGGGAGTGAGGGAGTCAGTCATGGCGACAGCCTAGCGAGCCTCTTCTTCTTGCGGTTCTCCCGGACGATCCAGGCGACATCGGCGTCGTCGGCGGCGCCCTCGAGGTCGGCGTACGCGGCCAGGCCCGGCACGGGGTCGGCGGCCACGGCCACGCTCCAGCAGTAGCCCAGCCCCTGCCGCAGGGCGCGGACATCCGGGTCACGCCGCTCGGTGGGCGGCCGCGCGGCAAGCGACGCCGTCGCGCGCCGGCACACGTCAACCGCGACGGCCGCGGCACGGGGCGTCCGGAGCAGCCGCGGCTCGCAGATCGCCGCCGCCGCAGCGCGCTGGACCAGCGGATCCGGATCCTCGACCCAGTCGTCGACCAGCGCGAGCAGGCGCGGCAGGTCGGCGTCACCCAGTCGCTGGAGCGCCATCGCCACCCCCTCCCGCACCCGCCAACGACCGTCGGCGGCGTGCCTCCGCAGCCGGACCTCGACGGCGCGGTCGCCCGCGGCCAGGACCGCCCCGAGGCCGACGACACCACAGAAGGTGAGGTACTCGTCGTCAGAGGCGATCAGCGCGTCGAACGTGGCGAGAACACCCGAGTCGGCGACCGCCTGGCCGAGCTCGATGTTGCCGCGGGGGCCGGGCAGGCCCGAGCGTTCGGTGAGGTACGCCGGCCACGCCGTGCGGTCCAGCGCGTCGAGCTCTGCGGCGTACTCCTCGACCTTGCTCACACCCCGAAAACTATTGGCCCTCGTGCCGTACAGGCAGGGCCGACAGTCCTCCGAGCGCAGGACCCTGAGATGACTCCTCGGGCGACCTTGCGCGGATGCGCGCCCGATCGGACCCGGTTCGCCTACCGGTTGTGGGTCCTGGGAGTGGCCCGGGCGGCCTATCGAAATGCACCCGATCGGCGGTGCCGGACCGGCCCGTCGCGGCCCTAGCGTGCTGGACACCGATGGTCAGGGAGGACCCCGGATGTCCATTCTCGGATGCACACGTCTCGGAGGCACACGCAAACCGCTCTTGCTCGGGCTCGGGATGGCCGCGCTCTTCGGGCTCGGCGGCTGCGGCGCGGACCACCCCAAGCTGGACGCGCTCGAGGCGGACCCGATGGCCAGTGTGACGTTCGCACACACCGACCTCGCGGACGAGATCGAGACGCCCGAGGGCACCACGCTCGGCAAGCCCGTGCATGCAGCGATCACCCGCCGGTTCACCTTCTCCGGCGTCGAGGCACAGAAGCTCGTCGACGCGGCCGGCGCGCTCGCCGTACACCACGGCTGGGCGGCGGGGACCACCCGCCCGCGCGCCTTCGAGGCCTCCAAGAACGTCGGCGGGGTCACCGCCGACCTGCTGATCACCGTCGCGCCCTATGAGGGCGAGCCGGCGCTGTTCGTCTACATCACCGCACGCAACTAACCACCTACTCGGGGGAAATCATGAGACACGTCCGTCTGTTCGCGACCCTTGGCGTCAGCGCCCTGCTCATCTGTCTGGGGCTCGCCGTACCACTGTCGAGTACGCCGGCCTCGGCCGCGGGCTTCGAGGCCAGCCCACTCAAGATCGTGCTGCTCGGCGACTCGTACTCCGCCGGCAACGGCGCGCGCGACGCCAACGGCGACCGCGACTACTACGGGCCCAAGGACTGCTATCGCAGCAAGTCCAACTGGGCCGAGCAGTACGTCGACTACCTGCAGAGCTCGGGCTACGAGGTCACCTTCCTCAACCGGGCCTGCTCGGGCGCGGTCGCGGCGGACGTGCTCAACGACCGCAAGATGGATGAGACCGGCGGCGGCTTCTTCCCCACGACCGGCAGCGGCGACCCGGAGCCGATCGACCAGCTCAAGGCGCTCGACCCGTGCAACACCCACAACTACGCCGACGAGGAGTACTGGACCTACGAGATCAACGGCGTCGCGATGGGTCAGACCTACTACACGTGCACGCGCCATCTGAGGGCCCAGGTCGACGCGATCGGTCCGGACACCGACCTGGTGCTGTTCACCATCGGCGGCAACGACATCGGCTTCTCCGACATCGTCAAGCAGTGCTTCGTGCCGTTCTCGCGGAGCGCGCACGACTGCGAGGACCAGGTGAACGCCGCCCGGCAGCTCCTGCCCGCCGTGCACCAGCGGGTCCTCGACATCGTGGACCGGATGCGGTCCAACGGGCTGCGTGAGGACGCCCGCGTCGTACTCGGTGGGTATCCGCTGCTGGCGCTCGACAACGGCTACGACCTCACCGACGGCTGGTTCAACAGGTACACGTACGCCGCCGCCGACGGGGTGCGCGCGCTCGGAGTCGAGGGCGACATCGCCCAGGACGCGATCGTCGCCGACGCCAACCTCGGCCACCCCGGCCAGGTGATGCACCTGACCGGCGTACCTCAGTGGTTCGGGGGGCACGAGCCGGACGGCGCCGTGTCGGACAGCAACCCCGACGGCTGGATCTGGGAGCTGCTGCAGACCAAGATCAAGCTCGAGTGGTACCACATGAACCCGATCGGCCACTACGAGTACGCCCAGCTGCTCAGCCAGGGCGGTGACTACGGGGCCGGCGCCGGGACCGTCGGCGCGGGCGGCGACATCGACGTCGTCTTCGTGCTCGACACCACGGGCTCGATGTGGTCCAGCATCGACGCGATGCGGCAGTACGCCACCTCGCTGGTCGACCAGGTCGCCGGCGTCACCACGAGCGCCCGGTTCGCGCTGGTCACCTACCGCGACCAGCCGGCCTGGACCGGCGACCCGAGCGACTACCCGGCCCGCGTCGACCAGGGCTTCACCTCGGACGCGACCACCATCAAGTCCTCGCTCAACGGCGTCACGGTCAACGGCGGCGGCGACTGGCCCGAGTCGATGTACTCGGGGATCATGGCCGGCCTCGACCTGCCCTGGCGCCCGGGCGTCAAGAAGGTCGTCGTCGTGCTCGCCGACGCTCCCCCGCACGACCCGGAGCCGGTCTCGGGCTACACCGCGCAGACCGTGATCGACCGGGCGTACGCCGTCGACCCGGCCGAGGTCTACCTCGTCGACACCGGGTACGCCGCGGACGCCAGCCTCACCCGGGTGCTCACCGAGACCGGTGGCATCCGCGTCGACACCAACACCTCGGCCGACGTACCGGGGGCGCTGCTGGAGGCGCTGCAGACCGCGCTCGGGAAGCCCTACGCGTGGATCAACGGCCCCTATGTCGGCCAGGTCGGAGACACCATCGAGATCGACGGGTCGGGGTCGTACGCCAACTCCGGTGTCCCGGCGAGCTACGAGTGGGACTTCGACGGGGACGGCGCCTACGACCAGACCACGACGACGGCCACGGTCGAGCACACGTTCGCGACGGCGTACTCGGGGTCGATGGCGCTGCGCGTCACCGACTCGGCGGGCCGCAGCAGCGTCGCGACCACGCACCTGGGCATCACCGACGACGGCGATGAGACCCCCGCCGGCCAGGACAACTGCCCTGGCGTCGACAACCAGGGCCAGGAGGACTACGACGGCGACGGGATCGGCGACATGTGCGACGACACCCCGGGCTGGCCGACCGAGGACCGGGACGGCGTGACCGAGGGCGACGGCACGGCGACCTGGCCGTTCACCGGCTTCCTGGCGCCGGTCGACAACCCGCCGGTGATCAACAAGGCCACCGCCGGGCAGTCGATCCCGGTGAAGTTCAGCCTGGGCGGCGACCGAGGCCTGGAGGTCCTCGCCACCGGGTCGCCGAGCTCCGTCCAGGTCGACTGCGACACGAGCGCACCGACCGACCTCGTGGAGGAGACGACGACCAGCACCAGCGGGCTGCACTACGACGCGACCTCCGACGTCTACAACTACGTCTGGAAGACCAGCGCGACGTGGGCGAAGACCTGTCGGGTGCTCACGTTGACGCTGGACGACGGCAGCACGCACTCGGCGGTCTTCGCCTTCAAGTAGGTCATGAGCACCACCGGTGAACGCCTCTCCGGCGGCCGGGGCACCTCGCCCCGGCCGCCGGGTCGGGCGTCAGCGTCGGCGTTGACCCCTTCTGAGCGCCGGCGGCCACCCTGTGTCCTCCCTCACACTCAGTCCTGGACGTACGCCGGCTCGAGGCCGGCTGCCCGCGTAGCCGGCGGCGATCTCGGGGTTTACGCGCCCAGCGCGACCACCCGACGTACCAAATCACGGACGGGCATCTCACATCATAAGATTTCAACTTGTGAGTACGCCGTCCGAGACGTGAGACTCCTGTCCATGAACATCGCTGCAACGCACGCCTGGCTCGTGGTACGCCGCCACGTAGACCTCGGCCGCACGCGCAGCATGATGTGTTGGCCCCGCTGACCGAGTCGCCCCGCACCACCGGGCGCGACCGCCCGACCAGAACACCACTGAACCCGGGCGCCGGTCGCAGGCCAACCCGACGCACCCAACGAAGCGGACGTCGGGACCCGCGCATCGAGCGTCTCCTCCCTGACAGGAAGACCATGAACGAGCAGGCCCCCGCCCGTACCCCGTCCGCCCGTCCCCGCCCCAAGCGCGGCGAGGGACAGTGGGCACTCGGCTACCGCGAGCCGCTGAACAAGAACGAGCAGTCCAAGAAGGACGACAACCCCCTCAACGTGCGCGGCCGCATCCTCGGCATCTACAGCAAGCGTGGCTTCGACTCGATCGACCCCGCCGACCTGCGTGGCCGCTTCCGCTGGATGGGCCTGTACACGCAGCGCGCTCCCGGCTTCGACGGCGGCAAGACCGCGATGCTCGAGGAGGAGGAGCTCGACGACCGCTTCTTCATGATGCGGGTGCGCACCGACGGCCAGATCCTCGGCACCGAGCAGCTCCGCGCCCTCGGCGAGGTGTCGACGGCGTACGCCCGCGACACCGCCGACATCACCGACCGCAACAACATCCAGTACCACTGGATCGAGGTGGAGAGCGTCCCGTCGATCTGGGAGCGCCTCGAGGGTGCCGGCCTGACCACCATCGAGGCCTGCGGCGACTCGCCTCGGCCCTTCCTCGGCTCCCCCGTCGCCGGCATCTCCAAGGACGAGATCATCGACGGCTCCTCGGCGCTGGCCGAGATCAAGCGCCGCGCGATCAACAACCCCGAGTTCTCGAACCTGCCGCGCAAGTTCAAGACCGCGCTGACCGGGCACCCGAGCCACGACGTCGCGCCGGAGGTCAACGACATCTCCTTCGTGGGCACCGTCCACCCCGAGCACGGCCCCGGCTTCGACCTGTGGGTGGGCGGCGGGCTGTCGACGAACCCGATGCTCGCCAAGAAGCTGGGAGTCTGGATCCCACTCGACGAGGTGGCCGACGCCTGGGAGGGCGTCGCCGGCATCTTCCGTGACTACGGCTACCGCCGGCTGCGTTCGAAGGCCCGGCTGAAGTTCCTGGTCGCCGACTGGGGTGTGGAGAAGTTCCGCGAGATCCTCGAGACCGAGTACCTCCACCGCGAGCTCATCGACTGCGAGTCCCCGGCGACTCCCGAGCGCGCCGGCGACCACATCGGCGTACACGAGCAGAAGGACGGCAAGTTCTACATCGGCGCCGCTCCGGTCGTGGGCCGGATCAACGGCACGATCCTCTCCGCCCTGGCCGACCTGGTCGAGAAGTACGACGCCGTCGGCGCCCGGCTGACGGCGTACCAGAAGCTCGTGGTGCTCGGCGTCGACGGCGCCCGGGTCGACGCGTTCACCGCCGACCTCGAGGCGATCGGTCTGACCTCGACGCCGTCCAACTGGCGGCGCAACACGATGGCCTGCACCGGCATCGAGTTCTGCAAGCTCGCCATCGTCGAGACCAAGGCCCGCGCCCAGGCGCTGGTCACCGAGCTCGAGAAGCGGTTCCCCGAGCTCGACACCCCGATCACGGTCAACGTGAACGGCTGCCCCAACGCCTGCGCCCGCACCCAGGTCGCCGACATCGGCCTCAAGGGCCAGCTGGTCCTCGATGCCGACGGCAACCAGGTCGAGGGCTTCCAGGTGCACCTCGGCGGCGCCCTGGGGCTGGGTGCCAACTTCGGCCGCAAGCTGCGCGCCCACAAGGTCACCAGCGCCGAGCTCGACGACTACATCACCAACGTGGTCAGCGGCTACCTGGCCGACCGTGCCGACGGCGAGTCGTTCGCGACCTGGGCGGCGCGTGCCGACGAGAGCTACCTCCGTGGCGAGAAGGCCCTCGAGGTCGTCTGATGACTGAGCGCGCGGTGCCCTTCCACTGCCCCTTCTGCGGCGGAGAGAACCTCTTCCCGCACGAGGCGGCGGACCCTGCCGGCGAGGGGGCCGTCCCCGGAGGGTGGGAATGCCGGGAGTGCCTGCGCGCCTTCACAGTGAAGATGCTCGGCCTGATCCGGCCCGGTGCCAGCCACGACGAGGGAGTCGCCCCATGACCGCAGCTACCACCACGGCCGCCCGCAACTTCAAGGGCTCCCACACCGAGGGGCGCACGCCCGAGGAGCTTCGCGAGATCGTGTCCCACGTGGGCGCCGAGCTCGAGCTGGCGCCCGCCGAGCACATCATCGAGTGGGCCGTGGCCACCTTCGGTGCCCGCTTCTGCATCACCTCGTCGATGGGCGACGCCGTACTCGCACACTTGGCGTCGAAGGTCGCGCCCGGCATCGACGTGGTCTTCCTCGACACCGGCTACCACTTCGTGGAGACGCTCGGCACCGCCGACGCCGTCAAGCACACGATGCCGGTCAACCTGATCACGATCACCCCCAAGCAGACCGTGGCCGAGCAGGACGCAGAGCACGGCAAGGACCTCTACGCCCGCGACCCCGACCTGTGCTGCGCGCTGCGCAAGGTGGCGCCGCTCAAGGAGTCGCTCGACGGGTACGACGCGTGGGCGACCGGCCTGCGCCGGGCCGAGACCCACAACCGGGTGATCGCGCCGGTCGTCGGCTGGGACGCCAAGAAGGGCAAGGTCAAGGTCTCGCCCCTGGCCCGCTGGTCCGACGAGCAGGTCGAGCAGTACATCGCCGAGAACGGCGTACTCGTCAACCCGCTCGTGTACGACGGCTACCCGTCGATCGGCTGCTGGCCGTGCACGCGCCGGGTCGCCCCCGGGGAGGACCCGCGCAGCGGCCGTTGGGCCGGCACCAACAAGACCGAATGCGGGATCCACTCATGACCGCCCACCAGACCTCGACCCGGCCGCGCCGGCTCGAAACCACCGACAACGTCGTCGGCCGTTCCACCCTCATCACCGAAGGGAGGCCTCTCTAAATGGCTGCTCCTGCACTGGTTGCCCTGGCTCATGGAAGCCGCGACCCTCGGTCCGCCGAGACCATCGCGGCGCTCGTCACGGAGGTCAAGGCCATGCGCCCCGACCTCCGCATCGAGGCCGCGTTTCTCGACCTGTCCCGACCGTCGTTCGACACGGTGGTCAACCGGCTGGTCCGCGCCGGTCATGACGAGATCGTCGTCGTACCGCTGCTGTTGACGGAGGCGTTCCACGCCAAGGTCGACGTACCGACGGCGATCGCGGCTGCCCAGGCCCGACACGAGGGACTGCGGATCCGCGCGACGAAGGTGCTCGGGTTGGAGACGGCGTTCCTCGAGGTGCTCGACGTACGCATGCGCGAGGCCCTGCGGGCCGCCCGGGTGCGCGAGCTCGACGCGCTCGTGCTGGCTGCTGCCGGCTCGTCCGACCCGCTCGCCAACCAGTCGGTGGCCCGGCTGGCCCGGGTGTGGGGCACCCACCACAAGCTGCCGGTGACGGCCGCGTTCGCCTCGGCCGCTCCGCCTGCCACCGGCGAGGCCGTGCGGGCGTTCCGGGCCCAGGGCAAGCGGCACATCGCGGTGGCGTCGCTGTTCCTGGCGCCGGGCTTCCTGCCGGACCGGGCCGCCGAGCTCGCCGTCGAGGCCGGCGCGGTGGCGGTGTCCGAGCCGCTGGGCGCCCACCCGGAGGTGGCGCGGACCGTCCTGGCCAGGTACGCCGTGGGCGCCGTGGAGCTCGTCCCGGTCTGACCGCTCGCTGAGCCGCACCGACCATTGGGCGGTCTAGACCAGGTGACCGGAGTGCCGAGCGGTGTCAACCTGAACGGAGTTTCTGCGACTCCCTGAGGTGACATCAACAGTCCCGGAGGCGTCGATGGACCGGTTGACCGGAAGGGCTCCTCTGCACGTGGCCCGGCCTGAGGTCGGGATGACCGCCGAGAAGGCCGTCGACGTGCTGTTCCGCCGGCACTACGCAGCCCTGCTGAGGGTGGCCGTCGCGATGCTCGGGTCGCGCGACGGGGCCGAGGACGCCGTCCAGGACGCGTTCGTGTCACTGTTCCGCCACTGGGATCGACTGCGTGATCCGGCGGCTGCGGAGCCCTACCTGCGTTCTGCCGTGCTCAACCGATGCCGCTCCGGCATTCGCGACCGGATCAGGACCCGCACCCTTGCCGACCTGCATGTCGTGCCCCCGCCCGTCGAGGGCAGCGACCAGGCAGTCACCGTCCACCAGGACAACCAGAAGCTCGCCCAGGCGCTGCGGCAGCTGCCGCCGCGCCAGCGCGAGGTCGTGGCCTGCCGGTACCTGTTCGAGCTCACGGTGGCGGAGACCGCGGAGACCCTGGGGATCAGCGTCGGCGCCGTCAAGCGCCATGCCTATCGGGGCCTCCGTTCCCTGCACACCGTTCTGGAGGGGACGCGATGAACAGCTACGACGAGCAGCGCGTCATCGATGCCCTCCAGGCCCTCACCGGAGGTATCACCGTGACCGACAACGATGTTCTCGACGCCCGGGACCGGCTCGAGAAGAACCTGACTCCTGCGCCCAAGAGGCGCCGGATGGTCTTGGCCGCCGTCGCGGCCGCCGTACTCCTCGTGGCGGGGGTGACCGTGGCCAGCCTGACCGGGAACAAGCAGGGCTCTGCGCCTCCACCCGTCGCGCCGCCGCCTGCGCCCGACCTGTGGCTGGAGGGAGGGACCCCGCCGACGGCCGAGTCGATGGCTGGGATCTGGCAGCAGCGCAGCGGCACGTTCACCCAGGTCATGGTCGTCCAGGCCGACGGCACCTTCGCCTACGACTGGGAGGGCACCGACCTCGCCGGCAACCCTGGCTGGCATGAGACGCTCGACGAGCCACCCATGTCCGGCTCGTTCGAGCTCGACGGCTACCAGTTCTCGACCAAGGTCTATCGCAACCAGCTCGACTGGACGCCGGCCTGGGCGCAGGCCCTGATGCCCGACGGCACCTTGCACACGGTCAACACCAGCCCTGGCGCCGATCCCGCACCAGCCACCTGGGAGCGCGTGGAGCCCGTCCGTTCGCGGGCCTTCGACTCGGCCGCGCCCGCTCAGGGGTGGACGGCGCCCGTGGAAGGCACGGATCTGGTGGGGGTATGGCTCCCCGCAGCGAGCGGCCAGGAGCTCGTGGTCATCAATCCCGACGGAGGCTACGCCTACTATCCGGAGGGGAACGTCGGCGCAGGACACCCCACGGACTCGGGGGGCTGGGCGCTCGACGGTCGGCGGCTGGTGCTCACCAGCGACGGCGACGCCGGCTCGTGCGCGAACGGCGCGCGGGTGGTCGTCCAGGCGCCGCGCCTCCGGCTCGTGCATGCGCTCCACGGCGACGTGCTGTGGCAGCAGGGCGACGTCGTCACCAACGACTGCAACCTGTTTGGCCAGAGCTGGGTCTTCCAGCGACTCTGACGGGGCGCCAAAAAATCGAGCGACAATTGTCGGTGGTCGCATCGAGACTGGGGAGTGATGACCTCCCTAGTCTCGGACGATCGGCGCGGGTTCCTGCGCCGGCTGATCCCGCCCACTCCCCTGTCCCGTCGGCTGGCCACCCAGTCGATGCTCTTCTCGACCGGTGACGGTGCCTTCAACACCGGCAGCGCGGTCTTCCTGACCCAGGTCGTCGGCATGTCGGCCGCGCGGGTCGGCCTCGCGATCACGATCGTGGGCGTGGCGGAGTTCCTGTTCGCCTATCCGGCGGGCCGGATCGTCGACCGGCTCGGCCCGAAGCGGGTCTGGGCCTTCTCGGCGTTCTGCCGGGCCTTTTGCTTCTGCGTGCTGCCGTTCATCGGGTCGTTCACCGAGTACGTCCTGTTCGGCCTCGTCTTCGCCCTCTTCGACTCACTCGGCAACGCCAGCCATGGCGCGTATGTGCTCGACGTACTCCCTCCGAAGGAACGGGTCGAGACCCAGGCCTACATGTACTCGTCGCTCAACGTGGGCTTCACGCTCGGCGCGCTGATCGGCGGGGCCGCGCTGGCGACCGACAGCCTGACCGTGATCCGCTGGACGCCGCTGTTCACCGCCGCGCTGATGGTGGCCAACGCGCTGTGGATCGGTCGGCTGCCGGCCGCGCCGCACGATCTCCGGGTGGCCAGCGGCGAACGTCGGGAGCGGCCGGCCGGTCCCGGCCCCCTTCGCAACAGAGGGTGGCTGCTGGCCTCCTTCTTCACGGGCACGTTGTGGACCAACCAGGTGCTCCTCAACATCGTGATCCCGCTCTGGCTGGTCGAGGCCACCGACGCTCCCCACGTGCTGCTGGCCTGGCTCTTCGGCACCAACACGGTGCTGTGCATCTTCCTGCCGGCGTACACGTCCAAGGGCGTGCACAACCTGCACGACGCGATGCGCTACGTGTGGATCTCGTCGGGCTTCTTCGTCGTGTCGTGCCTGATCACGATGCTCACCCACTCCACGGTCGGCCTCGTGACGGTGCTGCTGGTCTGGCTGGGCCACGTGACCGTGACCGGCGCGGAGCTCTTCATCTCCGGTGCGATGTGGGCCTTCCATGCGGAGCTGATGGACCCGCGGCGGCGCGGTGAATATCAAGGCGTGGCCGAGGTCTCCGGTGCGCTCGGCTCCCGCTGGGCGCCGGCGCTGTTCACCTTCCTGGCGATGTCGTGGGCGGCCGAGGGGTGGCTGGTCATCGCTGCGATCGTGGTC
>DASXRJ010000393.1:0-2971 GCA_036506675.1 Nocardioides sp. | reverse complement strand
TGCAGCACCGCCTCATTGGTGGCGGCCAGCACCACCGGTGCGGCGACGCCGTCGCTGTAGGCCCGAGCCCAGTTCACCGCGGTCACGCACCAGCGATCGCCCGGCACCAGGCCCGGAAAGCGGTACTGCGGCCGCGGGGTCGACAAGTCGTTGCCGATGCTGCGCTGGTGTTCCAGAAACTCGGCCGTGACGACCGCGCAGATGGTGTGACTTCCGAGGTCCTCCGGGCCGGTGCTGCAGCAGCCATCGCGAAAGAACCCGGTCATCGGGTCGGTGCCACACGGCTCGAGGTCGCCGCCGAGGACATTGCGCTCTGCCATGGAACCATCATTGCTGGCGATGGGCCCCAGCGCCTCGCGTGGCGGCCTTCGGTCCGGCCCTCGTGCGTCCGAGACTGCCGCGGTGCAGAATGGCCGGGGTGATCGACGTGGTCGACCGGGAGAGCGTCCCGAGTCTGCGGCAGGTGGTGCTCGACTGCGCTGACGCCAGAGCCCTGGCGGAGTTCTACCGACGCCTGCTCGGGCTGGTCTACCGGCCGGGTGATGAGCCGCCAGAGCCGGGGCGAGTTGATGAGCACGGCCGCGACTGGCTGGTGCTGAGGACCCCGGACGGCGTCCCCCAGCTGGCCTTCCAGCAGGTCGATCAGCTGTTGGAAGCGACCTGGCCGGACGGCCCGGTACCACAGCAACTGCACTTGGACATCACAGTGACATCGGTCGAGGACTTGGATGTGCAGCACCAACGCGTGCTGCGCCTCGGTGGGCGGCTGCTGCGGGATCGCAGTGATGACCCCGACGAGCCGCTGCGCGTATACGCCGACCCGGCCGGTCACCCTTTCTGCATCTTCGTCGCCTAGGCGGCTAACCAGGGCCCGACCGAGAACGGCGGACGGCGCGGCCCGTCAGATGTCGACCAGCTCAACGATCACCGTGGCGATATCGCCCGCACTCAGCGTTTCGGCCTTGCGCACCGCCCTCTTTATCGGCAGCACGTAGCAGTCCCGCGCGCCGTCGGGAAAGATCGATGTCGGCCACGTGCTGTTGCCGATCGTGACTCGGACCCGCAACGACCCAAAGCCACGACGTGGCGTGGCGTTGGCCCAGTCGCGGATCTCCGCGGATACCTCTTCGGGCAGGCTCACGAAGGTCCAGCTGTCGGCTCGCCGGGCGTCCCACAGCCAGAGCTCGGCGTCGAACGTGACGTTCACGACGTGAGCATCACACGCACGACCGACATCCCTCGCCTGATCGGTACCAGGGGTGCGGGAGGGGTGCCGGTGCTGCGCTCACCGGCCCGCGTAGTCGGCGGTGCCGAAGATCGCGGCGAGGTCGTCCCACGACGCCTCGTTGGCCGCGACGATGGTCAGTTGCCCGGCCCGTATAGCCGTCATCGCTGCGGCGGATCCTCGCCGACCAGGCCGTCGACCGCCTCGCGCAGGAGATCGGCGTGCCCGACATGGCGCGCGTACTCGTCGTGCAGATCGACGAGGAACCGGCGGCGGTTGGGCGACCTGGCGGACGGAGTGGTGAATTTCGACGGCCGGTCCAGATCCTCGTCTTCCAGCGCCTCGGCCCATGCGGCGCGCGACCGCTGCACGGCGCCGCGCCAGAGCGCGTAGAGATCCTCGGGCGAGTCGTCGACCGCCGACCGCCACTCCCAGTCGGGCTCGGCCTCGAAGTCCACCGCGTCCCAGGGCGCACCGAGCGGCTGCCCGGTCAGCGCGATGGAGACATTTTGGTCCTCGACGAGGGCGAGATGCTTGAGCAGGCCGCCCAGGGTCATCGCCGACGGCGGATGCGGCTTGCGCAGGCCGGCCGCGTCCAGGCCGCCGCATTTCCAGGCGAACTGCGCGCGGGAGCGCTCCAGCGCGAAGAGCTGCATCTCGACCTCACCCGCCGTCATCGACGGTTCGGAAATCGCGGTGTCCAGAACGGTGTCCAGAACTGTGTCCAGAACTGTGTCCGGAACTGTGTCCGGAAGGGTGTCCTCGGTCATGCTCGGCACGCTAGGGTCCATTCCGGACGTTGTGCTTCCGGATTGGTGGCGACAGGCCGTGAATACCAACGCGAGTCCTACGGCACGCGCCCTACTGGCCCTCGAACTCGTCCAGGGCAGCCCGGGCATCACCGCAGACCGGCTCGCCGACAAGCTCGGCGTCTCCGAGCGGGCAGCGCGGCGCTACGTCGGCATCTTGCGCGAGGCTGGCATCCCGATCGAGTCCGTCCGCGGGCCGTACGGCGGCTACCGCGTCGGCCGGGGCCTGCGGCTTCCGCCGCTGATGTTCAGCGCTTCCGAGGCCCTCGGGCTGGTCATGGCCGTGCTCGACGGCCACCACGACGCGAGCGATCCAACCGACCCGGTCGGCAGCGCGCTCGGCAAGATCGTGCGGGCGCTGCCGGAGCCGGTGGCCGCGCAGGCCGAGGCCGTCCGTAGGACCACGGCGCCCGCTCCCGACCGCGCCGCCGCCCGGCCCGACCCGGCGACCACGTCGGCGCTCGTGCAGGCCTGCTCGAACCACCGGCGGGTGCGGCTCGGCTACCGCTCCGAGGCCGGGTCGGAGTGGCTCGTCGAGGTCGACCCGTGGGCGGTCGTCGTTCGCCACGGCCGCTGGTACCTGCTGTGCCGGTCCCACCGCAGCGACGCCCGGCGGGCGTACCGGATCGACCGGGTCCGCGGTGTGGACGTGCTCGACGACACCTTCAGCCCACCCGCCGACCTCGACCCGGTCGCCATGCTGGAGGAGCATCTCGCCGTCGGATGGGAGTACGACGTCGAGGTCGTCGTCGAAGCGCCCATCGAAACCCTGGCGTCCTGCCTGCCCCGCACCCTCGGACGACTCGAGCCGCTCGACGCCGTGACCACCCGCCTGGTCGGCAGCACCAGCAACCCGGTCTGGTACGCCGAGCAGCTCGCCGCGATCCCGGCGTCGTACCGGATCGTCAGGTGCCCCGAGCTCCGGGCGACGGCGCGC
>DASXRJ010000392.1:0-3426 GCA_036506675.1 Nocardioides sp. | reverse complement strand
TACGACAACGAGTGGGGCTACACCAGCCGGCTGGTCGACCTGGCGGCCATCGTCGGAGCTGCTCACCACTAGCGGTGCTGGTGACTGTCACGGAGGATGTGCCCGTCTCCGGGCTGCCTGGCGGCACCGAGCAGCAGCCGTTCGGCGCGGGCGATGGCCCGTCGAGCCGGGCCGACGGCGTCGGGGTTGACCGAAGGTCCCATGATCGGACGTTCGCTGCGCTGGCGCCAGGTCGGGACCTTGGCCCCTTGTGTCGGCAGCCAGTGGGGCACACCGTGAAGGAGCCGGAGCGGTCGTCTCGGCACGGCCGCCGCAGGTGTAGGGCAATCGCGGAAAGAGAGGTGTGCCATGGGAATGTCGGACACAGAGACCGGCGCAGAGGTCGGGTCCGGGCCCTCCACCGTCTCCGACCGGGAGCGGGCGCGCATGCGGTTGCAGACCCGACGTGACTTCGGCTCACACGTCGTCGCCTACGTCGTCGTCAACGCGTTCCTCATCGGGGTCTGGGCGCTCACAGGTGCCGGGTACTTCTGGCCGGCCTGGGTGTTGGGCGCCTGGGGAGCGGGCCTGGTGCTCCACGCTTGGGAGGTCTTCATGCACCGGCCGATCACCGATGCGGACATAGACGCCGAGGTCGACCGGGGTCGCGGGTGAGGTCGGAGTGTGCATGTCGTCGCACGATGCCGGTGCTGGTCGTCTCCGCCCCTCCGGGCCGGGCATGCGCTGGGGCCGCCGCGTGACGCCGATGGAGAGCCGACCAGCGCAACGATGCCGATCCTGCAACGCCGGTGACCTTCGGCCCTGGCCGCCGCTCGATCACCGGGCGGACGATTGCCGTGATCGTTTCCGCCGGCCGAAAGGTGAGGACCATGATCCGGTTGCTCAAACGCCCCCGACCGTCCCCTCGACCGGCACCCCCGGCGGTCGAGCACCGGACGAAGTTCCATGACGATCTCGACGCCCTCGAAGAGGAGATGCGGAGGATGGCCACGCAGGCGGCCACCTCGCTCGAACGGTCCGTCGGTGCACTGCTCAGCGCTGACGTCGCGCTCTGCGAGAGAGTCATCGCCGACGACGACCGCATCGACGCCGCCTACCAGCGGATCGAACGGCACGCCGTCGACATCATCGGTCGTCAACAGCCCGTGGCGTCGGACCTCCGTCTCGTCGTTGGGCTGATGCAGGTGGCTCTGCACCTCGAGCGCATCGGCGACATGGCGGTCGACGTCGCCACCGCCTCACGATCGTCGATGGGGCTACCCGGCGACGGCGACATCCTCGGCGGTGTCCAGGAGATGGGCGAGATCGCGATCGCGATGACCGATCAGGCCGTGGAAGCGTTCATCCAGCGCGACCAGGCTTGGTGTGAGCAACTCACCCGGCAGGACGACCGCGTCGACGCACTCAACCGGGGGATGGTCGGCCATGTGCTCGGTCTTGGCGGCGACTCCCGACGGCTGGAGTGGGCGCTGCGGATGTTCCAGGTGTCCCGCTATCTCGAACGAGCAGCCGACCACGCGGTGGACATCGCCGAGCAGGCCTGGTTCCTGACGACCGGGGAGATCCGGGAGCTCGACTGAACAGCAAGCTTCGCATCGTTTCGTCCGGATGGGTGAGGACTCACGACTGTGAGCGAACTCAGCGACCCCCACGACCTGATCCGGGCGATGCCGGCGAAGGGGGGCCGAACGACCCTGTCATGACGGCCCCACGCGCGCGAATTTTGCGGTGATGACGTTCGCGCGTTTCTGGCGACGCCGCCCGAGGAGCGATCAGGGTGACGGGCTGATCGGGTCTCGTGCCGGGCCGGATCCCGATCTCGCCGGCGAGGTCGCGGCGTTCCTCGAGGGCCGGTTGGTCGATCACTTCGTCGGCGCCGGCCAGACGGTGCCGGCGTGGGCGGTGCTCAACCGGCTCGCACACGCCGACCGCCCGGCGCTGGTCCGACTGGTCGAGAGCGCCGGTCCCGACCGGGTCGCTCACCCGTCCTCAGGGCAGCCGCCCTGGATGGCGACCGAACGGCTCGTGGCCGGCCACCTGCTCGCCAAGGCGACGACGGCTGAGGACCTTGCGCGCGTCCAGCATGCGGCGCTCGTGCCGGTGGAGCTCCGGCTCATCGAGCGGTCCAAGCTCCACCGCCTCAGTGCCGAGCAGGTACTCGAGGCCGGTTCCAAGGCACTGGACTCGTTTCGCTTCGGCCGCTGATGTCGGTCGAGCACCTCGACTCGATCGCCACCCCCCAGCGCGTTGATCGACCGGCTGGCGTCGGCGCACCGGCGTGCCGGACGCGACCGTCCGGAAGGGACCTTCGGCTCTGACGCGACCGGGCCTGAGCGTCCAGGCTGATGTCGACAGACACGACCGCGAGAACACGGAGGTGCACCATGCATGCCATCGAGGCGGCGCGCAAGAGCCCTGCCACTGTCGCCTGTGATCACACGATCACCGAGGCGGCCGAGACGATGGATCGCCGCGCCGTCGGCGCCCTGGTGGTCGTCGAGTCGGACGGCCGGCCGGTCGGGATCGTCACCGACCGCGATCTCGTCGTCCGGGCCGTCGCCCGACGCTCGAGCCCCGATGCCCGCGTCGACTCCGTGATGTCGACCGACCTGGTCACCCTGGCCCCCGACGCCGATCTCCGGGACGCGCTCAAGGTCTTCGAGGATCGCGCGATCCGCCGCCTGCCACTGGTGGCCGGCGAGCAACTCGTCGGGATGCTCACCATGGACGATCTGGTCGTCGACCTGACCGGCGACCTGTTGCGGCTGACGCGCCCGATCGTGGGTCAGGTGCTGTTCGGGCACCGTGAACCGGTCGCACCGGCGACACCGGGGTGATGCGGTTGCCGTCGCACACGCCGGTCGTGCCGGCTCCGTCGCTCGCCGGGGAGCGCCTGCGGATCCGCCGATCCCGCCGCGACCGTCGGTCTGGGCGGGTGGCCGGAGGGAGGTGGCGCGATGTCGTGGACGGGGTGCGCGGCGTCGCCGTGATGGCGGCCGCGCTCGCGACGCCGTTCGACCGTCACCGGCGCAGCCGGTGGGGGATGGACGCCGACGACGATCGCACCTATCCGGGCGACGACCTGATCGACCGGCCGAGGTGGGGGTGGACCCACGGCATCGAGGTGGCGGCGCCGGCCGACGAGGTGTGGCCGTGGATCGCGCAGGTCGGGGCGGACCGGGGCGGGTTCTACAGCTACCAGTGGCTCGAGAACCTCGCCGGGTGTGGCCTGCACAACACCGACGCCGTGCATCCCGAGTGGGCCGCCCGCACCGGTGGTGAGCTCGTCCTGCACCCGAAGGTGCCACCGCTGCGGATCGCGGACGTCGAGCCCGGCCGTTACTTCGTGGCCTACGCAGACCCGTCGTTGGACGCGTTGGCGCAGGGCGAAGCGTGGACGGCCGTGAGCTGGCTGCTCCTCGTCGA
>DASXRJ010000391.1:0-9847 GCA_036506675.1 Nocardioides sp. | reverse complement strand
GCCTGCCCGATCGGCCCCTGGCCAGGCGATGACAAGGCGGTTGATCGGTTCAAGAGAACTCAACCAACCAACCGCGTTGTTCGGGTGAACTCGTTACGTAGGCGTCGCATGGCCGCGAGGACAGGACTGCCCCGTCTGGGTCCGGACCAAGGTTCGAACGCTAGACATGAGCCCACTGACAACGATGTCAACGTGGCCTCAGATTTCCGCGACCGACGATCGGTGTCAAGGGTCAGTACGCCGGAGCGATCTCGCCGGAGCCGCGCTGCACCAGCTGGTGCTCGACGACGATGTGCTGCGGCGCCGACTGGTCACCACCCAGCCGGTCGAAGAGCAGCCGGGCCGCCGTGGCGCCGATCTCGGAGACGTTCTGGCGGATCACGGTGAGGTCCATCAGGTCGGCCATCGGGAAGTCGTCGAAGCCCACGACCGCGACCTTCCCGGTCAGCCCGGCCCGGCGCAGCGCACGCATGCAGCCGACGCTGAGGATGTTGCGCAGTGCGACGACCGCGGTCGGCGGCTCCGGCCGGCTCAGCATCGCGAGCAGCGCCTCCTCGGCCGCCTCCACGCTGCGCAGCTCGGTGGCGACCAGGTCGGGCCGCGACTCGAGGCCGGCGGTCGCCAGCGCCGCGAGTACGCCGTCGAGCCGCAGCGCCGCGGTCTGGATCGACGACCGGTCGCTCAACACCGCGATCCGCCGATGCCCCTGCCGGATCAGGTGCTCGGTCGCCTCACGGGCGCCCGCGACGTTGTCCACGGTCACGGAGTCGGCGTCGATCCCCCGTGGACGGCGGTCGACGAAGACCGTGGGCAGGCCAGCCCTGCGCTCGATGTCGAGGTAGTCCTGGCGGTCACTGGCCGGCATGATCACCAGCCCGTCGACGCGCCGCGAGACCAGGTCGGCGACCAGCGCGAGCTCGCGGTCGGGCTCCTCGTCGAGGCTGGCCGCGAGTATGGCGGTCTGGTGCTCGCGCGCGGCATCCTCGAGTGCCCGGAGCAACGAGCTCGAGAAGCTGTTCCCGAGATCCTGGAGCAGCGCGCCGACCACCCGGGTGCGGCCGACCTTCCGGCGCAGGTTGCTGGCGGCCATGTTGTGGCGGTAGTCGAGCTGCTCGGCGGCCTTGAGCACCCGGCCGCGGACGTCGACGGAGACCGCGGGCTCGTCGTTGATCACCCGCGACACCGTCTTGAGGCTCACGCCGGCGAGGGCTGCGACCTCACGCATCGTCGCGCGGGGCTTGCTGGCCACGGTCACCTGCTTTCGAGTCGTAGACGGATCCGCTGGGAGGGCGTTGGGAGGGATTCTGCCCGCTTGCCCTTGACGCACACCATGGCACGTGGCCTATGGTTTGACAACGTTGTCAATCAGACTCACCCGAAAGGTTCACCCGATGCACAGCTCACTTCGCGCCGGCGTACGACGCACCGCGGTCGGCGCCGTCACCGCCGGACTCGCCCTCTCGATGGCTGCCTGCGGAGGCGACGACAGCAGTGACGGCAAGATCGGGGTCACCCTGATCACCAAGGACTCGGCCAACCCGTTCTGGGTCGCCATGCAGGACGGCGCCAAACAGTCCGCCGACAAGGCCGGCGTCGACCTGACCATCGCGGCCGGCAAGGAGGACGGCGACGAGGAGGGCCAGGTCACCGCGATCGAGGACGCCATCGCCCGCGGCGACGAGGGCATCCTGATCAGCCCCAACGGCCCGGGCGTCAACTCCGCGATCAAAGACGCCCGGGACGCCGGCGTCTACGTCATCGCGCTGGACACCCCGCCCGACCCGGCCGACACCGTCGACATCACCTTCGCCACCGACAACTACAACGCGGGCCAGCTGATCGGGCAGTGGACCGCGGGCAGCCTCGCCGGCCAGCCGGCGAACATCGCGCTGCTCGACCTGTTCAACGACAAGGTGGTCAGCGTCGACTACGACCGCGACCAGGGCTTCCTCAACGGGCTCGGCATCGACACCAAGGACCCCAAGGTCAACGGTGACGAGGACGCTTCCGGCAGCTACTCCGGCGGCGACTACACGATCGTCTGCAACGAGCCCACCACCGGCAGCGAGGACGGCGGTCGCACCGCCATGGAGACCTGCCTGAGCAAGGGCAAGGACATCAACGTCGTCTACACGATCAACGAGCCGTCAGCGGTCGGTGCGTATGCCGCGCTCAAGGCCGTGGGCAAGGAGCAGGGCGTCACCATCGTGTCCGTCGACGGTGGCTGCGCCGGCGTCCAGTCGGTCAAGGAAGGCGTCATCGGCGCCACCTCACAGCAGTACCCGCTCAAGATGGCCTCCATGGGCGTCGACGCCATCGTCAAGCTCGTCGACGACGGCACCAAGCCGCAGACCAGCGAGGGCCTCGACTTCTTCAACACCGGCGTCAGCCTGGTGACCGACCAGCCGGTGGACGGCGTCACGAGCATCGACACCGCCAAGGGCGCCAGCGGCTGCTGGGGCTGATCCGGACGTCCGCGTGCCGGTCGGCCAGCCTCGGCCGGCACGCGGGCCCGAGTAAGGAATGAGCACGTGAGCACAGCAACCCTGACCGCCGGCGACCTGATCGGTCGCCGCCGCAGCCCCGCCCAGCGGGTCCAGCACCTTCTGCACGGCCACCCCTGGGTGAGCCCCGCACTGATCTTGGTCGTCACCGTCGTCGTGTTCTCGATGATCAACGACCGCTTCGCCGAGCCGAGCGTCCAGTCGCTGCTGATCCAGCAGGTGGCCATCGTGGCGGCGCTCGCGATCGGCCAGACCCTGATCATCCTCACGGCCGGGATCGACCTGTCCGTCGGCGCCGTCACGATCCTGTCGATGATGGTGATGGCCAAGCTTGCCGCGGACCACGGCGTACCGGCTCCGCTGGCGCTCCTTGTGGGCCTCGGCCTGGCCGTCGCCGCCGGCGCCCTCAACGGGCTGCTGGTGACCCGGGTCAACCTGCCGCCGTTCATCGTCACGCTCGGCACGCTGAGCATCTTCACGGCGGTGGCGCTGATCTACACCGGCGGCACCAGCATCCAGAACAACCGGCTTCCCGGCCTCCTCAACTGGACCGGTGACCGGGTCTCGATCGGTGAGTTCACGGTCACGACAGGCGTACTCGTGGTGTTGGCGCTGTACGTCGTCGTCGGCTTCGCGCTGAGCCAGACCTCCTGGGGCACCCACGTGTACGCCGTCGGCGACGACCGCGAGTCCGCGCGACTCAGCGGCGTCAGCCCGCGCCGGGTGCTGCTGTCGGTCTACCTCGTCGCCGGCCTGATCTACGGGATCGCCGCGTGGGTGCTGATCGGCCGGGCGGGCGCGGCCAGCCCCAACGCGATCAGCGACGCCAACCTCGACAGCATCACGGCCGTCGTGATCGGCGGCACCAGCCTCTTCGGCGGCCGGGGCGGCCTGATCGGCACGCTGCTGGGCGCCCTGATCGTCCAGTCGTTCACCCTCGGCCTGTCGCTGGCCGGGGTCGACGACCACTACCGACTCCTGGCGGTCGGCGCCCTGGTGATCGTGGCCGTCTCCGCCGACCAGTGGATCCGAAAGGCACGCGCATGAACACCCCAGTCGAATGCTCGCTTCGCTCCGCTTCGAACGGAGGCCCCGCATGAGCGTCATCAGCAAGGAGCGCAACACCGTGGACGCCGTACCCAATGTCGACAACGTCCTCGAGGCCCGCGACATGGTCAAGACCTTCGGCAACGTCGTCGGCCTCGACGGCGTCGACCTCGAGCTGCGCCGCGGCGAGATCCTCGCGGTGATCGGCGACAACGGTGCCGGCAAGTCCACGCTGATCAAGTGCCTGACCGGCGCGCTGGTCCCCGACGCCGGCGAGCTGCGGATCGACGGCGAGCGCGTGGACTTCAAGCGGCCGCAGGACGGCCGGGACGCCGGGATCGAGACCGTCTACCAGACCCTCGCGGTGATCCCCGCGCTCGACATCGCGAGCAACCTGTTCCTCGCCCGGGAGATCCGGCGCAAGGGGCTCCTCGGGTCGGTGCTGCGGATGGTCGACACGAAGGCGATGCGCGAGCGGGCGGCCCAGGCGGTCCAGGAGCTCGGCATCCAGACCATCCAGAACATGACCCAGGCCGTCGAGACCCTCTCCGGTGGTCAGCGCCAGGCGGTGGCAGTGGCGCGGGCGGCGGCGTTCGGCAGCAAGGTGATCGTGCTCGACGAGCCGACCGCCGCCCTGGGCGTCAAGGAGTCGGCGCACGTGCTCGAGACGATCCAGCAGCTGCGTCAGCGCGGGCTGTCGGTGATCCTGATCAGCCACAACATGCCGCACGTGTGGCAGGTGGCCGACCGGATCCACGTGCAGCGACTCGGGCGCCGCGTCGGCGTACTCGACCCTGCGGTGCACACGATGTCCGAGGGCGTCGCGGTGATGACCGGGGCGTCGACGATGGACGAGATCGGGCCGGGTGGGGATGGCTGAGGCGTTCGTGGAGGCACCCGCTCCGGCGTCCGCGCTGGTGGTCGGCGAGTCGCTCGTGGACGTCGTGGTGGGTGCGGACGGCTCGGTGCGGGAGTACCCCGGCGGCAGTCCCGCGAACGTCGCGGTGGCGCTGGCGCGGCTGGGCGGCGACGTCGCGCTGGCCACGGCGTACGCCGCGGACCGGCTGGGTGGGCTGCTCGACGCTCATCTCGCCGCGGCGGGGGTCCGGCTGGTCGGCGTACCGCACGTGCTGGCGCGCACCTCGACCGCGAAGGCGGTGATCGGTGGGGACGGTGCGGCGACGTACGACTTCGACGTGGCCTGGGACCTACCCACCCCGCAACCGGACCGGATCCCCGCCCTGGTGCACACCGGCTCGCTCGCGGCCGTGCTCGAGCCCGGCGCCGGGGTGGTGCTCGACCTGGTGCTCCGCCTGGCCCAGGTGGCCACGGTCAGCGTCGACGTGAACGCCCGGCCCGCGGCCACGGGCGCCGGGCCGGCTCAGCGGCGGCGGATCGAGCGGCTGGTCGCGGTCGCCGACCTGGTCCAGGCCTCCGACGAGGACCTGGCGGCGTACTGGCCGGAGCTGTCGCTCGAAGCCGCGGCCGCGCACCTGCTCGACCTCGGCGCCGGGGCGGTCGCGGTGACCCGGGGCGACGGCGGCGCCCTGTGCCGTACGCCGGCCGGCGTCGTCGAGGTGCCCGCCACGCCGGTGTCGGTGGTCGACACCATCGGGGCCGGCGACTCGTTCTGCGCGGCACTGTTGGACGGGCTCCGGCTGCGCGGCCTGCTCGGCGCCGACGTCCGGCCGCGCCTGCGGGCGCTGTCGCTGGACGACTGGCGCGACGTCGTCGCGCGGGCCAACCGGGCCGCCGCGATCACGGTCTCCCGGGCTGGGCCGAACCCGCCGACGGCCGCGGAGATTTCGGGATAGTCAGAGATGTTTGAGGGGTAGCCGCCGGCGTGTCACCCCTCAAACCTCTCGGAGTACCCCGGCGGTTGGCCGACCCGGGCCTCAGCTCGAGTGCTCGAAGACGATGCGGTCGTCGCGGCGGCGGGCGGTGAGGTGGCCGGGCAGGTCGACGCCTCGCTGGCCGTGCCACTCGGTGACCAGCCGCTCGACGCCGGTGATGTGCTCGTGGAAGAGGTCGGCCGGCAGCGCGCCGGCCCTGAGCGCGGCGAGCCGCAGCACCCGGGTCCGGATCGGGGCCGGCAGCGCCGCCAGCCCCGGTACGCCGAGGGTCAGGTCGGCGTCACTCACCTCGGCCAGGGCGGTGTCGGCGAGGGCGTCGAGGTACTCCATGTCGGCCCGCAGCAGGTCCGCCGTACGCGCCAGGCTGACCGCGACCCCGGGGCCGAGCTCGGCCTCCAGCACCGGCATCACCGACTGCCGCACTCGCACCCGCAAAAACGCCGGGTCGTCGTTGTGCGGGTCCTCCCAGAACTCGATGCCCTCGGCGTCGCAAGCGGTCCGAGTGTCGGCGCGCGAGACGTCGAGGAAGGGCCGCCGGTAACGGTTGTAGGTACGCCGCATGCCCGCGATCGACCGGCCGCCCGAGCCCCGGGCGAGACCCAGCAAGACCGTCTCGGCCTGGTCGTCGCGGGTGTGACCGAGCAGCACCACCCTGGCCGAGAAGTGTTCGGCGAGCCGGTCGAGGACGTCGTACCGGGCTTGGCGAGCGGCGGCCTCGGGGCCCAGCCCCGCGCCCTCGACCGTGACCCGGGCCGACGCGGTCTCGTCCACGCCGAGGGCGGCCATCTGCGCGACGACGGCCGCGGCGCGCTCGGCCGAGCCCTCCTGGAGACCGTGGTCGACGGTCGCGCCGATCACCCGCCAGCCGGCCTTGCGGGCCTCGAAGACGGTGGCGGCGAGGAGGGCCAGCGAGTCGGCACCGCCGGAGCAGGCGACCAGGACGGTCTCACCGGGTTCGACCTCAGCGAGCGCGCGGCGTACTCGAAGTCGGCAGGCGGCGACGGCGGGGTCGAGCGCCATGGGGCGGCCGTTCAGCCGTGGATCCGGGCCACCCAGGCGGCCGGTTCCGCGATCTCTTGCTTGGACGGGAGGTTCTGGGCCTCGGCCCAGACCGCGTTGAAGTCGTCCATGCCGACCTTGTCCACGACCTTGCGGACGAAGCGGGCGCCGTCGCGGTACTGGGCCATCTTGGCGTCCATGCCGAGCAGCCGGCGCAGCAGCCGGTCGACGACGCCGACGCCCTGGCGGCGCTTGGTGAACTTCTTGCGGATCGCGGACACGCTCGGGATGACGCTGGGGCCGACACCGTCCATCACCACGTCGGCGTGACCCTCGAGCAGCGACATCACGCCGGTGACCCGGTCGAGGATCGCCCGCTGCTCCGGCGAGCCGAGCAGCTCGAGCAGGTTGCCCTTCTCGCCCTTGAGGCCATCGTTCTTCAGAACGGCGCCGAGCTTCTTCAGGCCGTCCTCGAGCATCCGTGACGGCTCGACCGTGTCGACCAGCGCCATCATCTCGGAGTGCAGGTGGTCGCGCATCCACGGCACCGCCGTGAACTGCACCCGGTGGGTCTCCTCGTGCAGGCACACCCAGAGCCGGAAGTCGGTCGGGTCGACCTCGAGCTGCTGCTCGACGTGCACGATGTTGGGCGCGACCAGCAGCAGCCGGCCGTACGGGTCGTGGAACGGGTCGAACTGGCCGAGCACCCGGCTGCCGAGGAAGCCCAGCAGCGCGCCGACCTCGGCGCCGGTGATCCGCGAGCCGATCGCCTGTGCCATCGGCCCGGGGGCGCCCTTCTTCGCGGTCAGCTTGGCCGCGACCGGGTCGATGATCATGGCGAAGGCGTCCGCGTTGGCCTGCACCCAGCCGGGCCGGTCGACGACCAGGACCGGGGCGGTGTCGGGCGGCGCGTCGAGCCCGGTGTAGTCGCGGACGTAGTCGGTTGAGCGGCGGGCCCCGGCGCGCAGCTCGGCCACGGCCGCGGCCGCCTCGGCCGCCCCGACCACCGGACCGTCGCCGGCGATGCGGGAACCGAGCTGGACCGCGAGGCCCCAGTCGACCATCTTCGGGATGTCACCGCTCATGTTCCGAACCCTACGCGGTGGGACGGAATATCCGGCCGGGCGCCGGCGCGGTCTCAGCCGACTCTCGGGCGAGATCGGGCGAGATCGGGCGGATCGGTAGGGATCGGCCGGGTCGGCCGGGTCGGCCGGGTCGGGCGGATCGGGCGGATCGGTAGGGATCATTCGGCGTCGGTCGCCGCGACGGCCGCGCAGTGGCAGCCGGCGAGCGCGGCGGCGGCGCGGTCGAGCGCGGCGCGGGCGTCGTCGGCGGCCGCTGGGTTCGCCGTCGGCACCTGGTCGGCGACCAGCGCTACCAGCATCAGGTCGCCGTCGAGGTCCTGGACCACCCCAGCCAGCGCGTGTACGCCGGTCAGGGTCCCGGTCTTGGCCCGCACCCGACCCCGTCCGGCCGGGTCACCGTCGACGAACCGGTCGGTCAAAGAGCCGCTGAACGCCGCCACCGGCAGCCCGTCGATCACCGCCCGGAGCTCGGGGTGCATCCGCGCCGACGCCACCCGGAGTACGCCGAGCAGGGTCGCCGGGTCGAGTCGGTCGTCGCGGGCCAGCCCGGAACCGTCGTACAACCTGGCGCCGGCGAGGGGTACGCCGAGGCCCGCCAGCGTCTGCTTGATCCCGGCGACACCTGCGGCGAACGAGCCGGTGCCCGAGACCGCCAGTCCGACGTGCCGGGCCAGCACCTCCGCGGCCTCGTTGTCGCTCGTGGTGAGCACCTCCTGCACGATCTCGGACAGGGGCGCGCTCTCCACGGCGGCCAGCTGGCCGGCGGTGTCGCGGGGGGCGCGGGTGTGGGTCGGGTCGGTGAGCACGGTGATGCCGGCGCGTTTCAGCGCTCTCGCGAAGGCCTCGGCCGCGGCCTTCGCCGGGTCGGCCACGCGGTGCTCACCGCTGGCGTCGACACCACGGTCGACCCACAGGGCGCCGATCGGGGAGACCACCTCCTCGGGGATGTACGTCGACTCCCAGTGCGGGTCGACGGCGGGGCCGCTGAACAGGGTGTCGTCGTACCCGAGGCGGACCCGGGTCCGGCCCTTCGCCCTGAGCGCGGCCGCGGTGTCGTTCGCGAGGGTGACGATGTCGGCGCGGGTCGGGTAGGTCTCCGCCGCCTCGGCCCGCTTGACCGGCGCGGGCTCGAGGAAGGGGTCGCCGCCACCGACCAGCACGATGCTCCCGGGCGTGGCGCCCTCGACGACCGTGGTGGTGAACGTGGTGGCCGGGCCGAGTGCCTCGAGGGCGGCCGTCGTGGTGAGCAGCTTCAGGGTGGACGCGGGGGTGGCGAGGCCGTGACCGGCGCGGAACACCGTCGTACCGGAGCCGAGCGGTTGGACCAGCGCGACGACGTGCTTGCCGAGGTCGGGGTTCTTGAGCAGCGGCTCGATCGCGCGGCGTACGGCGGCCGGGGCGAGCGCCGTACTCGATGCCGACAGCGGGGTGGCCACGGCCGGCGCGGCTACCGGTTCGGGGAGGTCGAGACCTTCGGGCGGCGCGACCTTGGCCGGGTTGTCGACTGGGTTCGCGGGCTCGATGCCGAGCACTCGCTCGCCGAGGTCGAAGCGGTACGTCGCCCCCGCGGCCGCCAGCAGCGCGAGCACCAGCACCACCGGTCCCCAGTGAAAGAGGAGGCCGCCGAGGTGGCGTGCGTCACGAATCCCCACGTCAGAGGCCCTCCGAGTGCGTTGCGGCAGTCTTTGTGCGCGAGACTAGCCGTCGACCCCGAGAAGCGGTCCAATCGAGTGTGACGCCGGCGAGCCTCCGCGTGCCCCGGCCAGAGGTGAAGGAAATACGGTGGAGTACGACGGTCTTGAGTTCACGGTCCTGGTGGAGATCCCCAAGGGGTCTCGCAACAAGTACGAGATCGACCACGAGACCGGGCACATCTTCCTCGACCGGATGCTGTTCACCTCGACGGCGTACCCCGAAGACTACGGCTACATCGACGGCACCCTCGGCCAGGACGGCGACCCGCTCGACGCGCTCGTGATCCTGCAGGCGCCCACCTTTCCCGGCTGCCGGATCAAGGCGCGGGCCATCGGCATGTTCCGGATGACCGACGAGGCCGGCGGCGACGACAAGGTCCTCTGCGTGCCGACCCACGACCCGCGACTGGCGCACCTGAAGGACATCTCCGACGTCTCGAAGTTCGACCAGCTGGAGATCCAGCACTTCTTCGAGGTCTACAAGGACCTGGAGCCCGGCAAGTCCGTCGAGGGCGCCAACTGGGTCGGCGTCGAAGAGGCCGAGGCCGAGGTGCAGGCGTCGTTCGAGCGGGCCAAGAAGAACGGTCACTGAGGTTTTTGGGGTGTCAGTTTCCCCGGATATCCGGGGAAACTTACGGTTGTCAGGGGTTGCATCGCCTGACAAC
>DASXRJ010000390.1:0-4756 GCA_036506675.1 Nocardioides sp. | reverse complement strand
GTGAGCTTCATGTGCCGACCTTTCTTGGGACGTTCGTCTCGGGTCTGCGACCAAGCTTCGCGCGCCCCGGTGTCGCCAACGGTCCTCCCCAACGCGCCGAGGCTATGCTAACCAACCGCCGGGCCCGGTCCAGCTGGGTCGTCGCACACTGCGGGAGCGAGATGCGCACATTGGTCACCGGCGGGGCGGGCTTCATCGGTTCCCACCTGGTCGATCGCCTCGTCGCCGACGGCCACCTCGTGACGGTCGTGGACAATCTGACCACCGGGCGGCCCGAATACCTGCGGCGCGCCGCCCGGGCCGGCGCATGCCGACTAGTGACGGCCGACATCACTGGCCCGGGGGTTGTCAAGATCGTGGCTAAGGCCACACCCGAGGTGATCTTTCACCTGGCCGCACAGATCGACGTCCGAGCCAGTGTCGCCGATCCGATCTCCGACGCGAGCACGAACATCCTGGGAACGGTCGCCGTCCTCGAGGCGGCTCGGGCGGCCGGAGTCCGAAAGGTGGTCTTCGTCTCGTCGGTCGCGATCTTCGGCTCGGCGTGGGAACTCCCGGTCGACGAGCGGACGCCGACGAACCCTCTCTCGCCGTACGCGGTCAGCAAGCTCGCCGGCGAGAGCTACCTCGGTCAGTACCGCCAGCTGCACGGGTTGGACACGACGACCGTCGTGCTGACGAACACATACGGCCCCCGGCAGGATCCGCACGGCGAGGCGGGCGTCGTGGCGATCTTCACGGCGGCGCTCTGCGCCGCCCGGCCGACCCGACTGTACGGCGACGGTGGGAACGTCCGCGACTACCTCTTCGTCGCGGACGCGGTCGACGCGTTGGTCCGCGCTGCCGGGCCGGCGGGCTCGGGCGAGCGTCTGACCATCGGCACCGGCGTGGGTACGACCGATCGGGACCTTCACCGGCTCATCGCCGCCGCCGTCGGAACCCGCGCCCAAGCGGAGGACGCCCCGGCCCGCCTGGGCGATCTCCGCGCGATGGTGGTGAACCCGGGCCGGGCCGCCGCGGTGCTGGGATGGACCCCGCACACGCAGCTCGCCGAGGGCATCGCTCGTACGGTCGCGGCCAGCCCAGAACCGGCGCCGGCCGCCTGACCCGCCGCCGGCCCGCCTCCTCAGCGCGGCACCGGCCAGCGGGCTAGCGCATCGCACAGCATGTCG
Source organism: Nocardioides sp. (assembly GCA_036506675.1). GTDB lineage: Bacteria > Actinomycetota > Actinomycetes > Propionibacteriales > Nocardioidaceae > Nocardioides. Next base: position 3,584 of record DASXRJ010000390.1, on the reverse strand, counting down.
TGCCAGTCCGCCATAGGCGGCAGGCCGGCCTGCGCCCACCGGTCGTGTCCGAGCACGCTGTACGCCGGGCGCCGTGCCGGCCGCGGGTAGCCTTTTGTGGTGGTTGGGCGGATGCGCTCTGGGTCCAGCCCGGCGAGGGCGAACACCGCGCGGGCCAGCCCAAACCAGGTGGTCTCGCCTGAGGCCGTCCCGTGGTAGATGCCGGCCGATGCGGTGCCTTTCTTCGCGGCCGAGCCGAGCGCCACGAGCCGGACTGCCAGGGCGTAGGTCCAGGTGGGTTGCCCGCGCTGGTCGTCGACGACGTCGATGGTGTCGCGATCGCCCGCCAGCCGGAGAATCGTGCCCACAAAACTGCGACCGTGGGCGCCGTACACCCAGGCCGTCCGAACGACGTACCCGCGGTCGGGGAGCATCGCGAGCACCGCCCGCTCGCCGGCGAGCTTGCTCCGGCCGTACGCGTTGGCCGGCGCGGTCGGCGCGTCCTCGGCGTACGGCGTCGTTGCGTCCCCGGCGAAGACGTAGTCGGTGGAGACGTGTAGCAAAGCCGCGCCCGAGCCGGCGCACGCCGCGGCGAGGTTGGCCGGCCCCTGCCCGTTGACGGCCGTGGCGGCCGCCTCGGCGGTCTCGGCGCCATCCACGTCGGTCCATCCCGCAGCGTTGATGACGACATCGTGGCCCGCGACCGCGGCCTCCACCGCGAGGCCATCGGTGATGTCGAGTGCGGCGCGATCGAGCGCGGTGACCCGGCCTAGGGCCGGGTCACCGCCAAACACCGCGAGAAGGTCCTGGCCGAGCATGCCACCTGCCCCGGTGACCAACCACTTCATCGCGGCAGCGCCGCCCGCGTCTTCAGTGGTTCCCACCAGTCCCGGCGCACGCGGTACCAGGCGACCGTCTCGGCGAGGCCACGATCGAACTCGACGGTCGGTACATACCCGAGTTCGCGGGACGCCTTCGTGATATCAAGCGAGTAGCGCCGGTCGTGGCCCTTACGGTCGGCCACCGCCTCGACCATCTCCGGCCCGGCGCCGCACGCGTCGAGGAGCCGTGCGGTTAGCTCCTTGTTGGTCAGCTCGGTACCGCCTCCGATGTGGTACAACTCGCCCGCGCGTCCTTTCGTCAGGGCCGCGTGGATGCCGGCGCAGTGGTCGGCAACGTGCAGCCAGTCCCGCACGTTGCCGCCGTCGCCATATAGAGGCACGGGCCGGCCATCCAACAGGTTGGTTACGAACAGCGGGATGACCTTCTCCGGGAACTGGTGCGGGCCGTAGTTGTTGGAGCAGCGTGTGACGACGACGTCCAGCCGGTGCGTGCGGTGGTACGCGAGCGCGAGCAGGTCAGAGCCGGCCTTGGTGGCGGCGTACGGCGAGTTGGGCGCGAGCGGCCAGTCCTCGGTCCAGGAGCCAGTCGCGATCGACCCGTACACCTCGTCGGTCGAGACATGCAGGAACCGGCCGACACCGTGCCGCAGGGCGGCGTCGAGCAGCGCCTGCGTCCCCACCACGTTGGTCATGACAAACGGAGCCGCGCCGTGAATGGACCGGTCGACGTGCGACTCGGCGGCAAAGTGCACCACCGCGTCGTGGCCCGGCGTCAGCTCGTCGACGAGGCCGGTGTCGCAGATGTCTCCGACCACGAGCCGCAGCCGCGGGTCCTCGGCCACCGGCTCGAGGTTCGCCCGATTGCCGGAATATGTCAGTTTGTCGAGAACGGTGACGCCGTTCACCTGATCGTTGCCGAACCCGTCGCCGAGCAGGGTGCGCACGTAGTGCGACCCGATGAAGCCGGCGCCACCGGTCACGAGGATCCTCACGAGGCAGGGAGTGTAGTGGAGCCGACGACCGTGCCCGCCATTGGCCAGCGGTGGCACACCGTCGGCGGCGGTACAGACCGGCCGGTAGGCTGCGCTGGTGCGTGGAATCCTTCTCGCTGGTGGCACCGGGTCCCGGCTCTGGCCGATCACCCGTGCTGTCTCCAAACAGCTCATGCCGGTCTTCGACAAACCGATGATCTACTACCCGCTGGCCACGCTGGTCATGGCGGGCATCCGCGAGGTCTTGGTCATCACCACGCCCGAGGACCGTGTCCAGTTCGAGCGGTTGCTCGGTGACGGCGCTCATTGGGGGTTGCGGATCGGGTACGAGGTGCAGCCGCGGCCGGAGGGGATCGCCCAGGCGTTGGTGCTCGGCGCGGACTTCATCGGCGACGACTCGGTCGCGCTGATCCTCGGCGACAACATCTTCCACGGCGCCGGTCTCGGCCGACAGCTCCGCGACCACGATGGCCTGGTCGGCGGCCTGATCTTCGCGTACCCAGTGGCGAACCCGGAGGCGTACGGAGTAGTCGAATTCGACGCCGGCGGACGGGTCCTGTCGATCGAGGAGAAGCCCATTCGGCCGAAATCCCGGTACGTCGTGCCCGGCCTGTACTTCTACGACAACCGTGCGGTGGAGATCGCTCGCGAGCTTAAGCCAAGCGACCGCGGTGAGCTGGAGATCACGGCCGTGAACGAGGCGTACCTTGAGCTGGGTCAGCTTGCCGTCAGGGTCCTCGATCGCGGCACCGCGTGGCTGGACACCGGCACGTTCTCCTCGCTCGTCCAGGCGGCCGAATTCGTCCGGGTCATCGAGGAGCGGCAGGGCCTGAAGATCGGGTGCGTCGAGGAGGTGGCATGGCGGGCCGGCTTCATCGATGACGGACAGCTGCAGGCGCTCGCCGAGCCGCTCGTCAAGAGCGGGTACGGCGAGTACCTGTTGCGCTTGCTCGCGGACGACGGGCGTCGCGCGGAAGTCTTCGGCTGAGGAGCGTTATGTCGGGCATCGAGTCAGGGGCGTCGCCCGGGTCGGCCGGACCCGATTACACCGCACGGCTGAAGCGGCTTAGCGGCGCGCGATGGAAGCGGGTCCTGGACGTGCAGGCGCCGTACCGTTGGCATGTCCGCCGGCTGCGATTGGGCCGTACCCTCGACGTGGGCTGCGGGCTCGGCCGGAACCTCGCGCATCTGGGCGGAAACGGCGTCGGCGTCGACTACAACGCCACGTCCGTTGCCACCTGCCGGGAACGTGGCCTCGAGGCGTACACGACCCAGGAGTTCTTTGCCGGCGGCCACGCCGAGCCGCAGGCGTTCGACTCGATGCTCGTCGCCCATGTGATCGAGCACATGTCCTCCCACGACGCGCGCGATGTCGTGGCTGCGTACCTGCCGTGCCTACGGCCCGACGGTTGCGTTGTGTTCATTACGCCGCAGGAGCGGGGCTACGCCAGCGACCCCACGCACGTGCGCTGGGTCGGCTTCGCGGAGGCTGCGCAGCTCTGCCAGGAGCTCGGGCTCGCGGTGCGCCGCCAGTACTCGTTTCCGTTCCCCCGGACGTTCGGCAAGCTGTTCACCTACAACGAGTTCGTCACGGTTGCCCGGAAGGCGGCGGCCAGTTGAAGGTCCGGCCGCTAGGCATCGACGGAGCGTGGGAGGTCACGCCCGAGCAGCACGGCGACCGGCGCGGGCTGTTCCTGGAGTGGTTCCGGGAGGACCGGATCGTCGAGGCGGTCGGACACCCGCTGCGGCTCGCGCAGGCGAACCTGTCGGT
>DASXRJ010000389.1:0-27040 GCA_036506675.1 Nocardioides sp. | reverse complement strand
CGCCCGGTCCGCGGCCGCCTCCACCGACCTCGCCATCGAGGAGGGGCTCACGTCCCAGCTGATCGTCTCCAACGTGGTGGCGCAGCCGTTCTCCACCGACGTGGCCGCCCAGATCCGCGGGGTCGACGGCGTCTCGGCAGTGGCCGCGGTCCGTCAGGGCAGCGGCAAGATCGACGGTTCCGGCGTCTGGGTGGCCGCGGTGAACCCGCCCGACCTGGTGCAGGCGCTGGCGATGCCGATGGCGGCGGGCAGCTTCGCGGCGCTCGGCGACCGCGGCCTCGTGCTCAACGAGCAGGTGGCGAAGCGACGTGGCCTGAAGGTCGGCGACACGGTCAAGTTCGAGATGCAGGGAGGAACCGTCCCTCTGCGCGTACAAGCTCTCATGACGTCCATGGGCGTGCTGCCGTACGAGGCGCTGGTGACGTTCGCGACCTTCGAGAAGGGAGCGCTCACCCCCCTGGACACGATGGTGTTCGTCCGGGAGTCGCCGAACGCCGACCCCGACGTCGTACGCTCCGAGATCGAGCAGATCACCGCCGACCTACCGACGGTCACGGTGAAGGACCCGCAGGGCTACGCCGAGGAGCAGAAGGGTCAGATCGACCAGTTCCTCAACTTCATCTACGGCCTGCTGGCGCTGTCGGTGGTGATCGCCATCCTGGGCGTGGTCAACACCCTGGGGCTCTCGGTCCTCGAGCGGACTCGTGAGATCGGCCTGCTTCGGGCGATCGGCATGAGCCGGCGACAGCTACGCACCATGGTCCGGCTGGAGGCGGTGGTGGTCGCGGTCTTCGGGGCTCTGCTCGGGGTGGCCATGGGCGTCGCGTTCGGCGTCGGTCTGATCACAGCACTCAAAGACCAAGGTCTGACCGAGCTGTCGATTCCCTGGGTGCGGCTGGCGGTGTTCGTGGTCGCCGCGGGGCTGGTCGGCGTCGTCGCCGCCGCGCTGCCCGCGCGACGGGCCGCGCGGCTCGACGTACTCCGGGCCATCGCCACCGAGTAGGAATACTTCTTGTCCGGTTTGTGCCGTTACTAGAAAGTAGCGCCAACCAATTTGCTCATGACAATGAGATCACGGCGAGATTCACGCGACTCGGGGTGCTCGCGGTGCCTAGACTCTCGACATGTCCGAGACGGCACCGATCGTCCTGCAAAGAATCCGGCCTACGCTCAAACACGTCCAGGTACGCGAGTACGTCCGCTCGCTGCTCGACGGAAGTGAGCCTGGTGCGCCCGCTCCATCGGAGCGAGAACTGGTGCAGCGCTTCGGCGTAGCCCGGATGACCGTTCGCCAGGCCATGGACGCACTGGTCTCCGAGGGCCTCCTGGAGAGAATTCCGGGTCGAGGCACCTTCGTGGCCCAGCACCGCAGCCAGCCAGGCCGGCTCTCGAGCTTCACCGAGGAGATGAAGCGCCGCGGGCTCCTAGCCGAGTCCCAGACGCTCATCGCCCGTCGAGAGAAGGCCGGCCCGGGGGTGGCACGCGCTCTGAGCCTCACCGAGGGAGACCCGGTGATTCACTGGAAGCGGCTGCGTCGAGCAGACCGGGTGCCGATGTGCATCGAGGATGCCTACCTCAATGAGGTACTCCTCCCAGGCTTCCTCCAGAGTGGCATGCCGACCAGCCTGTACGCCGCGCTCGCCGCCCGCGGTCTTCGCCCCACCTGGGCCGAGGACTCCGTGGTGGCCGACCGGTGCCGGCCCGACGAGGCCACGATGCTTGAGGCCGACGCCGGCTCGCCGGTGCTTCGGGTCTCGCGTCGTGCGCTCACCGGGTCGCGTCCGGTCGAGGTATCGCGCTCGACGTACCGGCCGGACCGTTACACGGTCTGGGTCCAGTACGACGGTTCTGTCTGAGAACCGAGCTTCACCAAACTCTCGGGGTTGTCGGGCTCGCCGAGCCCACCCAATTCTCTCGCGTCCGTGATGTCGAGCGACCCGGAGACCCATCGGGTCCGGGAAGCCTGGCTCCGGACGGAGTTCCGCTCCTGTCGGTGGTCGCGCTGTGCCTGCGCCTCGGCCGTCAAGCCGGCGGCAGCGCCATCTAGTCGCCAGAGCTGGGTCGAGGCGGCTCAGACGGGGACGACGTCGAGTAGGTCCTCCAGGCCCGCGAAGTCGGTCTCGTTCCGGGTATAGAGCCGGGCCCCATGCGCGTGGGCGGTCGCGGCGATCATCAGGTCCATGACCCGGCGCCGTGGCTGGCGGCCAGCGTCGACAACCGCGGCTGCGAGTCGGCCGTAACTCGCGGCCACGGCATCGTCGATGGGGAGAGCGTCGAAACGGCGCTGAAGGACGCTCAGGCGACGCAGGCGCTCGGCCCGGGTCTCGGGGGTCTTAGCCACCAGGATCCCGAAGTGGAGCTCTGCCAAAGTGACTGCGCTGATGGCCAGTACGCCCGGTATCGGCGCGATGCCCTCGGAGACGACCACGCTGGTGTCGAGGATCGCGCGCTCCGGCTCGTCGTTCGCCCGCGTCATCGGTCGCCCCACGGATCACTGATGTCCTGGTCGACGGCGTCGCGGTCCTGGTCCCAAGCGTCGTCACCACGGCCGCGGAAGAGTTCCTCGATGTCGGCCCAGGAGCGCCAGCGAGTGGGGCGAACCGGGACCAGACGAGCGCTCGGGCGTCCAGACACGGTGATGGTGATTTCCTCACCGGCCTCGACCCGACGAACCAGCTCAGAGGCGTCCTGGCGGAGTTCGCGCAGCCCGACGGTGTCCATGACTCAACTGTAGCACTTGTGCTAGCGGGCGATCAGAGGCCGCCGAGCGGCGCGATCGTGACGCCCGACTGCTCGCACACCCACACGGGGTTCGGGCCGCCCAGCTCGGGGTGGATGTAGACCGCGTGCGGCTCGGCGTCCTCGCAGCGGGAGCACAGCGGCCACCGGCCGACCCGCTCCAGGAGGGCGTCCTGCACGTCCTGGGCGACCAGCCCAGCGATGTACGCCGCGCCGTCCGGCCACTGCTTGACCCACCAGCGCCGGGTGGTGACGGCCTCCTCGAGCAGCGAGACCACGGCCGCGTCCACGACTCGGGTGCTCTCAAGGTCGTGCAGGACCAGGGCACGCGCTTCGTACACCGGTGAGGAAGCCACCTCCCCATCCTGACGGGTGTCCCCAAGGACCGGCCAGAGCCCGGGCGCTGCGCCCACCAAGGGCGTCCCGTCGCCCGTAGAGTTTGGCCATGACCGGCCTGCTCGAGGTGACCGTCCTGCATCCCCGCGACGTCGCGGGTGCGCAGGAGGGCGGCGCGGACCGGCTGTTCCTGACGCGCGGCGGTCCGGTGGGCGGGCTTTCGCCGGAGCCGGGCGCGGTCGCGGCCGTCGTACGCGAGAGTGACGTGCCGGTTCGGGTCATGCTCCGGCTCTCCGACTCCCCGACGACGAACGGTGGCGAGTTCACCCGGCTGGTCGGCCTCGCCCAGGATTACGCCGCGATCGGCGCCGAGGGCGTGGCGTTCGGGTTCCTCGACGGCGACCTGGAGGTCGACATCGAGACGTGTACCGCGCTGGCCGAGGAGATCGAGGGCGTGCCGTGGACCTTCCACCGGGTCTTCGACGACGCGCTCGACGCCCGCCGGTCGTGGCGCCGGGTCGCCGGCCTCCCGGGGCTCGACTCGGTCCGCTCGGCCGGGTCGCCGCGCGGCCTCTCCGTCGGGTACGACGAACTGGTCTCACGCGCCGAGTCCGACCCCGAGGTCGCGCGTCTGCTGATGCCCGGCGGCGGGCTGACCGCGGAGATGGTGCCGTGGTTCCGGCGGGCCGGAGTGACGGCGTACCACCTCGGTCCGCAGGTGCGGCCCGGCGGCAGCGACAAGGCGTACGTCGACGCCAGGCACGTGCGCTCGTGGCGCCTGCTGCTCGACAGGTCATCGTGAGCGGGGTCATCGTGAGCGGGGTCATCGTGAGCGGGTCATCGTGAGCGGGTCATCGTGAGCGGGTCATCGTGATCTTGGTCGACCCGCCCAACGCCTCCGGGCACGGGCGGCTGTGGTCACACCTGGCCAGCGACACGTCGTACGACGAGCTGCACGCCTTCGCCCGAGGGCTCGGGGTGCCGGAGCGCGGCTTCGACCGCGACCACTACGACGTGCCGGCCGAGTGGTACGACCGGGTCGTCGCCGCCGGCGCGCTGCCGGTCTCCTCGCGCGAGCTGGCCAGGCGGCTGGTCCGGGCCGGGCTACGGCGCCGCAAGGCCGAGCGGCTCGGACCCCGACCGCCCGGGCGGGCGCTGGTCCGACCCGACCGGCTGCGGCGCGGAGACGTGGTTGCGGTGGTCGCGCCGTCGGGACCGGTCGACCCGGGCCGGCTGGCGCGCGGGCTGGCGCGGCTGCGGTCGTGGGGGCTCGAGGTGCGGTCGCCCGTCGAGCCCGAGCCGTCGCTGGCCCATCTGGCCGGGCCCGACGTCGTACGCGCGCGAGAGCTGACGGCCGCCTGGACCGACCCGGAGGTGCGAGCGGTGATCGCCACCCGCGGCGGGTACGGCGCGCACCGGATCGCCGACCTGCTCGACTGGGACGAGCTGGCCGAGGCGGGACCGAAGCTGCTCGTCGGCTTCTCCGACCTGACCGCGCTGCACCAGGCCTTCGCGGCCCGACTCGGGCTGGTGACCGTGCACGGGCCGGTCGCCGCCAGTCTGGCCGACCGCGACGGCGAGACGCTCGAGGCGTTGCGCGCGCTGCTCGTCGAGGGCGAGTGCCCGCCGCTGACCGGCCTGGAGGTAGGCGTCGGCGGCCGGGCTGAGGGCGTGCTCAGCGGCGGCAACCTGGCGGTGCTGGCGGCCGGCGTGGGTACGCCGGTCGCGGGCTCGGCCAGCGGCGGGATCGTCGTACTCGAAGACGTCGGGGAGCGGCCCTACCGGCTCGACCGGGCGCTGACCCAGCTACTGCGGTCGGGCTGGTTCGAGGGCGTGCGCGGGGTGGTGTGCGGCGAGTTCGTCGACTGCGGGCCGCCGGCCGAGGTGCGGGCGGTGCTGGCCGACCGGCTGGGGTCGCTCCGCGTCCCCCTCGTGTACGACGCCCCGGTCGGCCACGGCCTCACCAACCGGGCGCTGCCGTTCGGGGTGCGGGCTCTGCTCGACGCGACCGGCCCGACGGCGACCCTCACGGTCGACGAGCCGCTGCGGCCCGGGCGCTGAGCTCGCGGGCCAGGTTGGCGCGGGCGGCGGGCTCCCAGTGCTCGCGCGCGTGGGCGGTGTGGAAGAGCGCGGGCCGACCGAGCAGGTCGGCCAGGATCGCCGACCGGCCGGCGTCGAAGTCGGCGTCGTCGACGTGGGCGTACTCCCGGCGCACCTCGGCGACGTACTCGTCATAGCGCGCCTTCGGCGCGGCCAGGATCGCCAGGTCGGCATCGCTGAGTACGCCGCCGTTCGCGTCGTCTTCCGCCGGGTCGTGCCGCTCGGTCATCCGGACCAGGCGGGCCACCTCGGCCACAGTTTGATCGGGCAGGGTCGGCTCACCCGTCAACGCCGCCTCCGCCCACTCGGCCGAGCGCTCCTCGTCGCCCGCGCGACCGTCGTACACGGCATCGTGGAACCACGCCGCCAGCAGCACCGCGTCGCGGTCCTGCGGCACCTCGGCCAGCTCGTCGAGCCTGGCGAACACCTCCGCCAGGTGCCGGGTGTCGTGGTAGCCGCGCGCCGGGTCGGCGTACGCCGCCTCGAGCTCCCGGCGCAGCGCGTCGCGGCCGGTCAGCGGCCACCAGGCGGCCAGGGACTCGTCGGGGAGCATGACCCGATTGTCTCTCGGCCGCGATCGTCCGGGGGCGATCGGGTTTTCGGACACCGGGCTCCCGGAGCAAGGTGGGCGGGCAGTACGCCTATGGAGCCAGTTGGAACCTTAGGCATACTGCCCGCCAAGGCACCTCGCGCAGGGCCGGCGGCCTCGCCGCCCGGAACGGTCTCGCCGGGCGTAACCGTGAGCGCGGCCAGCACCAGCCGCGGTTTGGCCGCGCCGAGGTCCAGCCGGTGCCCGCCGACCCAGGCCTCCACCGGACCGAACAGCCGAAGCTCCATCCCGGCGCGGGTCCGCGGGTTCAGGAGAGCACGGCCAGGAGGATCACGAGGAGCACGAAGCCCACCAGCACCGCCAGCATGCCGAACAGCAGCCCGGCGCCCTTCCGCTTCTGCGGTGTGAAGCCGATGCTCCCCGTCGTGAACTGGTGGTACGGCGCCGCGTAGTGCACCGTCACGGTCTGCCCCTGGCCGACCTCGCAGTCGAGCCCCGCCTGGCCGTACCGCCGCAGCCACTGCGTGTGTACGTCGATGTGCACCGGCCCGGGGGGCACGCTGATCGGGTTGGGGCCGTACTTCACCTGCACCGGGTAGCCGTTGAGACGCACCGTCGGCGTGACCGGGTTGGAGGTCAGCATCGAACCCTTGATGACCAGGTTCAGGATGCCCATCGGCTGCTGGGGTGGCATGGGCTGCATGGGCTGCTGGGGCTGCTGGGGCTGCATGGGCTGCTGTGGCGGTTGGCTCATGGCCACCACCCTAGGACGCCAGCTCGGCCGGCAGCGCCTCGTCATGGAGTACGACGAGCGAGCTGACCGCCCGGGTCAGGCAGACGTAGAGCCGGCGCAGCCCGGTGACCCGGTCCGGCTCGCCGGCCACGATGGCGGCGGGTTCGACGAGCAGCACATGGTCATACTCCAGGCCCTTCGCCAGCGACGCGGGTACGACGTCGAGGTGGGCGTCGAACTCGGTCTCGTCGTCGTCGAACTCCCGCCCGACGACCGCGAAGCGCAGCCCGTCGAGGTGCCGGTCGAGCTGCGCAGCGGCGGTCTCGAGCAGTGCGTCCGGCACGATCAGCCCGATCGAGCCCTCGCGCGGAGCCACCGCGTCGAGCTGGTCGCGCAGCTCGATCAGGGTCGCGAAGGACAGCTCGCCGCGAGACCGGCGTACCGACGTGGGGGGCTCGAGGCCGGTGGTGATGTGCGGCAGCAGGCGGGCGGCGTACTCGATGACCTCGCCGGGTACCCGGAAACCGCGGGTCAGCTGCTCGACATGTGCGCCCGGCTTGCCGAGGTGGGTCAGCGCATCGGTCCATGAGCGGGAGCCCCACGGCGTGGTCGCCTGCGCGAGGTCGCCGAGCACGGTCACCGAGCCGGTCGAGCAGCGGCGGCCGAGCGCGCGCAGCATCATCGCGGAGAGATCCTGCGCCTCGTCGGCGACGATGTGGGCGAGCGAGCCGGTGCGCTCGACCAGGTCGGTGGCCTCGTCGATCAGTACGGCGTCGGCCAGCGTCCAGCGGGCGGTCCCGGCCGAGCGCGGCGGCCTGTCCCAGAGCAGCAGCGCCTGCTCGTCTTCGCTGAGTACGCCGTCGGCGGCGGACGCGAGGAACCCGGGGTCGGAGAGCAGCCGGTGCACCAGCTTGTCGGGCGTGACGGCCGGCCAGAGCGACGCGGCGTACTCCTTGACGGGCTTGCCGCGGGCGACGGCGTTCTGGACCCGGTCGTCGGGGGAGTCGCCGGCCAGCTCCATCTTCACCAGTACCCGGTGGGCCAGGGCCTGCGGCAGCATGTCGCGCGCGGCGGCGTACCTCACGCCGCGGGTGCGGAGCTCGGCCACGATGTCCTCGGCCTCGTACGCCGCGACCCGCCACCGGCTCGCCCCGCGGGGCACGACCAGCCCCTCGGTCGGGGTGACGACGTACGACCAGAGCGCGCGTTCGAGCACGGCCGCGAGCCGGGCGTCGCCTTTGAGCGTCGCGACGTCCGCCGGCTCCTCGCCGCGGATCGCCGTGGCCTTGCCGACCAGCTCCTCGATGGTGGTCTGCTTCGCGTCGATCTCGCCGAGCGCGGGGAGGACGTCGCGGATGTAGCGGAGGAAGCTGGCGTTCGGCCCGACGACCAGCACGCCCTGGCGGGAGAGCTGCTCGCGGTGCGCGTAGAGGAGGTACGCCGCCCGGTGCAGCCCGACCGCGGTCTTGCCGGTGCCGGGTGCGCCCTGCACGCAGATCGACTCGCTGAGGTCGGCGCGGACGATGACGTCCTGCTCGGGCTGGATGGTCGCCACGATGTCGCGCATCGGGCCCACGCGCGGCTTCTCGATCTCGGCCTCGAGCAGCTCGGAGTAGTCGTCGATCTCTTCGGTGGTGAGGTCCTCGTCCTCGTACGCCGTCAGCGTGCCGTGGCTGAACCCGAACCGCCGCCGCCGCTCGATCCCCATCGGCTCGGTCCGGCTGGCGCGGTAGAACGGCAGGCTGACCGGTGCCCGCCAGTCGATGACCATCGGGTCGCCGTCGGGGTCGGAGATGTGGCGGCGGCCGATGTAGAAGGTGTCGTCGGTGTCGTAGGTGATCCGGCCGAAGAAGAGCGGGATCGTGGGGTCGTCGGCGAGCTGGCGCATCCGGAGCGTGAAGCTCGACTCGAGGTACTCGCGGCTGACCCAGTCGCCGGCCGCGCTCGCGTCCATGCTTGCGGTCCGCTCGCGCATCCGGGCCAGCTGGACGCGCGACTCGGCGAGGTGTCGTTGTTCGTGTTCTAGGTCGGGATCGGTGAGGTGCGTGGGAGTAGGCACGCGAAGGCTCCTCCGTTCGGGAGGTTGTGTGGTGGAAGCCGGTCGACATTACGGCGTACTCGGTCGTCTGTCATCCGAGTTTCGCGGGGTGTCTGGTCGGGTCGGACGTCAACCGGCCTCCTCGGGGACGTCATACGGGGCGAGCCATGTATGGCTCGGGGCGCATGACGTTGTGGGTGCCCTTGAATCTGCAACGTTGTAAGTGTGTAATCACTGTATGAGTGAAATCAACGAATGGTTCTCCGGGCGGCTCCCGGAGGAGTGGTACGACGGCACTCCCGACATCACCGTCGACCGTGAGGAGATCCTCGTCGTCGGCACCCTGCGCGACGGCGCGGACAGCGACTCCGAGGCGGACGGCCGGATCCAGCGGTTCCGCGAGGAGACCCGCAAGGCCCGGATGAAGATCGCCGACGAGGCGGAGGCCCGGTTCGGGCGCAAGGTCGCCTGGGGTGCGCGGGTCGGCGAACGGCGCTGGGTGTTCACCAACCTGGCGATCCCGGTCATGACCCGGCTGCGGCAGCCCGAACGACTCGTCCTCGACACGCTGGTCGACGCCGGCGTGGCCCGGTCGCGGTCCGAGGCGCTGGCGTGGTGCGTGAAGCTGGTCGGCAAGCACCAGGAGGACTGGATCAAGCAGCTGCGTGACGCCCTCGACGTGGTGGCCGAGGCGCGCAAGGCCGGCCCCGCCTGACGGTTGCCGGGACGTCATGCGGACGGAGCCGTAGATGACTCCGTCCGTATGACGTTGCGGGCCGGCTGACACCCGGTTTCCGTTCTGCCCGGCGGCTGTCGGGAGCTCGTGCGAGGATGCGGCCACACCCACGAGCTGAGGGAGTTCGACATGCGGGGGACCATCAAAGCGGGCGTCGCTGCCCTGGCTCTGGCGCTGACGGCCGGACTGGCAACGACGTTGACCGGTGCCGCCGAGGCGCGGGAGAGCGCACGATCGGAGGCGTCCCCGACCGGGTACGTCGCGCCACCGATCGAGTGGGGCCGGTGCGCCGACGAGTCGCTTCGCCAGGCCGGAGCGCGATGCGGGCGACTCGTCGTACCCCTCGACCATGCCCGCCCCGACGGCCCCACCATCTCGCTGGCCGTCTCGCTGATCCGGCACACCTCGGACACCTACCGCGGTGTCATGTTCACCAACCCGGGCGGCCCGGGCGGCTCGGGCCTGTGGATGGCGCGGCTCGGTGCCTATGTGCCGAACGGGGTCGGCCGCAGCTACGACTGGATCGGGCTCGACCCGCGCGGCGTCGGCGACAGCCGGCCCCGGCTCACGTGCGACGGCTCCTACTTCGGCTGGGACCGGCCGCCGTACCGGCCCAAGACCTCCGCGATCATGCGCGCCTGGCTGCGCAAGACCGCGGCGTACGCCAAGTCGTGCGGCAGCTCGAGGGCCCAGGCCCTGTTGCCGCACCTGCGGACGGTCGACACCGTCGCCGACTTCGAGGTGCTGCGACAGACGCTGGGCGTGAAGCGGGTCGGGTTCTACGGCGGCTCCTACGGCACCTACATCGCGCAGGTCTATGCCACACAGCACCCCAGCCGAATCAAGCGGATGGTGCTCGACGGCGTGGTCAACCCGCACAAGGCGTGGTACGCCGCCAACCTCGGCCAGGCGGTGCCCTTCGAGCGGGTGATGACCATCTTCTTCCGCTGGATCGCCCGGCATCGGTCGGCCTACCACCTCGGCGCGACCCGGGCCGACGTGACCGCTGCCTACCACCGGCTCAAGGCCCGGCTCACCAAGCGGCCGGCCGGCGGGATCATCGGCCCCGACGAGTTCGACGACGCGCTGCTGCCGGCCGGCTACAACGTCTACTACTGGCCCGAGGTGGCCGGCGCGTTCTCGAAGCTGAGCCGGTTCGGCGCGTACGCCGGCGTCAAGCGGCTCTACCGCAGCGGTAACCCGTCCGGGCCCGGCGCGGACAACGGCTACGCCATCTACCTCGCCACCCAGTGCACCGACGCGCAGTGGCCGAGCGACTGGAGCAAGTGGCGCACCGACAACTGGCGGCTCGACGCCAAGGCGCCGTACCTCACCTGGTCGAACGCCTGGTACAACGCGCCCTGCCGCACCTGGCCGGCGGCTTCGCACGCAGCCGTGAAGGTGAGTGGGGCGGCGTTCCCAGCGCCGGTGCTGCTGGTGAGCGAGACGCTCGACGCGGCGACGCCGTACTCGGGAGCGCTGGCGGTGCGCCGGCTGTTCCCGACCTCGGCCCTGGTGGCCGGCAAGGGCGGTACGACGCACGCGGCCGGGTTGAGCGGGGTGCCCTGTGTCGACAACGCGATCGCGCGGTACCTCGCCACCGGCGCGCTGCCGCGGCGTACCTCTGGGGATCACGCCGACCTGGTCTGTTCGCCGCTGCCCCAGCCCGGCCGGGTCACCGCCCGGCAGGGGCGGCTCACGCCGTTGCCGTTCGGCCGCTGGTGACGGTCCGCACCCGCTGACTCGGGCGGGGTGTCGTCCAGGCCCCCGGCCCCTGCGGGACGTCATACGGGCAGAGCCGTAGATGGCTCCGCCCGTATGACGTTGCGAGGGTCTCGACCGGCGGCCGGTCAGGTGCCGGGTGGAGGGGCGAGGGCCCAGCGGATGGTCCGGGTCGCGGCGGTGCCGAGGCCGCGGACGAGGGTGCGCTCGACGACCGGGTACGACGGCAGGCCGAGCGGCTTGCGCGTCCACCTGGGCATCAGCGAGATCGCGGCCGCGGTCAGCATCGCGTACGGCGGTCGCGCGGCGAGCGGCAGTTCGGGCTCGCGGATCAGGAACGCCACCGCGTCCCTTGCCGCGTCGGTGCCACGGAGCTCGGGCCGGAAGTCGGCCAGCGTCCGCGCGAGCTCGGCCTCGGTCGTCGGTGGGTCGATCACCCCGAGCCGGCGGGCTACCTCGGCGGCCTGGGCCAGGTAGAGGTCCCGGTCGGCGGCGGCGAGCGGCCGGGCGCCGTACACGGAATGGGCGAGCAGGAAGCTGTCCACCTCCGCGGCGTGCACCCACGCCAGCAGGTGCGGGTCGGCGGCGGTGTAGGGCCGGCCGTCCGAGGTGGTCCCGACCACCCGGTCGTGGATCGCGCGGACGGCGTCGACCGCCTGCTGCGCGTCGGCCGCCGTACCGAAGGTGGTGACGGCCAGGTATCTGCTGGTCCGCGCCAGCCGCCCCCACATGTCGCCGCGGTAGCCGGAGTGCTCCGCGACGGCCTGCATGGCGACCGGGTGCATGGTCTGCAGCATCACCGCGCGGATCCCGCCGATGAACATCGCCGCATCGCCGTGCACCCGGGTGATCGGGCTGCCGGCCTCGAACCACCGCGGCCCGGGCGTGCCGTGGATCCGCTCGCGGTGCCGCGCCCCATCCGGCCCGGCGACCCGCAAGAAGAGCGCCTGGCCGAGTCGGTCGCGTACGCCGCCCACCACGCTCACGAGCCTACGTGGTCAGCACCCCTGGCGAGCCGTCACGACGTCCAGGTGCGCAGCCAGATGGTGTGGTCGGACTCGCGCAGCTGAGCCAGCGCGACCTGGGGGAGCGGCTCGGCGGCGTCGGTGACGACGTACCCCTGCTCGCCGCGGGTTGAGAGGTACTGGCCCACTACGTTGACGTCGTGCTCGGCCAGGATGCCGTTGATGCCGGCGAGTACGCCGGGCACGTTGATGTGCAGGTAGCCGACCCGGAACGACGCCTCGCGCTCGGGCGCCTGCACCTCGGGCAGGTTGACCGACAGCGCGGTCGAGCCCTGGCCGACGTACGACCCGAGCTTGCCCGCCACGAAGTAGCCGATCTCCTCTTGCGCCTCCTGGGTCGACCCGCCGACGTGCGGGGTGAGGATGACGTTGTCGAGCCCGCGGAGCGGCGACTCGAAGGGGTCGCCCTGCGCCTTCGGCTCGATCGGGAACACGTCGAGCGCCGCGCCCGCGATGTGCCCCGAGACGATGTGCTCGCGCAGAGCCACGTCGTCGACGACCATCCCGCGGGAGGCGTTGATGAACAGCGAGCGCGGCTTCATCTTGGCGAACTGCTCGGCCCCGAACAGCCCGGCGTTCCCGGGGCGGCCGTCCACGTGCAGCGTCACCACGTCGGACTCGGCCAGCAGCTCGTCGAGGCTGCGCATCCGCCGGGCAGTGCCGTGCGCGAGCCGGTCGGCGGTGTCGAAGAAGATCACCCGGAAGCCGAGCGCCTCGGCGACGTTGGAGAGCTGGGTGCCGATGTTGCCGTAGCCGACGATGCCCAGCGTGCGGCCGCGGACCTCGTGCGAGCCCTTCGCGGACTTGTCCCAGACGCCGTCGTGCATCTTCTGGGTCTTCTCGGGCAGCCGCCGGGCCAGCGCGATTATCTCGCCGATCACCAGCTCGACCACCGACCGGGTGTTGGAGTACGGCGCGTTGAAGACCGCGATCCCGCGCTCCCGCGCGGCATCGAGGTTGACCTGGTTGGTGCCGATGCAGAAGCAGCCGACGGCCAGCAGGTCGGGCGCGTTGTCGAGAACCTTCTCGGTCAGCGTGGTGTTGGACCTGATCCCCAGCAGGTGTACGCCGGGGAGCGCGTCGAGCAGCTCGGCCTCACTCAGCGAGTGGGTGAGCAGCTCGACCTCGAAACCCTTGCTCTCCAGGATCTCGACGGCGACGGGGTGGATGTTCTCCAGCAGCAGGACCTTCACGGGCACCAGCGTAAGGAGTGAGAGGTGTACGCCCTGCATCCTCGCCGGGCCGTGAGACCGGCCGGAGGGCCCCGGTGACTCCCCGAGGAGTGCACCGGGGCCCGCCCACCCCATCACCGCCGAGACCGGAGCGAAACGCCCAGCCCGCGTGTCCAGAAGCGCCGATGTCCCCGTGATTCGGCCCTTCCCGCAGTTCGCGCGTCCCGCCACCGCTTCGAGCGGCGTGTTCAACCGTGAACGTCAGTAACTGACGGCCGAGGCTCCCGATCGGTTCCACAGGTTTCGTTTCTTTCTCGGGATCTTTGTCGGGACGTCATGCGCCGCGAGCCGTAGATGGCTCGGTCCGGATGACGTCCCGGCCGTCCCGTCGGGCGGGGCGGGCGCTCAGGCGTCGATGTCGTCGGCGTCGACGATCCGGTAGGCGTAGCCCTGCTCGGCCAGGAAGCGCTGGCGGTTCTGCGCGAAGTCGGCGTCGACGGTGTCTCGGGAGACGATCGTGTAGAAGTGCGCGGTCTTGCCCTCGGTCTTCGGCCGTAGCAACCGGCCGAGCCGCTGCGCCTCCTCCTGCCGCGAGCCGAACGACCCACTCACCTGGATCGCCACCTCGGCCGACGGCAGGTCGATCGAGAAGTTGGCGACCTTCGACACCACCAGCAGCCCCACCTCGCCGGCCCGGAAGGCTTCGAAGAGCCGCTGCCGCTCGCGCACGGTCGTCTCACCCTTGATCACCGGCGCATCGAGGGCGGCGGCGAGCTCGTCGAGCTGGTCGATGTACTGACCGATCACCAGCGTCGGCTGGTCGGGATGTCGCGCGACCAGGTCGCGCACAACGTCGATCTTGTGGTGGGTGCACGACGCGAGCCGGTAGCGCTCCTCCGGCTCGGCCGTCGCGTAGGCCAGCCGTTCGTTGGTCGGCAGCGTCACCCGCACCTCGACACAGTCGGCGGGCGCGATCCAGCCCTGCGCCTCGATGTCCTTCCACGGGGCGTCGTACCGCTTCGGCCCGATCAGGCTGAACACGTCGCCCTCGCGGCCGTCCTCGCGCACCAGCGTCGCGGTCAGCCCGATCCGCCGGCGTGCCTGCAGGTTGGCGGTCATCCGGAAGATCGGGGCGGGCAGCAGGTGCACCTCGTCGTACACGATCAGGCCCCAGTCGCGCGCGTCGAGCAGCTCGAGGTGGGTGTAGACGCCCTTCCGCCGCGTGGTCAGCACCTGGTACGTCGCGATCGTGACCGGCCGGACCTCCTTGACCGAGCCGGAGTACTCGCCGATCTCGTCCGCGGTCAGGCTGGTCCGCCGGACCAGCTCGTCCTTCCACTGCCGCGCGCTGACCGTGTTGGTGACCAGGATCAGCGTGGTGGCCTGCGCGTGCGCCATCGCGGCCGCGCCGACGAGCGTCTTGCCCGCGCCGCAGGGGAGTACGACGACGCCCGACCCACCGTGCCAGAACGACTCCGCGGCCTCCCGCTGGTAGTCCCTCAAGTGCCACTCGGTCTGATCGAGCGCGATCGCGTGCGCCTCGCCGTCGACGTACCCGGCGAAGTCCTCGGCCGGCCAGCCCAGCTTGAGCAGCGCCTGCTTGAGGTTGCCCCGCTCGCTTCCGTGTACGACGACCGTGTCGGCATCGACCCGCGCGCCCAACATGCCGGCGACCTTCTTGCTCCGCAGCACCTCTTCGAGCACCGGCCGGTCGGTGCTGCTCAGCACCAGCCCGTGGGTCGGGTGCTTCTCCAGGCGCAGCCGCCCGTAGCGGGCCATCGTCTCGGCCACGTCGACGAGCAGCGCGTGCGGGACGGCGTATCGGCTGTAGCTGAGCAGGGTGTCGATCACCTGCTCGGCGTCGTGGCCGGCGGCGCGGGCGTTCCAGAGCCCGAGCGGGGTGAGCCGGTAGGTGTGGATGTGCTCGGGGCTGCGCTCGAGCTCCGCGAACGGCGCGATCGCCTTGCGGCAGTCCTGTGCCTGCTCGTGGTCGACCTCCAGCAGCAACGTCTTGTCGGATTGCACGATCAGGGGGCCGTCATTCACCCGACGAGTCTACGGGCGGTCCGCGGGTGGTCGCCTGATGAACGGTCCGCCCCAAGGTCAACACACTTGCGACCAAGGGCTACCGACAGGCGAGTGAGCGGGCGACCGTGACGATCTCCGCGGAGCCGCGAACGCCAGCGAGATCGAACGACTGGCCGTACTCCGTCCAGATGACGTGGTGAGGGCGTAAGCCGTCCTCACCGGGGTCGGCCCACGTGAGTACGCCGTCGGACCCACCCACTTGTACCTTGATGGCGCGGTCGCCGATCATCGCGGAGATCCCCGACTGCACGTTCGAGTTGTCGGAGGGAGACACGGTCAGAGCCACGCCTCCGTCCGAGAATGCATAACGTGGATTCATGTCCTTAAGCGGCTCGGATCCGTAGTAGACAATCAAGGTGTCACCCACGCGCAACATCGCATTTGCAGGAAGGTCATCCACAGTGCGAGGGGCGGGCCCCAGTCGGTTTGGGTCGACCTTACTGGCCTTGTCGTACGCAACGTCAGGCAGACGTTGCTGGTCTTGCGGAGTAAAGTGCGTGGACTCGGCAATTGGGGAATCTTGCGGGCCGCAGGCTGGGCTGTTGGTCGACGCGACAGGTGGCGCCGTCTCGGTTCCGCAGGCGGCGGACAAGAACAAGACCAGTCCGAGAAGCGCAACTGGCACACGAGAAAGTAAGTGGCGAGGCATGCAAATGAGTCCCGTCTGGTTGGTCAGTCCCACGGCGCAAGATACATTTTCGCGCTGGTGTCGGTGAGGTAGGTCTCTGTGTAACTGGGGTCGGTGTGTCCCTGGCCAACGAGGAAGTCACTCCACGTTCCACCTGTCGGTTTTACCTGTAGGTTCGTGTATTTCACGTCCAGGTTGCGGTCCGTCTGGTACGTGGCCGACGTTCCGGCATGCTCGAGTCCCACGCTCAACATCTGCCCAGTTCCCCATGACGTCGCGTAGCAGGCCCAGTCGTGACCCGCCATGCTCATATTCCAACCGTAAAGTGGATCAGAAATCGTGCCGCAGTTAACGCGAAGGATCTTGAATGGAATATCGTCGCCAGCAGAAAAGCGGTTGACATCATGGGTGTGGCAAAAATACACGCCGCCGATGCGCCCGTCGGTATAGACGTCCCATTTTCCGTTGTATTGGTCTGGGCAGTCCTGTACCCCAACCCCGTTGGCGGAACCGACCGCTACGAAGTCGCCATTCGCTTCGCCCGTCTTCAGAACTTGGGCGAAATGGACATACGCTTCGTCTGAATGGGTCGGCGGGTCCGTCCGGATATTTTGCCATCCCGCGATCCCTACGTAGGTCGCGGTCGAATTGGCCTTATATCTCGTTGCCATTTCGCTGGCCGCATTGGCTTGCGATAACCCAGATATAATTGCAAGTAGGGCCGCTCCCAAGAGTGTTGCAAGAGTATGGCCGACAGATCTGGTCAAGATAAGCCCTCCCCCTAGTTGGCGCACCGAAGCGTTGCAGATCTGAACGCTCTGAGTCAACGGTCATGTGCTTGAGGCTCCGCGCTCGGTATTCCGTCGGGCTCGGGAAACGTCGCCCACTGCAGAGTGCTGTTGCCGCGCCCGCGATCGGCTTGCGCCGGACGGACGTGACGCCTCAGACGGTCGGTACCATCTTCTGCCGCGCGCGGTACGCCGCCACGTTGGCCCGCGAGGAGCACCGGTCGGAGCAGTAGCGCCGCGACTGGTTGGGCGAGGTGTCGACGTACACGTTGGTGCAGGGGGCGGCACTGCAGACGCCCATCCGGGTCGGGCCCAGGTCGCACACGAGAGTGGCGAGCCCCAGCAGCGCCTCGGAGACGAGGAGCTCGGCGACGGAGGCGGCCCGGTTGGCGACGTGCATGTGCAGGTTGTCCGGGTCGTGGTCGCTGATCATCGGGGTGACCGGGTGCCGGGCGAGGAGGTCGTTGAGGCTGTCGACGACGAGCTTGGTCTCGCCGCGGTCGGAGGCCTCGAAGACCGGACGCAGGTCCTTCTGGAAGCGCCGCAGGTTGGTGGCGTCCTTCTCGGTGCACTGGTGGTGGAGCCAGTCGCGGCCCTTCAGATGGGCCACCAGGGCGTCGAGGTCGCCGAGGTCGGCATTGACCAGGCTGGCGCCCGACTCGGCGTACCGGATGAAGTCCACGTGCCTACTCTACGGGGACGAGGTGACCGACTTCACGGCGGTTATCCGGTGTACGGCGAAGGTCCGGGTCTGACCGCTGCGCCGGTCGTGCGCGGTGAGCCAGCCGCCCTCGACCTGGAGCGGGTCCACGATGCGCTCCGAGGTGGTGCCGTGGTTGTCGACGTACCCGATCCGCACCGGCTGGCCCGCCTCCACCGCGGACCGCAGCGCGGCCAGCGATCCCGACGGCGTCGTCGGGGCGTCGAGAGCGGGGCGGGTGGCGGCCACCTGATCACCCGAGCGGATCGCCCGCACCGCCTGCGAGAGCGACGCCGCCTCGCGGGCCGCGACCAGCCCGGCGGGCCGGCGGCTGCGGGGCGTCCGGGTGCGCTGGAGGTCGCGGCGGGCGACGTGCACGGTGCCGTCCGGCGCTTCGACTACCGGCGCGGCGCCGAGCTCGCGCAGTCGCGGCAGGAGTACGTCGACCGGGGTATCGCTCACCAGGACCGTCGGCGCGATCCGGCGCAGCCCCAGCCCGGCCGCGCGCGGGTTGCCGAGCAGCTCGAGGAGCGCGCTCTCGTCGTCGGCGCGCAGGAACGACTCGGCGGTGCCGACCCGCACGGCGCCGAAGGTCCGGGCGACGTCGTCGACGAGATAGGTGAGCGGCTGCGGGACCGGTGTACGCGAGAGGGCGCCGACGAACTCGTGCACCTCCGCGGCCGACCAGCCCGAGTCGAAGGCGCGGCGTACCGAGCCGGGCGTGAAGCGGTAGACCGTCGCGCCGCCCCGCGACTCCACGTCGGCGACCAGCTGCAGCTTGCGGGCGATCAGGTTCTCGAGGGGGCCGGGCGCGACGGCGGTCAGGTCGGCCTGGAGCAGCACGTGGTCGACCGGCTTCGGCAGCAGGGGAGCGAGCGACTTGGCCGGCTCGCCGCCGGCGTACAGCTCGCGGCCGTGGGTGGACAGCCCGCCGATCCCGAGTACGCCGAGCACCGCCGCCTCGCGCAACGTCCACACCGCCAGCTCGTCGCGCAGCCGAGTACGCCGCGGCCGCAGCCAGCCCAGCCGCTGCACCAGGCTCGGCGAACCGGTGCCCGTCGCCAGCACGGTGCCCGGCGGGAGCGCGGCCAGCTCGCCGAGCACCATCCGCCGGGTCTCGACCGCGAGCGCGCTCTCCAGGTCGGGCGTGAGCGCGTTGACCGGCTTGTCGGCCTGGTCCCGGCTGCCGACCAGGCCGGGCATCCGGTCGGAGTCCAGCCAGACCGAGGCGAGCCGGGTCCACCGGTCGGCCGCGTCGAGCGCCGACCACGCGTCGTACGCATCGGTGGGCAGCCACGCGGGCGTCCCGTCCTGGGTGGCCGCGGTGGCGACCAGCTGCGCGCTGGCCGCGATCTCCACCAGCAGCGCCGCCGTCGGCTCGTCGACGCCCAGCTCGGCGGCCGCCTGCCGCAGGTCGCGTACGCCGAGTCCCCCGGTGCGCAGCGCCAGCGGCGGCTCCTGGCCCCAATGATCGAGCAGCAGCTCGATGCGGTGCACGGCCTCGTACGCCGCCCCGGCCGCCGCCCGGTCGACCATCGCCTGGTCGCGGCTGCTCACCGCCAGCTCCGGTACGACGTCCAGCGGCTCCCGCGTCGTATGACCTCCGCGCAGCGCGACCCCCACCTCACCCGGGAGATACACCGTGCCGCCGTCACGCGGGAGCAGCAGCCCGCGCGAGAGCACCTCCTCGACCGGGCTGGCCGCCTCGGCCGGGCTGACCCCGCGGCGGGCCGACTCGGTGCGGCCCTCGCCACCCGCCGCGTCGACGTGGTCGAGCAGCGCCCGCGCCCGCGGGCTGAGCTCGTCGAGCAGCTCGGTGGCCCGGCCGACGTCCAGCCGTCCCGACGAGAACGGGTGTACGCCGCTCGCACCGCCCCGGATCGCGTCGGCCACCCCGGTCAGCGCCCGCAGCCCGCCCGGACCCTCCCAGGCGACGGCGAGGTCGAGCAGCCGCTCGAGCGCGGCCGCGACCGCCGCCTCGTCGGCAAGAAGGATCGAACTCATTTCGGCCTGAGTGGTTTGACCCAGGATCACGAGGGCATCAAGGACGAACAGTTCGGTGTGCGTGAGCTGGTCGAGCGCGCGCAGAAGAGAAGCACGGGTGGCCGCTCGAGAGGCCAGCTGTGCCGAGTCGTGAGGAGCCGGCGTGGCGAGATCGGGCCGATCGCGGAGCAGACGGAATAGGCGATCCTCCGGCCAGACGCGCAACTGGTCGGCAAGAGATCGAGGTGGGGCAGCGGCCATCCCCTCAACGCTACTAGTCTGCCCATCGAACGGATTCGAGATCGGGCGGGAAGGTGGCGAGAGCTCTCGATGAGCAAGGTCGAGCTCCACTTCGGTGCCGCCACCGACGTCGGCCGGGTCCGCGACCACAACGAGGACTCCTGGATGGCCGAACCGCCGGTGTTCGCGGTCGCCGACGGCATGGGCGGCCACCAGGGTGGCGAGATCGCAAGCGCGATCGTGGTCGAGGAGTTCGCCCGGCTGGCGGACGAGGGTTACGACCGCACCCGCGGCACGGAGGTGGTCACCGAGACGCTCGAGGCGTGTCAGCGCCGGATCGAGGAGTACGCCGCGAGCCGGCGTACTCACAACGAGGTCTGGTACGCCGGCACCACCGTCGTCGCCGCTCTTCTCGTCGAGGATCACGAGGCCGACAAGTGGCTGCTGGTCAACCTGGGTGACTCACGGATCTACCGCGTCAACAACGG
Organism: Nocardioides sp.; assembly: GCA_036506675.1. GTDB lineage: Bacteria > Actinomycetota > Actinomycetes > Propionibacteriales > Nocardioidaceae > Nocardioides. The sequence continues at coordinate 6,974 of DASXRJ010000389.1, read as the reverse complement.
CGTACTCGACCAGGTGAGCGTCGACCACTCCGTCGTACAAGAGCTGATGGAGGCGGGCGTCATCAGCGAGGCCGACGTGGCCACCCATCCCGAGCGGCACGTCATCACCCGCGCCCTGGGCGGCCCGGAGCTGCCCGAACCCGACTTCTTCCTGCTGCCGTTGTCCAGCGCCGAGCGCCTGGTGCTGTGCTCGGACGGCGTCAGCGGGATGCTCCAGCACGACGAGATCGCCGAGATCCTGGCCGACGCCTACGACCCGAGGGACGCGGCCGACCGTATCGTCGCGGCGGCCGTGGCCGCCGGTGGGACAGACAACGCGACAGCTGTTGTCATCGATGTGGTGGGATTGTCTACCAACGCCGAGTCGTATGACGCGGCACAGCAGCGGCTGAGTCTCGAAGAGAAGCTGGGAGCACTACCGTGAGCAGTGACTTGAAGTCCTACCGTCCAGGGACCTGGTTCGGGATCTTCGGCGAGCACGCAACCGTGCTCCTGCCACCTTCTGAGAAGCGTCGCGTCGCCGCACTCTGGGAGCTCGTCGACGACGGGGCCGACTTCGGCGAGGTGCTCGACGCGCTCATCGCCAGCGGCCTGCGCGACCTGCCCGGCTTCGTGCTGGTCAGCAACATCGAGGGCACCACCAAGGTGGTGCTGCGCGGGCCGGCGGTGGCGACGTTCGCACTGGTCGGCGGCGAGACCGTCGACGTGAACGGCGCCGAGGCCGCGACCTGGGTCGAACGCAGCCTGGTCGACGTCGACGCCATGCAGCTGATCGTCGAGGAGCCCACCGACGGGGAGCAGGCCGACCTGGTCATCTCCGGTGGACTGGTCCGGGTGTCCCGGGTCGACGAGCCGCCGAAGACCACCGGCGGGGCCCGGAGCGGCAAGCGCGCGGCGTCCACGAGCATGGGCAGCGCCAAGGCGGAGGTCGCGCCGGTCCCGGTGCCTGTCGAGGAGCCCGTTCTCGAGGCGCCTGTCGTCGAGGAGCCGGTCGCGGAGCCCGTTGTCGAGGAGCCGGTCGCCGAGATGGCCGACGTCGACTCCGAGTCGGTGGCCGCGTCGGCCGACATCGACGTACCCGAGGTCGGCGTACCCGAGGTCCCGATCGCGCCGGTGCCCATCCCGGTGCCGCTCGACCCGTTCGCCAAGGCCGACTCGCAGGCGTCGGACGCCCCGGTCGCGGCCGAGCCGGTCGCCGAGCAGTCGGCCGAGGCCGAGCCGGCCGAGCCGACCGTCGAGGAGCCGGCCGTCGAGGAGCCGGCCGTCGAGGAGCTGGCCGTCGAGGAGCTGGCCGTCGAGGAGCCGGCGCTGGATCAGCCGACGTACCAGGAGCCGGCGGCCGAGGCCGTCCCCGAGGAGCCGGTCTGGGGCCGGCCCGAGCAACCGGCCGAGCCCGAGAGCGCTCCGATGCCCGAGGCGCCCGCGTGGGGCGACGCGCCGGCCGCGGAGCCGGTACCGGAGCCGGTGTGGGGTGCGCCGGTCCCCGAACAGCAGCCCGAGGCGACGCCGTTCGTGCCGGAGCAGGCGCAGGCGCCCGAGGCGTACGCCGAACCGGACCCCAACGAGGACCACGACGGCATGACCCGGGCCGGTGCCTGGGACCCCAACCAGTTCGCGCGCCAGCAGCCCGGCATCCCCGGCCAGCCTCCCGCGCCGAGTGTGACCGCGCGGCCGGTGGCCAGGCTGACGTTCTCCAACGGTGACGTCATCGACGTCGACCGGGCGATCCTGGTCGGCCGGGCGCCGGAGGCGCGGCGGTTCTCCTCGACCGACCAGCCGCGGCTGGTGACGGTGCCGAGCCCCAACCAGGAGATCTCCTCGACCCACCTGGAGATTCGCCCGGGTTCGGGTGTCGACCATGGCACCGCCATCGTCACCGACATGGGCTCCACGAACGGCACGGTCCTCGTGCAGCCCGGGCTGGCCCCGGAGGACCTCCAGCCCGGCATCCCCGTGCAGCTGATCCCCGGCGCCATCGTCGACCTCGGTGACGGCGTCACCATCTCCGTGACCAACCCGTGACGCGAGGGCTTCCCCGTTGACCATGACCAGCGTGCACAGGCCGCCCGCCGCGGTAACCACACCGGCGTACGACGCGCCGTACCCGGCCGATCTCGACCGCCGCTTCTACGCCTACGCCATCGACCGCGCCATCGGCTGGGGGCTCGGTGCGGGTGTGGGCGCGCTCCTGTGGTGGGTGTTCGACCAGCAGGACGCCCTGGTCGTCGCCGGCGCGGTGGTCGGCACGATCGTGGCGGTCAGCCTGGTCTTCGCGGTGCTCCAGGGCACCAGCGGGGCGACGCCCGGCAAGTCCGCGCTCGGCATCCGTTCGGTCAAGGAGGCGACCGGCCGGCAGCCGGGCGTGGGTGGGGCGCTGCTCCGGGCCGTCATCCTCGGCCTGGCCGGCCTGCCGACCGCCGGCCTCGGCATCGCCACCCTGGCCTGGACCGCCGCGATGGACGCCGACGGTCGCCGGCGGGGCTGGCACGACCTGGTGACCGGCACCCTGGTCACCGACGTACGCCGCCGCCCGGACGCCGACAACGACGATGTCGTCGAGGCCCCGCGGGCGATCGTCAACCTCACCGCGATGCGGCTGATGCCGGCCCCCGAACCGGTCCGGCAGCCTCAGGCGCCGGCTCCGCGGCGTACTCCGGGCTCTCCCGAACTCGCCACCGACCCCGCGCTGCGTCGCCCCGAACCCTCCACGCCCGCCCGAGGCAACCAGCCGTGGCCGCTCGACGGGGCCACCCGGCAGGCCCAGCCGGCGCAGCAGCAGCCGGCGCAGCAGCAGCCGGTGCCGCCGCCGGCTCCGACACGTCAGGTACCGCCGGCGCAGCCCGTCCAGCAACCCGCTCCACCCATGCCGCAGACGGGTCCGCCGCTGGCCGCCCCGCGGCCCCCGGCCAAGCCGTTCCCCGCCGCGCCGGCGCGACCGCCCCAGCAGTCGGCCCAGCAGTCGGCCCAGCAGGCGGGTCAGGCCCATCGGTCGGACGGCCGGCTGTCTCCGGACCACCAGCCGACCGGACGCCGCCCCGACGTACCGCCTGCGCACCAGGGCCCGGTCCAGCCCAACGTGCAGGCACCGCAGCTGCCGACGCCTCCCGCGAACCGACCGGGCTCGGGTGGCCAGGCCGGTGCGCCCGCGGGTGCGACCGCGGCCGCGTCCGGCGCGTCCGCCCCGGTGTCGCGCTGGCGGGTCACCTTCGACACGGGCGAGTCGTTCGTGGTCGACGGGCTCGCGCTCGTGGGCCGGGGTCCGCAGCCGCGGCCCGGCGAGGCGGTCCGGCACCTGGTCCCGCTGCGGTCGACCGACATGTCGCTGTCGAAGACGCATGCCCAGTTCCACGTCGCCCGCGACGGCGTACTCGTCGTCATGGACCGCGGCTCCACCAACGGCTCGGTGATCATCCGCAAGGGCATGTCCCGCGAGCTCGCGGCCGGACGACCGGCCACCCTGGTCGACGGCGACCGGGTGAAGTTCGGCGACCGCGAGATGGTCGTCGCGCGCGAGTCCTGAGCCCACCGTGCCCGAGTCGTTCCTCCACCTGCTCTACACCCAGGCGCCGAGGGCCGCCTTCGACGAGGTGGTGGCCGCCGCCCAGCGCGACGGGGCCTCGCCCGAGGATCTGGCGGCGCTGCGTGGTGAGTACGACGTGGCGCTGCGGCTGCGGGAGCTGATCGCCCGACAACGGGCCCGCGAGGCCGAGCTGTCGGCGCTCTACGAGACCGCCAGCGACCTCACCGCGATCCGCGATGTCGACCTGATCCTGACCGCGATCGTGCATCGCGCCCGCCAGCTCCTCAACGCCGACATGACCTACCTGTCCCTCAACGACGAGGCCGAGGGCGCGTCGTACATGAAGGTCACCGACGGGGCGCTCACCCAGGCGTTCCGCTCGCTCCGGCTGCCACTAGGGACCGGCCTGCTCGGGCTGGTCGCCCAGACCGGGGCGCCCTACTTCACCGAGGACTACCAGAGCGACCAGCGGTTCGTGCACCGCGACTACATCGACGAGGCGGTCGCGGGGGAGAAGATCCGGGCGATCCTGGGTGTCCCGCTGATCCTCGACGGACGCGTGATCGGAGCCCTGCTGGCCGTGCATCGGAGTGTGCGGCAGTTCCCGGCCGAGGAGGTCTCGCTGCTGACCTCCTTCGCGGCCCATGCCTCGGTCGCGCTCGAGAACGCCCGCCTCTTTGCCCAGCTCGACGAGGCCAACCAGGCGCTGCGCCAGCACACCGAGGCCGTCGAGGTGGCGGCGAACGCCCACGACCAGCTCACCGACCTGCTGCTGCGAGGCGAAGGGGTGCCGGGGGTGGCCGCCGCGCTGGCGGAGCTGCTGGGCGGTGAGGTGTCGGTGCTGGAGGCGACCGGCGAGCTGCTGGCGGGCCGTGCCGTGGACCTGCGCGCGCTGGCGCCGGCCATCGCCGAGTCCGTCGGGTCCGGGCGTTCGGTCGAGGTCGGGGATGCGTACGTCGCCGCCGCGCTGGCCTCCGGCGAGCACGTGGCCACGCTGGTGCTGCACGATGTCGCCCGGCCGCTGGGTCTCCCAGGCCGGCGGACGCTGGAGCGGGGCGCCCTGGTCACCGCGTTGATCCTGGTCTTCGCCCGGTCCGTGGCCGAGGCCGAGGAGCGCCTGGGTGGGGAGCTGCTCGGCGACCTGATCGACGGCCGCGAGCGAGACGCCGTACGTCGTCGGGAGCGGGCGCGACGCCAGCGCGCCGACCTCGAACGGCCGCTCGCCCTCTCCGTCGCCGCGGTCGAGGAGGCGGACCGCCAGGCCGCGAGCCGCGCTGCCGTCCGCTACGCCGCGACCAACCGTGGCCTCGCCGGGGTGTACCAGGGCGCCGTCGTGGTACTTGTGCCCTCCGACGACCCGATGGCGACCGGTCGCGCCGTGCACCAGGCGCTCGGGCCGGGCGCCACCGTGGGCGTCGTGGCGGCCGACGTGGCCGACCTGCCCGGAGCCTTCGTCGAGGCCCGCCGCAGTGTCGACGCCCTGCTCGCGCTGGGCCGCGCCGGCGCGGTGAGCGACCCGCAGGGCCTGGGGGTCAGCCGGCTGCTGCTCGGCACCGAGCGACGCCACGTGACCGAGTTCGTGGACGGCACCCTCGGTCCCCTCCTGGCGTACGACGCGCAGCGGGGCACCAGCCTCGTGGACACCGTGGCGGCCTGGTTCGCCAACGGCTCCCGGCTCCGGGAGACCGCGCAGGCCCTCCACGTGCATCCCAACACCGTCAGCCAGCGGCTGGACCGGGTCGGCGAGCTGCTGGGCGCCGACTGGCGCGACCCCGGGCGGAGCCTGGACCTGCAGCTGGCACTGCGGGTGCACGCGCTCCGCGACGTGTGACCGCGAGACACCTGACGGCCACAACTGTGTGGGTCTGGCACATGTCGGGCGGGGCCGTCCGGCTCCTAGATTGTCCGGCATGCCTGAGACCCACATCACATCCCTGGCGGGCCGCACCGCGATCGTGACCGGGGGCGCCGGCGGCATCGGCGCCGCCGTGGCCACGCACCTCGCGGAGCGGGGCGCCCGGGTCGTGGTGCTCGACCGCGACGAGGAGGGCGCCGCCAAGGTCGCCGCCAGGATCGACGGGCAGGCGCACGGGATCGACCTCACCGAGGGCGCCGCCATCGACGCGCTCGAGATCGAGGCGGACATCCTCGTCAACAACGCGGGGTTCCAGCACGTGGCCGCGGTGGAGGAGTTCGACCCGGACCGGTTCCGGCTGATGCAGCAGCTGATGGTCGAGGCGCCGTTTCGGCTCGTCCGCCGGCTACTGCCGGGCATGTACGAGCGTGGCTGGGGACGGCTGGTGCACATCTCCAGCGTCCACGGCCATCGCGCGTCGGCGTACAAGGCGGCGTACGTCAGCGCCAAGCACGGGCTCGAGGGGCTGTCGAAGGTGATCGCCCTGGAGGCCGCCGGCACGGGTGTCACCAGCAACACGGTGTGCCCGGGCTACGTGCGTACGCCGTTGGTCGAGGGCCAGATCGCCGACCAGGCGAGGGCCCACGGCATCGGCGAGGACGCGGTGCTCGGGCAGGTGCTGCTCGCCCGGACACCCGTCCCGCGTCTGGTCGAGCCCGAGGAGGTGGCCGCGCTGGTGGGCTACCTCTGCGGGCCTGGCACGGACTCGGTGACGGGGGCTTCATTTCTGATGGATGGCGGCTGGACCGCCGCTTGAACAGCCTGGAGAGGCAAGGAAACAGCACATGTCACAGACAACCAACACTGAGGGTGCGGCCCGGCAGACGCCCGGGAGGACCCCGATCACCAAGGTCGTCGCGGCCAGCCTCGTCGGCACGGCGACCGAGTGGTACGACTTCTTCCTGTTCGGTTCGGCGGCCGCACTCGTCTTCGGCGAGGTGTTCTTCGGTGAGATCGGAGGTACCAAGGGCACGCTCTACGCCTTCATGACCTATGCGCTCGGCTTCGCCGCCCGCCCTCTCGGTGGGATGGTCTTCGGCCACTTCGGGGACCGGGTCGGCCGCAAGAAGATGCTGGTCGCCTCGCTGCTGCTGATGGGGATCGGCACGTTCGCGATCGGGCTGCTGCCGACGTACGCCTCGATCGGCATCATGGCTCCGGTGCTGCTGGTGTTCTGCCGGCTGCTGCAGGGCTTCGCGGTCGGCGGCGAGTGGGGCGGCGCCGTACTCATGGCCGCCGAGCACGGCCGTGAGGACCAGCGCGGCTTCTGGTCGTCGTGGCCGCAGGCCGGCGTGGCGGGCGGCAACCTGCTCGCCACCGGCGTGTTGTGGGTGCTCGCCGCCGTGCAGTCGGACGAGGCTTTCAAGGCCTGGGGCTGGCGGATCCCGTTCCTGCTCAGCGCCGTGCTGGTCGTCGTCGGGCTGTGGGTGCGGCTGCAGATCGAGGAGTCGCCGCTGTTCAAGGAGAGCCAGGCCCGGCTCGAGTCCACCAAGGGCTCGCACCTGCCGATCCTCGAGGTGATCCGCAAGTACCCCCGCG
>DASXRJ010000388.1:0-21778 GCA_036506675.1 Nocardioides sp. | reverse complement strand
CGATTCGGGTCGAGCGGCCCACCCGTATCCGGCCGATCCGGCTGCGGGCAGGGCGTGGTGCGGGTCGCGATCGTGCAGCTGCACGGGTATGACGTCCCCGGCTCGGTCCAGCTCGTCATCCGCGTGCACGAGCACGATGGTGGTCGGCCGGGCCGGACCGACCCCCGCTCGACCCGTTGCTGGTCAGGGAGAACTTGCGGTTGTCAGGGGTTGCAACACCTGACAACCGTCAGTTTCCCCGGATATCCGGGGAAACTGACACCTACTTACTGACCCTGTGACGAAGGGGTCAACCGATGAGGTCGAGTTCGGAATGCGGGCCGGGCAGGTCGCTCGCCGATGGGTGGCGTCGGCCATCGCGTTGGGCGACGGCGCCGGCGAGGACGACGAGGATGATCCCGGCGAGCTGGACGGGCGTGGGCTGCTGCTGGAGCACGAGCAGTCCGAGGACGAGTCCGATGGCGGGTTCGAGGGCCATCAGCGTCCCGAACGACGAGTACGTCATCTGGCGCAACGCGAGCAGCTCGAACAGGTACGGCAGCACGGGCAGCAGGATGGCCAGCCCGGCCGCGGCGGCGAGCACGCCGGGAGTGAGCTGACCGGCAGCCTGTGGGATGCCGGCGACGGCCGCCGTGGCGGCGGCGATGGGAACGGTGAGCGAAAGTCCTGTGATGCCGGTGAAGCGGTCGCCGATGCGTTGGGTGAGCAGGATGTAGATGGCCCAGCCGATGGCCGCCAGCCCCGCGAATCCGACCCCCGCGGGATCGATGTCGCCGTGCCAGGGTTCGGTGAGCAGGACGACTCCCAGCAGCGCCATGGCCGGCCACGTCAGCGCTCGCACGCTGTGGCTGCGCACCGCGGCGACGGTCAAGGGGCCGAGGAACTCGATTGCCACGGCGGTGCCGAGAGGGACGCGCTCGATGGCGGCGAGGAACGCAATGGTCACCAACCCGGTCGTCACACCCAGACCAAGCAGCACGGGCACGTCGCGACGGCGTATCGCGCGCAAGGGCGGACGGGCCAAGGCCAGGAAGATGGCTGCTCCCATGCTGAGCCGGAGCCAGGCGGTCCCGGCCGGTCCCACGGTCGAGATCAGGTCTACCGAGAGGGCGGAGCCGAGCTGGACCGACAGCATCGCCACCACGGCCAGCGACCAGGGCGGCAGCCGGCCCATACGCGAGGCGGGGGCGGTCATGGCAGGGATCCCAAGCCCACGCCCGGTTCGAAGACGGCCAGGGAGAACCGGGCCGGCCGCGTGCCCGGATTGGTATAGGAGTGCGCCACGTCGCCCGGGAATGCCATCGCATCGCCGGCCTCGAGAGTGACCGGCTGGCCGGCGGCCTCGACCGTGACCGTGCCCTCCTGGACCTGCAGGAGCTCCTTGGTGCCGGGTGTGTGGGCTTCGCTCGCGTGAACGTCGCCCGGACCCAGGGTCCAGTCCCACAGCTCGAGCACATCCGGCGGCTCGGTGCCGGCCACCAGCACCCCGCGTCCACCGAGCTCGCCGGTCCACAGGATGGCACCGTCACCACGTCGAGTGACCATCACCGGCTTGGGCCGAGGCGGCTCCACCAACGCGGGCAGCCCGACACCGAGCGCATCGCTGATCCTCAGCAGGGTCCCCACGCTGGGGTTCGCGGCGCCCTGTTCGACGTTGACCACCATGCGGCGGCTCACCCCGGCGGCCTCGGCCAGCTGATCCAGCGTCCAGCGCCGGGACAGCCGCTGCTGCTTGACCCGTACGCCGATCGCAGACGCCAGGGAGGCGGTGCTCTCGTCCATGAGTGCATGATACTGCACTTATAGTGCAACTGTCTTCGACCGCTCGACGCTGCGGTCGGCGGCCGACAGCGTCACTGCCCCCAGCCGGCAAATGCAGCGACCGCTCCTCCCCTGACGGGGTGGAGCGGTCGCTCTGCGTTCGTGCCCGGTGAGGCTGGTGGCGGCTACAGCGCGGAGCCGGCGGCGTACTCGCCGAACGGCTCGTTCCAGTCGCCGTACCCGTTGGTGAGGGTCATCCCCACGTCGGTGCCGACGTACTCGACCACGTCGCCGCGCTTGCTCCGGTCGTAGAGCCACTTGGCGTTCTCGGTCGACATGCCGGTGCAGCCGTGAGAGACGTTCTCGTGACCCTGGGAGGCGACCGACCACGGCGCGGCGTGGAGGAACTCACCGCTGAAGGTGAGCCGCATCGCCCACCTCACGTCGTCGATGTCGTACCCCTCGGCGCTGTTGGGGTCGATGCCGATCGTCTCGGAGTTCATCCGCTTCTTGGGGAACTTCTCGATGATCACCTTCACGCCCGAGCGCGTGGTGAAGCCGGGCTTGCCGGTCGTGATGGGGATCGTGCGCACCAGGGAGCCGTCGGTGTAGACCTGCATCTGGTCAGTCGTCGCGCTGACCTTGTAGACGTTGGCCGAGCCGATGTGGAAGTCGACGCTGCGGCTCTCCTGGCCGTAGACGCCGCCGCCGGCCGGGACGCTGTTGATGTCCAGGTCGACGGACACGTCCGTGCCGGCCTGCCAGTAGGTCTTGGGCCGGTAGTGCGCCTCGGTGTCCGAGATCCAGTGCCAGGTGCCCTGCTGGGCCGGCTTGCTGGTCACGGTCATCTGCTTCTCCATCGAAGCCTTGTCGGTGACCGGTACGTCGAAGGTGACGATCACGGGCATGCCGACGCCGACCGTCTCACCCTGCAGCGGGGCGATCGAGGCGAAGGTCTGCTCGTCGAGGGTCAGGTCGACGGTCGAGAACTTGGTGGTGTCGCTCAGCTCTTCGCCGTCGTCGCTGGTGGCCACCGTGCGGACCGTGTACGTCGTCCCGGGCTCGAGCCGGTCCGAAGCGCGCCAACTGCCGTCGGTGCCGAGCTTGCCGGCCAGGTCGCCCTCGCCAGAGGTCACGGTCACCTTGTCGAGGCTGCCGCCCTCCGCGCTGACCTCCACGAGCTTGTCGACGGGCACGTTGCGGCGCTTGACGTTGGTCTTGATCGTCACCGGCGCCGCCGTCGGGCTCGTGGCGGCGGGATCGGTCGCACCGGTCGCATCCGGGTCCGAAGCCGACGGCGCGTCGTTGCACGCCGCCAGGCTGACGGTAGCGAGCGCAGCGACGGTCAGCGTGGCAAAGCCACGACGTACGGACATGTCATCCCCCGTTGAAGGTTGGTGGCGTCTACCAGCGTAGGCGCCCGATTGAAAAAGGAACAAAACCGCCCGGGTAGAGAGACGCCGTCCCGGGCGGTTTGGTTGCTCAGATCGCACGGTATTTCAGTGAGCGTGCTCACCCCGGTAGAACTCGAACACCCAGCCGCTGAGGGCCAGGATGCCGAGCGCCACCCCGATGATGAACAGCCACCAGCCGAAGACCACCCCGAGCACGCAGACGGCCAGGGTCAGGCCGCACCACAGCGGCCACCAGGAGTACGGCGGGAAGAAGCCAAGCTCGCCGGCGCCGTCGGCGATCTCGCCGTCCTTGCGGTCCTCCGGGCGCGGGTCCATCCGCGCGGCGTGGAAGCCGAGGTACAGCGAGACCATCAGGGTTAGCAGCGTGGACATGGTCAGCGCGGACGTGCCGGTGTGGTCGCCCGAGATGAACCAGTACGCCGGCGTAACCAGCACAAAGAAGATCGTCGTGATCACGAAGATCCAGGTCTCTGCCTTCATCAGGCGTTCCCCTCCGAGTCGTCGCTGCGCTTGTCGAGTGGGTCGGAGCCCGCCGCGTCGGCCACCGCGCCCACCCTCTCAAGCTCGTCATCGAGGTATCCCAGCGCCGCGATCTCCGGGTGGTGGAGGTCGAAGGCCGGCGACTCGGACCGGATCCGCGGGATGCTGACGAAGTTGTGTCGCGGCGGCGGACAGCTGGTCGCCCACTCGAGCGACCGGCCCCAGCCCCACGGGTCGTCGACGCCCACCAGGGGGGCGCGCCGCGTGATCCACACGTTGTAGAGGAACGGCAGGGTCGAGGCGCCGAGCAGGAACGCGCCGATGGTGGACACCTGGTTGAGCGTGGTGAAGCCGTCGTCGGGCAGGTAGTCGGCGTAGCGACGCGGCATGCCCTCGACGCCCAGCCAGTGCTGTACCAGGAACGTGGTGTGGAAGCCGACGAACAGCAGCCAGAAGTGGATCTTGCCGAGCCGCTCGTTGAGCATCCGGCCGGTCATCTTCGGCCACCAGTAGTAGAACCCGGCGAACATCGCGAACACCACCGTGCCGAAGACGACGTAGTGGAAGTGCGCCACCACGAAGTAGGAGTCCGACACGTGGAAGTCGAGCGGCGGGCTGGCCAGGATGATGCCGGTCAGGCCACCGAACAGGAAGGTCGTGAGGAAGCCGATCGACCACAGCATGGGCGTGTCCAAGGATATGGACCCGCCCCACATCGTGCCGATCCAGTTGAAGAACTTCACGCCTGTTGGCACCGCGATGAGGAACGTCATGCCGGAGAAGAACGGCAGGTCGACCGCGCCGGTGACGAACATGTGGTGGGCCCACACCGCGATCGAGAGGATCGCGATGCCGAGCGTGGCGCCGACCAGGCCGACGTACCCGAAGATCGGCTTGCGGCTGAACACCGGCAGGATCTCGGACACGATGCCGAAGAACGGCAGTGCGATGATGTAGACCTCCGGGTGGCCGAAGAACCAGAACAGATGCTGCCACAGGATGGCGCCGCCATGGGCCGCGTCGAAGACGTGCGCGCCCAGGAGCCGGTCGGCCTCTAGCGAGAGCAGCGCGCCGGCCAGGATCGGGAACGCGATCAGCACCATGAGCGACGTGATCATCGTGTTCCACACGAAGATCGGCATCCGGAACATGGTCATACCGGGTGCACGCATGCAGATGATCGTGGTGATGAAGTTGACCGCACCGAGGATCGTGCCGAGGCCAGCCATCCAGAGGCCCATGACCCACAGGTCGCCACCCACTCCCGGCGAGCGGACCGCGGTGGACAAGGGCGTGTAGGCGAACCAGCCGAAGTCGGCCGCGCCCTGCGGGGTGAGGAAACCGGACGCGGCGATCAGGCCGCCGAACAGGAACATCCAGTAGCTCAACATGTTGAGCCGCGGGAACGCCACGTCGGGCGAGCCGATCTGCAGCGGCATGACCACGTTGCCGAACCCGAAGAACAGCGGCGTCGCGAACAGCAGCAGCATGATCGTGCCGTGCATCGTGAACAGCTGGTTGTAGACCTCGTCGTTGACGACCTGCATGCCCGGGTAGGCAAGTTCGGAGCGCATGATCATGGCCATCAGGCCGCCGATCAGGAACCACGCGAACGACGTGACGAGGTACATCTTGCCGATCAGCTTGTGGTCGGTGGTCGTCAGCATCCTGACGACGAGCTCACCCAGTGGCTTGCGCTCACCGTGGGTCGCGGTGGTGGTGGCAGTGGCGGTCACTCCTGACCTCCCTCAGAGTCGGACTCCAGGCCGGCGGAGGTACGGGCCTGCTCGCCGCCGAGCAGCGGCTCGTCGGAGACGAAGCCGTTCGCGATCTGGTCGCGGAGGTACTGCTCGTAGGCGGACCTCGAGACCACCTCGACGTTGAACAGCATGCGGGAGTGGTAGACCCCGCAGAGCTCGGTGCACTTGCCCTTGTACTCGCCGATCCGGTTCGGCGTGACCTGGAAGCTGTTGTGGCGGCCCGGTACGACGTCCATCTTCATCAGGAAGCCGGGGATCCAGAACGAGTGGATCACATCGGGGCTGCTCAGGTTGAACTGCACGGTCTCGTCGACCGGGAGCACGAGGGTCGGGCGCTGCCTCGCCGTACCCGCCGTGTAGACGTTCTTGCCCGCCGCGACGGGCTCGTCGGTGTAGTTGAAGGTCCACGACCACTGCTGGCCAACTACGTCGACCACGTGGTCGGGGTCGTCGACCTCCTTCAGCACGGCGTTCTGCGCGTTCACCGTGTGGTAGAAGAGCACGATCACCATCATGATCGGCGCGATCGTATAGAAGATCTCGAGCGGCAGGTTGTACCGCGTCTGGACCGGGATGTGGTCCTCGCTCCGGCGGCGGTAGCGGAAGGCCACATAGAAGATCAGTGCCCAGACCACGACGCCGGTGCAGAGCGCGGCCACCCACGACCACTTCCACAGCTCGGCGATGTAGTGACCCTGGGTGGTGGCCGGCGAGTCGGCCGGCATGGCCCAGCGCTCTGCCTGCTCCTTCGTCTCACCGGAACAACCGGTGAGCATCAGCAGGCCGAAACCCAACAACGCAGCAACAGGCACCCGGCGCGCTGCCTTGGGGAGTTGCAGACTCAACGCAGAGCCTCTCTCTCAACTACGACGGACAGACGGAACACTACTGGACCAGAACCCCCCGTTGCGCGGCAGGTCGCCCGGTAGGTTCGTGGTGTGACAAATGCCTCCGGGGACCGGTCCGAGCGTACGCCGACCCGGGCCGACGGTTACCTCGACACGGCGTCCGCGGAGCCGCTTCACCCCGCGGCCAGAGAGGTGCTGCTCGCCGCCCTCGACCAGGGGTACGCCGACCCGCGGCGCCTGCATGGGCCGGGCCGGTCGGCGCGGCTGCTGCTCGACAACGCCCGCGAGGTGGTCGCGGCCGCGCTCGAGGTGCGCCCCGACGAGGTGAGCTTCACCCGGTCGGGGACCGACGCCGTACACCGGGGGTTGCTGGGGCTGCTGGCCGGACGCGCCCGCGCCGGGTCGCTCCTCCTGCACACCGCGGTCGAGCACTCCTCGGTGCTCCATGCCGCCGCGTGGCGCGACGGGCCGTCGGCCGCCGTACCGGTGGACCGGACCGGGCGGGTGTCCCACGATGCGGTCACCGCGGCCGTCCGCGCCGCCGGCGAGCCGGTCGCGGCGGTCGCCTGCCAGGTCGCGAACCACGAGGTCGGCACCCTCCAGCCGGTGTCCGAGGTCGCGGTGGCGGCCGGCGACGTACCCGTCTTCACCGACGCCTGTGCCGCGATGGGCCGGCTGCCGCTGCCCGAGGGCTGGGCGGTCGCGGCCGGCTCCGCGCACAAGTGGGGCGGTCCGGCGGGCGTCGGCGTACTCGTGGTCCGCAAGGGCGTGCGCTGGCGGGACCCGTTCCCCGGCGACGACCGGGTCGACGTACGCACGACCGGGTTCGAGAACGTTCCGGGTGCGCTCGCCGCCGCGGCCGCACTCCAGGCGGTGGTCGCCGAGCGCGACGAGATCGGCGCCCGCCAGCGGGCCCTGGTCGACCGGATCCGTACGACGGTCGCCAGGGAGATCCCCGACGTCGAGGTGGTCGGCGACCCGGTCGACCGGCTCCCCCACCTGGTCACCTTCTCGTGCCTTTACGTCGACGGCGAAGTGCTGGTGACCGAGCTCGACCGACGCGGCTTCTCGGTGGCCAGCGGCTCGGCGTGTACGTCGGCCGCGTTCGCGCCGAGCCACGTGCTCGAGGCGATGGGCGTGCTCACCCACGGCAACCTGCGGATCTCGCTGGGCCGCGACACGACAGAGGAGACGGTCGACCGGCTGCTGACCGAGCTGCCCGGCGTCGTCGCCGACATCCGCAAGGAGGCGGGACTGTGATCGAGGTGGACTGCCGCGGCCTGCGCTGCCCGCGGCCGGTGATCGAGCTGGCCAAGGCGTTCGACGGCCTCGCGGTCGGCGACGTCGTGGCCGTGGCCGCGACCGACGTGGCCGCGCGCGTGGACGTCGAGGCCTGGTGCCGGATGCGCGGTCAGGAGTATGCCGGCGAGGACGTCGCCGAGGACGGCACGCCGCGTTACCTGGTGCGCCGGGTCAGCTGAGGGCGTGTCAGGGCTGGAACGTCTGCAGGTGCGGCTCGATGTCGGCGACCGCGCCCGCGCCGTACGCCTCCTCGAGACGCTTGACGAACTCGGCGCGCGACAGCTCGTACTCCTGCGTGCCGACGCGCTCCACGACGTACACGGCGAGGAGGCAGCCGAGCTGGGCCGCGCGCTCGTGGTCGAGGCCCCAGGTGAGGGCGGCCAGGTAGCCGGCCCGGAACGCGTCGCCGACGCCGGTCGGCTCGACCTTCTCGATCTCGGGTACGGCGTCGACGACGACCGGCTCCTCGCCCTTGCGGTCGATCCGGACACCCGCGGCGCCCAGCGTGACCACCCAGGTGCCGACCCGAGAGGCGACCTCCTCGCGGGACCAGCCGGTCTTCTGGGTGATCAGCGAGGCTTCGTACTCGTTGGAGAACAGGATGTCGGCGCCATCGATGAGCCGGCGGATCAGCTCGCCGTCGCCGAAGGCCAGCTGCTGCGAGGGGTCCGCGACGAACCGGTAGCCGCGCTGGCGGCACTCGTCGGTGTGGCGGAGCATGCCCTCGGGGTCGTCCGGACCGACCAGCACATACTCGGGGGCGCCGACGCGGTCGACGATCGGCTTGAGCTCGATCTCGCGGGACTCGCTCATGGCGCCGGCGTAGAACGACGCGATCTGGGCGTGCGCGGTGTCGTTGGTGCAGACGAACCGGGCGGTGTGGCGCGTCTCGGAGACGTGCACCGAGTCGCAGTCGACGTTGTGCCGCTCGAGCCAGGCGCGGTACTCGGCGAAGTCCTCGCCGACCGCTCCGACCAGGATCGGGCGCAGGCCCAGGTTGCCGAGACCGAAGCAGATGTTGGCGGCGCACCCGCCGCGGCGTACCTCCAGGTCCTCGACGAGGAAGGAGACCGACAGCTTGTCGAGCTGGTCGACGACGAGCGAGTCGGAGAACTTCCCGGGGAACGACATCAGGTGGTCGGTGGCGATGGAGCCGGCGATCAGCAGTGACATGGTCCGGAACCCTACCCGGCGTACCGCCCGTCAGTCCCTTCGCGGGACGTTCGTGGGGACGTCGTGACCGCGGCGTACCCCTGGGCCTACCCAGAAGTAGCGCTTAGCGTCGGAGTATGACCAGCCACCTCAGCGACCGCGTGGCGTACGACGACGCCGAGACTCCGCACGACCTGTACGCCGACTGTCGCGCCGTCGGTGTGAAGCTCCGGTTCGACCGGATCGCCCGGGCCGCGACCGCTCCCCCGCCCTCCCTGCACTACGACGACTACGCGCACGAGGTCGAGAAGCCCGAGATCGAGGTGGACGAGGCGGCCCGCCGGCTGTCCGCCGCCATCTTCGGCGACTGACCCCCTGGTACGACGAACGCCCCGGACCGTTGCGGTCCGGGGCGTTCGTGTTGGTCGTGTCTGCGGCTCAGCTGAACGAGTCACCGCACGCGCACGAGCCCGTGGCGTTGGGGTTGTCGATCGTGAAGCCCTGCTTCTCGATGGTGTCGACGAAGTCGATGACCGCGCCGTTGAGGTAGGGCACGCTCATCCGGTCGACCACCACGGACACGCCGTCGAAGTCGGTTGCGACGTCGCCGTCCAGGGTGCGCTCGTCGAAGAAGAGCTGGTAACGAAGGCCCGAACAGCCACCCGGCTGCACGGAGATCCGCAGGGCCAGGTCGTCGCGGCCCTCCTGCGCGAGGAGGCTCTGGACCTTCGCGGCGGCAACCGGCGACAGGTTGATCTGGTCGGTGCGGGTCTCGAAAGCCTGCTCGGTCATGTGTCGCTCCAAGGGTCTCTAAAAGGCTGGTGCTCGTTCAATGGTCGCACATCGGGATCTATTCCCAACCCTCGACGGCGGGACAAAGAGGACGACGGCGGGATAGTCCGTGACGTTTCTGCGTGGTCTGGGCCCGAAGGCATGACAGGAACGTCACGGACTACCCCGGCGCTCACCAATGCGACCAGGTCCGGGCCACCCGTTCGGCGAGGTCGGAGAGGGCGCCGGCGGGGTCGGCGAAGGAGCGTTGCTCGCCGACCAGCTCGACCATCGAGTACGCCGACTCCACACCCAGGGCGCGCATCTCCCGGGAGCCGACCAGCACCTGGCCGGCCAGCGCGACACAGGGGCGGAGCGCCTCGGCGGCGACCGCGGCGACGCCGTACGGGACCTTGCCGGAACGGCTGGAGAAGTCGAAGGCGCCCTCCCCCGTGATCACCAGGTCCGCCGCAGCTGCCCGGGCGGCGAGCCCGAGCGCGGCCGAGACCAGCTCGATGCCCGGCTCGCGACGCCCGCCGAGCAGCATCAGCGCGAAGCCGAGCCCACCGGCGGCGCCGGCACCCTTCTCCAGCGCGAGCCGGCTGTCGGTGCGGTCGGCGAAGTGCTGCAGCAGTCCGTCGACGGCCGGCAGCCGCTCCCCGGCGATGCCCTTCTGCGGGCCGTAGGTCTTGGCGGCGCCGAACAACCCGGTCAGCGGGTTGTCGACATCGGAGGCGATCACCAGCTCGACGTCGGGACGCTCCGGCACCTGTACGACGTCGAGCCCGGCGAGTCCCGCGGCCCCATGTCGCAGCGCCTCGGCCGGTTCGGCTCCGAGAGCCGCGAGCAGCCCCGCTCCCCCGTCGGTGGTCCCGCTGCCGCCGAGGCCGACCACGACCCGCGTCGCTCCGGTCTCGATCGCGCCCGCGACCAGCTGCCCGACGCCGTACGTCGACGCCTTCTCGGGGTCACCGTCGACGGTCAGCGGCAGCCCGCACGCCTGCGCCGACTCGACGTACACGGAGCCGTCGACGACCAGCAGCGTCGCGGGCGTCGGGTCGGCGTACGGGCCCTCGACGGTGACCGCGAGGAGCTCACCGCCGAGCGCCTCGTGGAGTACGTCGACGAAGCCGGGGCCGCCGTCGGACATCGGCGCCAGGTCGAGTACGTCGTCGGGCGCGCGCCGGCTCCACCCCTCGGCGATCGCCTCGGCCGCCTCCACCGCGGAGAGGGTGCCGGCGAACTTGTCGGGCGCGATCAGAACTCGCATGCGCCCATCCTCGCCGACCACCTACGTTGGGCCCGTGACCGACCTCGTCATCCGGCCCATGACCACCGACGACGTACCCGCCGCCGAGCGCCTCAGCGCCGTCGGCTTCCTCGAGCTCGACCAGCGGATGTTCCGCCGGGACTGGCCCGACCCGGAGCTCCGTCCGGCCGCTCGTAGCGGCCCGTGGATCACCCGCACCCGCCACATCGTCGAGACCGACCCCGGCGGCTGCTGGGTCGCCGAGTACGACGGCGAGCTGGTCGGCAACGCCGTCTCGTTCAACCGCGAGAAGCTGTGGTGCCTGGCGACGTACGTGGTCCGTCCCGGCCTGCAGGGGCAGGGCCTCGGCAAGCAGCTGCTCGACGCCGCGCTGGAGCACGGCCGCGGCGCCCTGCGCGGCATGATCTCGGCGTCCGGCGACCCCAAGGCGGTGCGCCGCTACCGGCTGGCCGGCTTCTCGCTGGAGCCGCAGATGTTCCTCAAGGGCACCGTCGACCGCTCGGTGCTGCCGGTGATCGAGAAGGTCCGCGACGGGTCGGCCGGAGACATCGACCTGATGGACTCGATCGACCGGCAGACCCGCGGTGCCGCGCACGGTCCCGACCACGAGCTCATGCTCGGCTTCTGGCGGCTGCTCGTCAGCGACACCGGCACCGGGTCGGGGTACGCCTACCTCGACGACAGGGGCGGGGTACAGCTGCTGGCGGCGACCAACCGGCGTACGGCGGCGCGGCTGCTGTGGGCCGCGCTGGCCACGACGGAGGGCGAGACCACGGTCCCCCACCTGACCAGCGTCAACGAGTGGGCCATCGACGTCGGCATGGCCGCCCGGCTGGAGCTCCACCAGGAGGGCTACCTGGGCCTGCGCGGCATGAAGCCGCCGGCGTCGTACATCCACAACGGCGCGCTGCTCTGACGGTTCTGACGGGCTCTGACGGGCTATGACCGGCCGGTCAGGGCGAGGCCGACTCGGCGGGCGCGAGCCCGACTCCGCCGCAGGCCGTGCTCTGCGGCATGTGACGAACCAGACTTGTCCGGCAGCTCTCCCGCCCGGACCACGATCGCGACCCGACCTAGGATGAAGCCATGACCACGGTTGACCTGCCGCTGCTCCCCCTCGGCAAGGGCCGGGATCTCGACTCCGAACGCGGAGTCGAATGCCCCGGAGACCTGCCACCCGCCTCCGACCCGACGCTGGTCGAGCGCGCGCGAGCGGCCAAGGAAGCGCTCGGCGACCGGGTGTTCGTGCTCGGCCACCACTACCAGCGCGACGAGGTCATCCAGTTCGCCGACGTCACAGGCGACTCGTTCAAGCTGGCCCGCGACGCGGCCGCCCGCCCGGAGGCCGAGTACATCGTCTTCTGCGGCGTGCACTTCATGGCCGAGTCCGCCGACATCCTGACCAGCCCGGACCAGAAGGTGGTCCTGCCCGACCTGGCGGCCGGCTGCTCGATGGCCGACATGGCCCGACTCGCGCAGGTCGAGGACGCCTGGGACGCACTCGTCGACGCCGGCGTGGCCGACAGCGTCGTACCCGTGACCTACATGAACTCCTCCGCCGACATCAAGGCCTTCTGCGGCAAGCACGGCGGCGCCGTGTGCACGTCGAGCAACGCCGACGTCGCCCTGGAGTGGGCCTTCCAGCAGAAGCCCGACGCCAAGATCCTGTTCCTGCCCGACCAGCACCTCGGCCGCAACACGGCTGTGCTGAAGATGGGCTACTCGCTCGACGACTGCGTGGTCTGGAACCCCCGGCTGCCCAACGGTGGCAACACGGTCGAGCAGCTGCAGGCCGCGAAGATGATCCTGTGGCAGGGGCACTGCTCGGTGCACGGCCGCTTCTCCGAGGACGTCGTCGACGAGCTCCGCGGGCAGCACCCCGGCATCAACATCCTGGTGCACCCCGAGTGCAAGCACGAGGTGGTGCTGAAGGCCGACCTGGTCGGGTCGACCGAGTTCATCATCAAGACCATCGAGGCCGCGCCCGCGGGCTCGAGCTGGGCGATCGGCACCGAGCTCAACCTGGTCAAGCGGCTGGCCGCCGCCCACCCCGACAAGCACATCGCGTTCCTCGACAAGAACGTCTGCTACTGCTCCACCATGAACCGCATCGACCTGCCACACCTCGTGTGGGCGATGGAGTCGCTGGTGGCCGGCAACGAGGTCAACGTGATCGAGGTCGACCCCGAGACCGAGCAGTGGGCGAAGGTCGCCCTCGACCGGATGCTCGCCCTCCCAGGGAAGTCCCACCGTGACTGATGCGCTCCCGCCGTGCCCGTCCTGCGGCTCGGAGTACACCTATGAGATGGGCACCCTGATGGTCTGCCCGGAGTGCGCCCATGAGTGGTCGCCGACCGAGGCAGCCGAGGCAGCCGAGGCCGCCGTCATCAAGGACGCCAACGGCACTCCGCTGGCCGACGGCGACTCGGTCACCGTCGTCAAGGACCTCAAGGTCAAGGGCTCCTCGCTGGTCGTGAAGGTCGGCACCAAGGTCCGCAACATCCGCCTCGTCGACGGCGTGGGTGACCACGACCTCGACTGCAAGATCGACGGGATCGGGCCGATGCAGCTCAAGTCGTCGGTGGTCAAGAAGATCTGACCGGTCGTTGACGGCCGTTCTCCAGGGCTTCGCCACCATTGGCGCGGTCATCGCCGTCGGCGCCCTGCTCGCGCACCTGCGGGTCGTCGACCTCGGCGCCGCCGACGTGCTGTCGCGGATCGCGTTCTCGGTCGCCAGCCCGGCGCTGATCCTGTCGCTGATGGTGCGCACCGACGTCTCCCACGTGCTGTCGCGCCAGCTGGCGGCCACCGTGGTCGGGGTGGTCGTGCCCGTGACCGCGTACGTCGTCTGCGCGCGGCTGCTCTGGCGGCGGCCCCTGGGTCATGTGGTGATCGGCTGCTTCGCGTCGGCGTACGTCAATGCGGGCAACCTCGGGCTGCCGGTGGCGGCGTACGTGCTCGGCGACGCGACGTACGTCGTACCCACGCTGCTGCTGCAGCTCGCCGTACTCACCCCGCTCGGGCTGGTGCTCCTCGACCACGACGCCGACGGGGGCCGGATCCGGCAGGCGCTGCTCCGCCCGCTGGTGACTCCGCTGACGCTGGCGATGCTGCTGGGCCTCGTCCTCTCCCTCACCGGTACGTCGCTGCCCGGCCCGGTCGCCGCACCCGTCGAGCTGCTGGGCGCGATGGCGGTCCCCTCCATGCTCGTGGCGTACGGCGTGTCCCTGCGGCTCGGGGGCGGGTTCGGCTCCGGCGGGGCCACGGGCGAGATCTTGCTCACCTCGGGGCTCAAGCTCTTCGTCCAGCCGGCGGTCGCGACCGCGGTCGGAGCGCTGCTCGGGCTGCGCGGCCATGGGCTGCTCGCGGTCGCGGTGGTCAGCGCGCTGCCGACCGCCCAGAACGTCTTCACCTACGCGACCCGGTACGGCCGCGCCCAGATCCTGGCCCGCGACACCATCCTGGTGACCACGATCCTGTGCGTGCCGGTGATGCTGGCGATCGCGGTCGTGCTCGGCTGAGCCTTCGTCGGTCGCCGTCAGTCGCAGTAGTCGCACTGGCCGGAGGCCGGCAGCGCCATGAAGCAGCTCGGACACACGCGGGGTGCGGCCTCGACCTTCTTGGGGGCGGCCGGCTTCGACGCTCGGGGAGCCCGGGGCGATCGCGGGGAGCGGGCGGCCCGGGCAGCGCCCGCAGGCGGCTCGGGTCGCGGGGGCAGCGCCGGCTCTCCCCCGCCGGCCGGCAGCTCCGCACCGTGGTAGCGGTAGCACTCCAGCCGTTCCTCGGCGGCGTGCCACTCCCGGTCGTCCATCCGCTCGCCGCGCAGGTGGAGGAGGGTGTCGGAGTACCAGTCGCCCATCGCCCCGTTGGCGTTGACGCACAGCGCTCCCAGCACCGGCTCGCGGCGGCGTACACAGTCGTCGGCGACGCGGTAGAGCACGTCGCCGATCCAGTAGCGGTAGGCCTGCTTGGTCCGGATCCGGCTGCGCTGCTGGACGAAGTCGGCCAGCTCGGCGGCCGTGATCACCGCCTGATAGTCGCGGGCGGTGTTTTCCAGCGCATGGCGCGCGGCGAGCGCCCAGGTGTCCCGAGCGGCGTCGGGGCCGATGGTCGCGGCCTCGATCCAGGGCACCTCGCTGAACTGATCCGACCCGCTGTCGTCCACACCCAATGCCTCGTTCATCGCATTCGGGATCTTAGTGGGCGGGTCCGACAGCCACCGCGCCGGGATCGGGCCACCGATCCACCTATCGGAGCACCCGGAACGACTCGGCCATGAAGACCTTCCCGTCGCAGTGCACCCGCACCTCCAGCGGGGCGTCGTCCCACAGCGCCGCCTTCACGTCGTCGGGCGTCAGCGCCGGTACGGCGGACCCGTCGTCGCGCACGTGGATCCGCCACCCGTCGTACGCCGGGACGTCGGGGGTCGACCGTTCGACGGCGTACTCGATCCGCAGCGGCGGGCGTACGTCGCCGTCGAACCGGACCGGCTTGACCTGGGTCACGCCGATCCAGCGGCCGACCAGGGTGACCGAGCCCTCGTGCGAGCAGGTCGGGTACCGGAACCAGGCCCGCATCTCGGCCGTCAGCCGGGCGTTCTCCTCGAGATACAGGTTGCCGTCGGCCAGGACCGCCGTCGTCATCGGGATGCCTTGGATCTCGTGCGCGGTCAGTCGATCGCGGCCGGTGGCTCCGTTCCCGTCATCGCACGAGGGGCTGATGGCGACGGCGGTCCGCGAGGTCGTGGACGGCGTCGTCAGGAGGTCCCCGTAGCCGAAGTACCGATGACCGTCGAGATCGACGACCGCCGGGCAGACCGCCTCCGTGCCGCCGGGTGCGACGGCGTTCCGGATCAGCCCGACCGAGGCAACCGCGACCACCACGACCGCCGCCGCGGAGCCCAGCATCGCCACCCTCCGGAGTCGCTTGCGGCTCCGGCCGCGCGCGGTGACCGCGTCCAGGTCCAGCGTCTGGGGACGATGACTGTCGTCGCTCGCGAGCCGAAGTTCGTCGGTGAGGTTCATGCGTCGTCCCTTTCCGGAGTCGGTTCCAGCAGCGCGCGAAGGGCGGCGAGTCCTCTTGACGTCTGGCTCTTGACGGTGCCGAGCGAGATGCCGAGCGCTCGGGCGGTCTCGGCCTCGGTCAGGTCCGCCTGGTAGCGGAGTACGACGCACGCACGCTGCCCCGGACCCAGCGTGGCCAGCGCTCGCATCAGCGCGTCCTTGCGGTCCAGGTCGAGCGTGTGGTCGGCACCCGCGACCTCCGGCAGTACGTCGGTCGCCCGCTCTCGCCGCCACGGCCGGCGACCTTGGTCGAGCACCGCCGAGGCCACCACCTTGTGCGCGTACGCACGGACCCGCGGTCCCCGGACCCGGCGCCAGGACGCGAACACCTTCACCAGCGCGTCCTGGGTGGCGTCCTCGGCGCGCTCCCAGTCACCGCACATCAGATAGGCGGTACGACGCAGCTCACGCCAGGTCGACTCCGCGAACTCCGCGAAATCTCGTTCCCCCGACATGCCGCTCCCTTCGTCGCCACCTCAACGCGGTCGAGGCACCGAAAGGTTGCACCGCGGGCCGAGAATCGTCCGGCCGGGAAGGGCTACAGCCCGGGCGCTCCCCACAGCGCCATCCAGCGCGTGAGGTCCTTCTCCATCGGCAGCTCGCCGGCGAGCAGGTCGCGCACCTGGATCTCCAGCAGGTTGTCACGCTGCTGGGGGCCCTTGGGGGCGAACGGGTAGAACGTGCCCTGGCGGTAGAGGTAGACCAGCCCGACCTTGCGACCCGTCGGATCCGCGAAGGCTGCGAGCGAGCAGAGCAGTCCCCCGCCGAACCCCTGCTCCTCGAGGCTGGTGTTGATCGCGTGCAGGTCGTTGCACAGCAGGCTCATGTCGTCCTGGTGGCAGACCAGCCAGGTGAAGCCGAACGAGTCGGTCGTCTTCTCGACGTCGGGGCCGTCGGCGTCGGAGTTGAGCAGGTCGACGATGTCGGTCTGGGTCCGCGCGGCCGCCGCCCCCTCGGCGGCGCGGTAGCAGACCGCCCCGGCGCCGGTCGGCGTGAAGCCGGAGGTCGTCTCCAGTGTGATCGCGGCGTTCGGCAGCCCGAACAGGGCGTCGAGCTTGGCGGCCTTCTGCGTGGTGCGGCCGAGCAGGGAGTCGATGAACTTCATCAGTCGGTCGGCCGCCCGAGCTCGGTGGCGATCTTCGACAGCTGCTCCAGCCGCTGCTCCAGCGAGGGATGGGTCGAAGTCAGGGTGCGGAGGCTGACGCCGCTGACCGCCGGGGCGATGAAGAACGCGTTCATCGCGTTCGAGCTGCGCAGGTCGCGCTGCGGGATCGCCGCAATCTCGCCGGTGATCTTCTGCAGCGCCGAGGCCAGCTGGCCGGGCTTCTGGGTCAGGTAGGCGCCCGAGCGGTCGGCACACAGCTCGCGGTAGCGCGAGAGCAGCCGCATGGCCAGGAAGCTGATCGCGTAGACGACGAGGCTGACGATGAGCAGCACGAGCCACACCGGCACGCCGGCCACCCCGCCGCTGTTGTTGTTGCTGCTGCGACCCCGCGAGCCGGACCCCAGCATGCCGAACCCGCCGAACTGGAAGGAGCGCGTCAGCATCGCGGCGACGATGCCGGCCGAGGACGCCAGCGTCATCACGAGTACGTCGCGGTGCGCGACATGGGACAGCTCATGGGCCAGCACGCCCTCGAGCTCCTCGGCCGACAGCCGCCGCAGGATCCCGCGGGTCACGCACACCACCGACCGCTGCGGCGATCGGCCGGTCGCGAACGCGTTGGGCAGGTCCGTGTCGGCGATGCCGACCCGCGGCTTCGGCATGTCCGCGAGCGAGCACAACCGGTCGATCATGCCGTGCAGCTCGGGCGCCTCCTCCGGAGTCACCTCGCGGGCCCGCATCGCCCGCATCGCCACCTTGTCGGAGCTCCACCACTGGAAGAACGCGATGCCGATGGCGACCAGCCCGATGATCAGGGAGTACCTCGGCAGGGCGTACATCAGCGTCACCACGAGGACGACGAAGAGCGCTCCCAGTAGGAACATGACCGAGGTCATCCGGACGGTCAGACCGGTGTCGCTGATGAACCGCGAACGTGCCATGAAGGGTTTGCTCAGCCGGGGATCAGGCCGTCGTCGCTGAGCATCTCCCGAACCTCGTCGATGGTGGCGTCGGCCGGCGGCAGGATCAGGTCGGACTCGTCGAGCGCGGCTGCGTCGTGGGCCGCGCCCGCAGAGCGGACGTCGTCGAGCAGCGCCGCCAGCGCGGTCGCGAAGGCCTCCTCGTCGCTGGCCGCGACGGCGGCCTCGACGGCCGAGTCGAGAACATTGAGGCGGTCGAGGTTGTCGTCGGACACGTCGTACTGTCCCTCGCCGAGGATCCGGACGATCATGCCTGGCCCTCCTGCTTCACATCCGACTTGAGGATGTCGCCACCCTCGATCGCCTGCGGCTGGCTGGGCGCCGACAGACCCTTCATCCGGGCCAGCTCGGCCTCGACGTCGGCCTGGCTGCTCATCGAGTCGAGCTCGCGGGCGATGTCATCGCCCGGGCCGAGCTGCGAGACGTCGTCGAGCGCGCCGGAGGCGATCAGCTCGTCGATGGCACCGGCGCGGGCCTGCATCTGGGCCGTCTTGTCCTCGGCCCGCTGGATGGCCATGCCGACGTCACCCATCTCCTCGCCGATGCCGGACATCGCCTCGTTGATCTTGGTCTGCGCCTCGGCGGCCGTGTACGTCGCCTTGATGGTCTCCTTGCGGGTGCGGAACGACTCCACCTTGGCCTGCAGCCGCTGCTGCGCCAGGGTGAGCTTCTCCTCCTCGCCCTGCAGCTGGGCGTGCTGGGCCTGCAGGTCAGTCATCTGCTGGGCGAGCCCGGACTTGCGGGTCAGCGCCTCACGGGCGAGGTCCTCACGCCCCATCTGGATCGCCTTCTGCGCCTGGTCCTGGAGCTTGGTCGCCTGACCCTGGAGCTGGTTGACCTGGAGCTCGACCCGCTTGCGGCTGGTGGCCACGTCGGCCACGCCCCGGCGTACCTTGGAGAGGAGCTCGAGCTGGCGCTGGTAGCTGTAGTCCAGCGTCTCGCGCGGGTCCTCGGCACGGTCGAGTGCCTTGTTGGCCTTCGCACGGAAGATCAGGCTGATGCGCTGCATGAGGCTCATGGGGATGCGGCCCCTCTCTGGTGGTAACCCCGTGGGTGGTTCAAGACGTGCTATTGGCTTCAACCCTAGGCCCAAACTCAAGTCGGGGCGAGAGCACCCCGCCAGGTACGCTGGGGCCATCCGCACTCCCCCTCATCACCCGAGAAGGCGCCTGCCCGTTGTTCCGCCGTAACAAGCCCGAAGCGGCTGCCCAGACCCCGTCCACCACCAGCGACACGAAGGAAGGTGGCAAGGGTCGGCCGACCCCCACGCGCCGCGAGGCGGAGGCCGCCGCGAAGGCCCGCGCCAAGGTGCCCCGGACTCGCAAGGAGATCGCCGCCGCCCAGCGTCAGGCCCGCGGCGACACCAGCCAGAAGGTCCGCGCGGCGCTCAAGGGCGGCGACCCGAAGTACCTCCCGGCCCGCGACGCCGGACCGGTCAAGGCGTTCCTGCGCGACCTGGTCGACTCGCGGTTCTCGTTCGTCGAGCTGATGATCCCGCTGATGGTGCTGACCCTCGTGCTCGGCTACTCCGGCAACACCCGGCTGATGGCGATCGGCAACGCCGTACTCCTCGGCACGCTTCTGCTGGTCGCGGTCGAGATGGTGCTGCTCCGCTTCCGGATACGCCGCGAGCTGGCCGCTCGGTTCCCGAACGAGTCGACCAAGGGCACCACCTACTACGCGCTGGTGCGCGCGCTGCAGATGCGGTTCATGCGGCTGCCCAAGGCGCGGGTGAAGATCGGCTCGACGCTGCCCGACTCCTACCGGTGACGTCCACTCCGGCAGGATGGCCGGCATGAGCACCCCCACCGCCGACGTCTCGGTCCGGGTCGCCTGGGCCGATGACGCCCCCGGCATCGCCGAGGTGCAGGTGGCCGCGTGGCAGACGGCGTACGCCGACCTGCTGCCGGTCGAGGCGCTCGCCGGTCTCTCCGTCGAGCAGTTCAGCGCCGGCTGGCACGCCTCCCTGAGCAAGCCCAAGGATGCTCGCAACCGGGTGCTGGTGGCGCTCGAGCGCAACCGCATCGTCGGGTTCGCGATCACCTCACCGGCGGGCGACCCCGACTGCGACCCGGTGGTCGACGGCGAGGTCGCCGAGCTGACCGTGCTGCCCGGCGAACGCCGCCAGGGTCACGGGTCCCGCCTCCAGCAGGCGGCCGTGGACACGCTGGTGGCCGACCGGTTCACCCGGGCGGTCACCTGGCTGGCCAGCGCGGACGACGTACTCCGGGAGTTCCTGACGGCCGGCGGGTGGGCGCCCGACGGCGCCCACCGCGAGCTCGACCTGTACGGCGACGGCTCGGTCACCGTCAAGCAGATCCGTCTCCACACCGCCCTGGCCTGAGCTGGTGCTGGAGGTCAGGTAGACCGTCAGCGCGCGGTACCAGATCCTGCCCGCCGCGGCCTGGCCGATGCCGGTCACCGTCGACCCGTCGCAGGTCGACGGTCAGGACAGGTCGAGGAAGTGCTCCAGGCCGACCGTGAGGCCCGGATGGGTGCCGATGGCGCGGAGCCCGCGCAGCACCCCGGGCGTGAACGAGGTGCGTTCGAGCGAGTCGTGGCGGATGGTCAGCGTCTCCCCCAGCCCGCCCAGGATGACCTCCTGGTGCGCGACCAGGCCACGGACCCGCAGCCCGTGCACGCGCACGCCTTCGACGTCGGCGCCGCGGGCTCCGTCGAGCGACGTCGAGGTGGCGTCGGGCATCGGCGGCGACCCCGCCTCGCGGCGCGCGGCGGCCACCAGCTCGGCGGTACGCCGGGCGGTGCCGGACGGCGCGTCGGCCTTGTCCGGGTGGTGCAGCTCGACGATCTCCACCGACTCGAAGAACGGCGCCGCCGCGGCCGCGAACCGCATCATCAAGATCGCGCCGATCGAGAAGTTCGGCGCGACGAGTACGCCGGTCGCCGGCGACTCCTCGAGCCAGCTCCGGAGCCGACCCAGCCGCTCCTCGTCGAACCCGGTCGTGCCGACCACCCCATGGATGCCGTGGCGGACGCAGAACTCCAGGTTGTCCATGACCACGTCGGGGTGCGTGAAGTCGACGACGGCCTGCGCCCCCGCCTCCACCAGTCCCTCGATCGGGTCGCCGGCGTCGACCTGCGCGACCAGCTCCATGTCGTCCGCGGCGTCGACCGCCTTGCACACCTCGACGCCCACCTTGCCGCGCGCGCCCAGCACGCCAACCCGCAGTCTGCTCACGGCCCTCAACCTACTAGCCTCGAGATTTCATCTCGCGTGGGTGGTGTACGGCGCGTAACGCACGGAAGTGCCTGTCCTGCTTGGGATTCTTGGACTTGCGACGGTTCAAGAAGCTCAAGTGGAAGGCACTCCGCAGGTGAAGCCTAACCCGGTCCCGAAGGTTGTTCTCGATCCCGGCCGCGAGTCGCTGGTCTCGTCCTCTGGCGCGTTGGGAACCCAAACGCTTCCGCTTCCGCCTGCTCGCCGTCGCCGGACGGATCGTCCGCACCGGCCGGCGAAGACGACTCCGTCTCCCACGTGACTGGCCCTGGAACCACCTCATCGACGCCGGCTGGATCGCACTGCGCACCGTCTGACCCGATCACCCGCAACCCGACCACCAAGACATCGGAGAACCGGCGGAAACAACGCCGGCGGCCGAGCACGTCTCAACACAGACCACCCGCCCAGAAGGCCAGGACCGACCAGTCAGGCCAAGTCACGAAACATCGAGGCTAAACCTGCAGCGTCGCTCCGGGCGTAGGACAGTAGTGGAGATGACCAGTCCGACGACGGGTGAGCCGCGGGCCGGGGACGAGGCCGACCGCTTCGCCGCCTGGGTGCGGCCGCATCTCCCGGCGATGGGGCGGTTCGCGGCCCGGTTGGTGCCGGCGGCGGACCGGGACGACGTCG
>DASXRJ010000387.1:0-7972 GCA_036506675.1 Nocardioides sp. | reverse complement strand
CTGACCCTGGTCAACTGGAAGCTGGCCTCCGAGATAGACACCCTCTCCCCCGCCGACGCCTCGGCCACCAAGGTCTTCGGCTCCGAGCTGGCCATCGAGGTCTACCGGTCGCTGATGGAGATCGTCGGCCCCAACGCCGGCGTCGCCGCCGACAGCCCCGGCGCCGTCCTGGCCGGCCGGCTCGAACGGTTCTACCGCTCGTCGCTGGTGATGACGTTCGGTGGCGGCACCAACGAGATCCAGCGCGACATCATCGGGTACGTCGGCCTCGGCCTGCCCGCCGGGAAGAGGAGCTGAACGTGGACTTCACCTTCACCCCCGAGCAGGAGGAGGCCGCCGCGCTGGCCGGCGAGATCCTCGGCGACCACACGGGGCTCGAGCGGCTGCGTGTGGTCGAGGCCGCCGGCGACCGCTTCGACGCCGAGCTGTGGGCCGACCTCGGCTCGGCCGGACTGCTCTCGCTGGCGGTCCCCGAGGAGTACGGCGGCGCCGGGCTCGGCGTGATCGAGCTCTGCCGGGTGCTGGTCGAGGTCGGCCGGACGGTCGCCCCGGTGCCGCTCGCCACCCATGGCGCGTGCGCCCTCGCGGTCGCCGAGCTGGGCTCCACAGACCAGCGGAGCCTCTGGCTGTACGGCGCCGCGACCGGCGAGCGGCTCCTCACCGCCGCGGTCGCCGAGGACCGCGACGCGCTGCCCGTCCACCCTGCCACGACCGCGACGCCGGCGGGCGACCGCTGGACCCTCGACGGCGTCAAGACGGTCGTCCGCGCCGGCACCCACGCCGACCTGTTCCTGGTGACGGCCACGACGCCGACCGGACCGGGCGTGTTCCTCGTCGAGCCCCCGGGTCTGGTCGTCGAGCCGCAACACACCAGCGACGGCGATGTCGCGGCCCGGGTCACCTTCGCCGGCGTCCCGGCGGAACGGCTGGGCGGCCCGGAGGCCGCCGAACGACTGGCGCAGCTGCTCACCGTCGCCGAGTGCGCCGAGCTCCAGGGCGTCTCCGAGGGCGCGCTGCGGCTCACCACGGCGTACGCCAAGGAGCGCCAGCAGTTCGAGCGGCCGATCGCGACCTTCCAGTCCGTCGCGCACCGGCTGGCGGACGGCCACATCGATGTGCTCTTCTCCTCGCTCACCCTGTGGCAGGCCGCCTGGCGGCTCTCCGAGCGGCTGCCGGCCGCCGTCGAGGTGGCCACCGCGAAGCTCTGGGCCGCCGACGCCGCCCACCGCCTCGCGCACACGACCGTGCACGTCCACGGCGGCGTCGGCATCGACCTGGACGGCGTGGCGTTCCGCTACTTCACCGCGGCCAAGCGCTTCGAGTTCCTGTACGGCGGCGCCACCGAGCAGGCGCTCGCGGTCGGCCGGGCCCTCGCTGCCGATCCCGCCTGAGCATGACGCTCGAACCGGGTCCGGTCGCGCTTCCCGGCACGGTCCGCGACCTGCTGCTGGCCCGCGCCGCCGACGACCGGCCGGCACTGCTCGCCGGTGGGGAGCGCTGGTCCTGGCGTGAGTACGTCGCGGGTGCGGTCGCGCGCGCCGGCGTACTGTCCGAGGTGCTTGACGCGGCGCGCCCACCGCATGTCGGCCTGCTCATGGACAACACGCCGGAGATGGCGCTCGGCCTGGCCGCGGCCGGCCTCGGCGGTCACGTCGCGGCCGGCCTCAACACCACCCGTCGGGGCGCCGCCCTGGCCGCCGACATCGCGAAGGCGGACGTGCAGGTGCTGCTCACCGACCACTCCCAGCGGCACCTGCTCGACGGTCTCGACCCGCCGGGCGTGCGCGTCCTCGACACCGACTCCGCCGAGTGGGCCACCCTCCTGAACGCCGGCACCACCCCGCCGGAGGCCGCGCCGGCACCGGACTCGCTGTTCATGCTGATCTTCACCAGCGGCACCAGCGGCAACCCGAAGGCGGTCCGGATCACCCACGAGAAGGTCAGCTACCCGGCCGCCTACCTCACCGCCCGGCTGGGCCTGACCGCGGACGACGTGCACTACGTCGCGATGCCACTGTTCCACTCCAGCTCGGTGATGGCCGGGTGGGCGCCGGCCCTGCTCAACGGCGCCACCATCGCGCTCGCCGAGCGGTTCTCGGCCTCGGGCTTCCTGCCCGACGTGCGGTCGTACGGCGCGACGTACGCCAACTACGTCGGCAAGCCGCTCGCCCACATCCTGGCCACGTCCGAGCGACCCGACGACGCGGACAACCCGCTCCGCCTGGTCTTCGGCAACGAGGCCGGCGACCGCGACATCGCGACGTTCGCCGCCCGGTTCGGCTGCGCCGTGGTCGACGGCTTCGGGTCGACCGAGAACGCCGTCGTCGTCAGCCGGGTCCCCGGCACCCCGCCGGGATCCTTGGGCCAGCCGGCTCCCGACGTCGCCGTCCTCTCCCCCGAGACCGGCGAGGAGTGCCCCCGCGCCGAGTACGACGACCGCGGCCGGGTCACCAACCTCGACGAGTGCGTGGGCGAGCTGGTCAACGTGAGCGGCGCGGGCCAGTTCGCCGGCTACTACAACGACGCGGCCGCGACCGCCGCCCGGATGCGCGGCGGCAAGTACTGGTCCGGCGACCTGGCCTACCGCGACGCCGACGGCTGGGTGTTCTACGCCGGCCGCACCGACGACTGGCTGCGCGTCGACGGCGAGAACCTCGCCGCCGCGCCCGTCGAGCGCCTGCTGCTGCGCCATCCCGCGGTCTCCGAGGCCGCCGTGTACGCCGTCGCGGACGAGTCGTCGGGAGACCAGGTGATGGCGGCGCTGGTGCTGACCGAGCCGGTCACGCCCGACGACTTCGAGGACTTCCTGGCCGCCCAGCCCGACCTGTCGCCCAAGGCCCGGCCGCGCTTCGTACGGGTCGTCGACACGCTGCCCCGGACCGCCACCAACAAGGTGCTGAAACGGTCTCTGCGCTCCGAGGGCCCGGCACCGGCGACGTGGATCCGGGCAGCGCGCGGGACGTCGTACACGGAGATCTAGGTGTTCTGGCCGAAGTGGTATCGGAGTGCGTGATGCAGGCGTCCTGTGAACGAGGTGCCATCCCGTCGTGATGATGCAGCCGAGTCACCAACCGGAGCCACCCTCTGGTGATCTGTGATACGGCCGTGTCAGGGCACGACAAACGGGGTTCTGGTTGGCGACACAGTTGAGTCACGCGCGACCGAGCCAGTCAGGAACGCCACCGCTCAAGCGTCGCGTACCCCGACCAGCCGGGCGACGGCAGCGTCGTACCCGGTGACCAGGTCGAGCATCACGTCCGAGACGCTGCGCACCTCGTTCATCCGGCCGACGATCTGGCCGACCGGCATCGAGATCACGTCGGGATCGCCGTGCGCGCTCATCCGTTGGTGCGCCTCGGAGACGAGCAGGTTCTGCAGTGGCATCGGGAGCGGCGTCGGCGCATCCGGCTCCGCCCAGGCCTCGGTCCAGCGCGTCTTCAGCAGCCGGGCCGGCTTGCCGGTGTAGACCCGGGTGCGGACGGTGTCCGCGCTGGAGGCGCGCAGGAACGCCTCGGTCATGCCCTGGTTGGTGTTGAGATGCGCGTATTCCTTGGTCGTCAACCAGATCGACCCGGTCCACACGCCCTGGGCACCCAGCGCCAGCGACGCCGCCACCTGCCGACCCGAGCCGATCCCGCCTGCTCCCAGCACCGGCACCTGAGGCCCGACCGCGTCGACGATCTCGGGGGTGAGCACCATGCTCGCGATCTCACCGGTGTGGCCGCCCGCCTCGTAGCCCTGCGCGACGATCACGTCGACGCCGTTGGCCACGTGCGAGAGCGCGTGCTTGGCCGCGCCCGCGAGCGCGGCCACCTTGACGCCATGCTCGTGCGCCTTCTCGATCACGTCGACCGGCGGCGAGCCCAGCGCGTTGGCGATCAGCACCGGCCGGTGCGCGAGCGCGACGTCGACGTGCGAGCGGGCCACCGAGTGCAGCCAGCCCAGCACCCCCTCCCGTCCCTCGCCACCCGGCAGCGGCGGTACGCCGAGCTGCTGCAGCGTCCGCTCGACGAAGCTCAGGTGCTCCGGCGGGATCATCGCCTTGAGGTCGGTCGGGGTGCCCTCGGTCGGCACCTTCATCGGCATCACGACGTCGACGCCGTACGGCTTGCCGTCGGTGTTGTCGTCGAGCCAGTCCAGGGTCGCGTCGAGCTCGGCCGGGTCGTTGAACCGGACCGCGCCGAGCACCCCCAGCCCGCCGGCCCGTGAGACCGCCGCGGCCACGTGCTCCGACGGGGTGAAGGCGAAGATCGGGTAGTCGATCCCGAAGACGTCACACAGATCGGTACGCATCGCTCAGGCCCTCTCGAGTGCGCTCGCGGCCAACCGCTTGGCCTCGGGATAGTTGGCCTTGCCGGTGACGTGGCGCGGGATCCGCTCGGCGAGCACCAGGGAGCGCGGCAGCTTGTAGCCGGACAGCTCGCTGCGCAGGAAACCCTGGAGCGACTCCAGGGTCGGGGCCGTCCCCTCGCGGGGCTCGACGACGGCGGCCACCGCCTGGCCGAAGCGCTCGTCCGGTACGCCGATCACGAGCGCGTCGAACACGTCGGGGTGACCCTTCAGGGCGGCCTCGACCTCTTCGGGGTACACCTTCTCGCCGCCCGTGTTGATGCAGTTGGAGCCGCGGCCCAGCAGAGTGATCCGGTTGCCCTCCTCGACCCGGGCGAAGTCACCCGGCACCGAGTAGCGCACCCCGTCGATCTCGACGAACGTCGCCGCCGACTTCTCCGGGTCCTTGTAGTAGCCCAGCGGCACGTGGCCGGACCGGGCGGTCCGGCCGACCTTGCCCACGTTGGTGGCCGGGTCGAGGACCTTGCCCCACTCGTCGAGTACGACGGTCCCGGGCCCCATCGCCACCATCGGCCCGTCGCCCCCGATGGTGCTGGCGTCCAGCAGCGCGGTGCCCTGGAAGCCGGTCTCCGACGCCCCCACCGAGTCGGTGAAGAAGGTGTTGGGGAACGCCTTCATCCAGCGCTCCTTGATCGGCCGGCTGAAGATCGCGGCGCTGCTGGCGACCGCGACGAGCGACGACCCGTCGTACTCGCCCGACTCGTAGGCTTCGATCAGCGGCCGCGCCATCGCGTCACCGGTGATGAAGATCAGCTGCACCCGGTCCCGGTCGATGATCTGCCAGACCTCGTCGGGGTCGAAGGCGGGAACCAGGATCGTGGCGTGCCCGCCGAACAGGTGCATCAGCAGGCCGGCCTGCGCACCGCCGTGCATGATCGGGCTGATCGGCAGCGTCATCATCGGGGCGCCCTCGAGCGCCTTGCGCGACTGGTCGAACTCCTCGAGCGCCTCGCCGCTCATGAAGTCGATGCCGCCGCCGAGCACCCGCCACCAGTCCTCGTGGCGCCACATCACGCCCTTGGGGAAGCCGGTGGTGCCGCCGGTGTAGACGATGTAGAGGTCGTCGTCGGAGCGCTCCTCGAAGTCGCGCTCGGCGCTCTGGCAGGCCACCGCGTCGGCCCACGCCACCCCGTCGTACGCCGTGATGTCGGCGCCCGAGCCGTCCTCGGCGACCACGATCACGCGCAGCCGCTCGTGCTTGGGGGCGACGCGCGCGACCAGGTCGGAGTAGCCGCGCTCGACCACCAGCGCAACCATGTCGGAGTTGTCGACGATGTGGTCGAGCTCGCGCTCGACGTAGCGGTAGTTGACGTTGATCGACACCGCCCGCAGCTTGTAGATCGCCAGCATCGCCACGACGTGCTCGACGCCGTTCCTGGCGAAGATGCCGACATGGTCGCCCGCACCGATCCCCTGGCCGGCCAGGAAATGGGCGAGCTTGTTGGACTCGGACTCGAGCTCCGCGAAGCTCAGCTTCCGGTCACCGACCTGCAGCGCGAGGCGGTCCGGTACGACGTCGACGGCGTGTTCGAAGAGATCGGCAATGTTCCTGGCCATGACCGCAAGACTAGAACACGTTCTCGTTCTTGACTACGCTCGTGACCATGTCTCCCACAGTGTCTCCCATCGAGTCGACCTCCGAACCACACTGCCTGACCGAGCTGGTCGACCACACGCTGGTCGTGACCATGAACCGGCCCGAGGCCCGCAACGCCCTGTCCGGCGAGATGCTGGCGCTCCTCACCGAGGCGTGGGAGCGAGCCAACGCCGACGACGACGTACGCGTGGTGATCCTGACCGGGGCCGGCGGCTACTTCTGCGCGGGTGCCGACCTCAAGGCGATGTCGGCCTCGGCTCCGTCGGACAGGTTCGAGTCGGGCGAGTTCGACCCGTCGGTGATCAAGTCGCTGCTCAAGGGCTTCCGGGTCACCAAGCCGCTGATCGCCGCGGTCGAGGGGCCGGCCATCGCGGGCGGCACCGAGATTCTGCAGGGCACCGACATCCGGGTGGCCGGCGAGTCGGCGCGGTTCGGCGTCTCCGAGGTGAAGTGGGGTCTCTACCCGCTCGGCGGCTCGGCGGTCCGGCTCCCCCGCCAGATCCCCTACACCGTGGCGGCCGACCTGCTGCTCACCGGTCGGCACATCCGTGCGGCCGAGGCCAAGGAGATCGGCCTGGTGGGACACGTCGTACCCGATGGGGAGGCGCTCGCGAAGGCGCACGAGCTGGCCGCCCAGATCTCCGCCAACGGTCCCCTCGCCGTGCAGTCGGTGCTGCGCACCATCCGGATGTCCGAAGGCAAGCACGAGGACGAGTGCTGGAAGGACGACGCCGCGATCGGAGCCGCCGTCTTCGCGTCAGCCGACGCCAAGGAGGGGCCGCTGGCGTTCTCCGAGAAGCGGAAGCCGGAGTTCACCGGCCGGTGAGCCGGGCGTCTGTGCCTTGGCTCACTCGAGGACGACGCCGGCCACCAGCTGGCGGAACATCGCGTCGACGCGCTTCGATGCGCTGTGTCGCCGGCGTCGCTGAAGGCGAGTGCCTCGATCTGGACCATGGTCTGCCCGTCGGTGATGGTCCGCATCCTCCAGTGCCGAACGGCATGCAGTTGGGACGACACGCCACCGAAACTGCGATGATCTGCGGGCGAGTGGCGCGAACTGCATGTCGTTTACGCACGGACGCCGCCCAGCGGGCCGAGGTGCCGTCCCTGTTCGTCACCACGACCAGAGTCCGGGTTGCCGACCGCGGTCACCCGGAGGGACCGGGCCGCAGGACCAGGCGGATCAGAGATAGACGCCGGCAGACGCCGTTCCGGAATGCCAGCGGCCGCTGGCCGCCTGCGCCAGGGGCGCGGCAGTGGTGACGTGGTCGTCCTGAGCCCTGCCGGTGACCATCATGACGGCAGCCGACCGAGCGCCCTTTCCGGGAGCTCGTCGGGTGCCTGAGGGCCAGGGCGAGCCGGAAAACGGGGCGACCAGCTCACGGGCCGCACGTCACCCGTCGACCAGTAGGTGAGGACGGGCAATCGCCCCCGAGTGTTGCCCACACTCATACGCGATCGCCCAGCATCATCAAGCGCTCGTGAGGACGTTCGTCAGCGAGGCCCGATCACAGGGTCAAGTCTCCGTGGCCACCCGCGCCCGCGCCACCACCGACGAACCTTCGGCGAACACCACTAGACGACTAATTCCAAGGGCAAGCCCGCTGCGCGACCCCTGACATCCCGCCTGACTGCGTTGTCGTCGCTCGCAGGAGGGTCGACTACAGCGTCGCTCCTCCGCCTTGTCAGGCGGGCGCCAGGCGCCGCTCGCTGGGCCACCCCTTGGAATTACTCGTCTAGCCGACCGAGCGCCCACTATTCGCCCAGAACCGCGCGCGCAGCACCTTCTTGTCGGGCTTGCCGAGGGCGGTCAGCGGCACCGCGTCGAGCGGCAGTACCTGCTTGGGCGCGTGGACCGAGCCCTTCGCCGAACGCACCAAAGCGGTGATCTCCTCGACGACGTCCGAGGTGAGCGCATAACCCTCGCGGACGACGACCAGCGCGGTGACCGCCTCACCCCACTTCGGGTCGGGGGTCCCCACCACGGCGACCTGGGCGACCGCCGGGTGCCGCGCGACGACGTCC
>DASXRJ010000386.1:0-8291 GCA_036506675.1 Nocardioides sp. | reverse complement strand
CAGCGCCAGGACGCGGGTGGTGTCCCTGACGCCGTTGACGATCAGCCGCTGCTCGGCGGTCAGCTCGACCACGTCTCGCCTCCCCCGTTCTCGGCTGTGCTCGTCCAGTGCTCGTCCAGTGCTCGTCCAGTGCTGGTGTTGTGCTGGTCAGCGCAGGCCGGTGTCGCGGGCCAGCGCCAGCCGGATCAGCCGGTCGACCAGCTCGGGATAGTCCATCCCGCTGGCCGCCCACATCCGCGGGAACATTGAGGTCGGTGTGAAGCCAGGCATCGTGTTGATCTCGTTGACCACCAGCGAGTTGTCGGGCATCACGAAGAAGTCGACCCGGGCCAGGCCTTCGCAGCCGACCGCCTCGAAGACCCGCACCGACAGCGCGCGCAGCTCCTCCGCGACGCCGTCGTCGAGCACGGCCGGTACGTCGAGCTCCGCACTCTCCTCGGGCAGGTACTTGGCGGCGAAGTCGTAGAACTCGTGGTCGCCCACGACCCGGATCTCTGCCGGCTGCGTCGTCTCCGGCGGCCCGTCGAAGCTGCCGAGTACCCCGCACTCCACCTCACGGGCGCCGACCGCGAACGCCTCGACCAGCACCTTGGGGTCGTAGCGCTGCGCCTCCGCGACCGCACCGTCCAGCTCGGACTCGTCGTGCACCTTCGAGATGCCGATGCTGGAGCCGCCGCGGGCGGGCTTCACGAAGAGCGGGTAGCCGAGCTCGCCGGCGCGGCGTCGTACCCCTGCGGGGTCGGTCGCCCACTCGCGGGCGGTGACGGCGATCGACGGCATGATCGGGATGCCGGCCGCGGCCAGCACCACCTTCATGTAGGCCTTGTCCATGCTCACCGCGGAGGCGAGTACGCCGGCTCCGACGTACCGCACCCCCGCCATCTCCAGCAGCCCCTGGATGGTGCCGTCCTCGCCCCACGGGCCGTGCAGGAGCGGGAACACCACGTCGACCTCGCCCAGCGTGCGCGGCGGCTCGGACGGCTCGCTGACCACCAGGTCGGTGGCCTCGCGGTCCCGCATCAGGCTGACCAGCGCGCCGGTGCCGTCGACCTGAGGCAGCTTGTCGGCGCTCTCGATCCGGAGCCGCTCGGGGTCGCCCGACTCGAGCACCCAGCGGCCGTCCGCCGCGATGCCGACCGGTACGACGTCGTACTTGTCGCGGTCGATGGCCTGGAGCACGCTGCCCGCGGTGACGCAGGAGATGACGTGTTCGCTGGACCGGCCGCCGAAGACGACGGCGACCCGCGGCTTGCGGGCCGTCATCGGACGGTCACCGCGTCGAGCATCGCCTTGGTCAGCACCGGACGGACCTCGAGGCCGACGTCCTCCAGCGCGTTGGTGCCCTCCGGGCTCCGGTCGATGGCGCAGATCACCGTCTCGACGATCGCGCCGCGCTCGCGCAGGGCGTTCGTGGCGTCGCGGACGGCGCCGCCGGTGGTGATGACGTCCTCGATCAGGGTGACCCGGCGGCCGGCGACGTCCCCGCCCTCGGCCAGCTTGCAGGTGCCGTACTCCTTGGCCTTCTTGCGCACGAACAGCCCGGGCAGTCCGGTGCGGGCGCTCAGGATGGTGGCGATCGGGATGCCGCCGAGCTCGAGCCCGCCCAGCATGTCGGTGCCCTCCGGGAGCAGCGGGACCATCCGCTCGACCACCCGGGCCAACAGCGCCGGCTGGGCCTCGAACAGGTACTTGTCGAAGTACTCGCTGGCCACCTGCCCCGACCGGAGAGTGAACTCGCCGGTGAGCCGGCAAGCGGAGTCGATGTCCCGGGCAAGGACCGTGAGGTCTTCCGGCTGGGCGTCTGCCTGGTGCTCAGTCACGGCGGCCATCATGCCAAAGCCGCCGGGGCGCCTACGCTGGGGACATGCCCGAGCCCTCCCATCCCCCCATGCGGCCCGCCACGATCGCGGTCCACTCCGGCCGTCCTGCGCACGAGACCGACCAGCCGCTGAACACCCCGGTGACCTTCGCGGCGACGTACGTCGCGGGCGGTGACCTGGAGTACGGCCGCTACGCCAACCCGACCTGGTCGGCCTTCGAGGAGGCGCTGGGCGAGCTGGAGGGCGGGCGCTGTCTTTCCTTTGCCTCCGGGCTCGCGGCCGTCGCGACCGTGCTCGACCTGGTCGGGCAGGGGCTGAAGGTGGTCGCGCCGCGGCACTCCTACAACGGCACGATCATGCAGCTGGCCGACCTCGAGGCGCGCGGCCGGCTGGTCGCGGAGCTGGTCGACATCACCGACTCGGACGCGGTCGTCAAGGCCTGCAGCGAAGCGGCGCTGGTCTGGCTGGAGTCGCCGACCAACCCCGCGCTCGAGGTCGCGGACATCCCGGCAATCACGGCCGCCGCGCACGACGCCGGGGCGTACGTCGTCGTCGACAACACCTTCGCCACCCCGCTGCTCCAGCAACCGCTCTCGATGGACGTCGACCTGGTGCTGCACTCGGCGACGAAGTACCTGGCCGGGCACAGCGACGTACTCATGGGAGCGATCGTGACCCGCGACGACCAGCTGTTCGGCGTACTCAAGAACCGGCGCGACCTGACCGGCGCCGTACCGGGGCCGATGGAGTCGTACCTCGCGCTGCGCGGCCTGCGCACCCTCCACCTGCGGGTCGAGCGAGCGCAGGCAAACGCGCAGGAGCTGGTACGCCGCCTGGGCGACCATCCCGCGATCGGCGAGGTGCGCTACCCCGGCTTCGGGTCGATCGTCTCGATCGTGCTGGCCGGGGGCGCGATCGCGGCCGATCTGCTCACCCACAAGACCAAGCTCTGGGTGCACGCGACGTCGCTCGGGGGTGTGGAGTCGACGTTCGAAAGACGCCGCCGCTGGCGCACCGAGCCCGCGACCATCCCCGACGCGCTGGTGCGGATGTCGGTCGGCATCGAGGACGTCGAGGATCTCTGGGCCGACCTCGTCCGCGCCCTCGACGACCTGACCTGACCTTGGGCCCGGGGGGGTCCGCACCGGGCCAACGCGCCCGAACCCCGGCGCGTGCCTGACCGGTCGACGCCACGCCCACCTCAACCCGTGGCCGGTCAGGGACACCTGACGGTTGTCAGGGGTTGCAACACCTGACAACCGTCAGTTTCCCCGGATATCCGGGGAAACCGACACCCCTAATCAGTCTCCGCCTTCGTGTCCCGCGCGATGAACGCGTTCATCATGTCGGTCGCGGTCATCTTCCCGGAGACGACCGCCTCGACGTGCTCGGCGATCGGGGCGTCCACGCCGGTACGCCGCGCCAGGTCGAGCAGCGAGGAGCACGACTTGGCGCCCTCGGCCACCTGGCGGGTCGAGGCGTAGATCTCGTCGGTGGTCATGCCGCGCCCGAGCTTCTCGCCGAACGTCCGGTTCCGCGACAGCGGCGACGAGCAGGTGGCGACCAGGTCGCCGAGCCCGGCCAGGCCCATCAGGGTCAGCGGGTTGGCGCCGAGCGCCATCGCCAGCCGCGCGGTCTCGGCCAGGCCCCGGGTGATCACCGAGGCGGTGGTGTTGTCGCCGAAGCCCAACCCGACGGCCATGCCGACGGCGAGGCCGACGACGTTCTTGTAGGCGCCACCGAGCTCACAGCCGAGCACGTCGACCGAGGTGTAGGGCCGGAACGCCTTGGAGTGGCAGATGTCCTGCAGCCGCTTGGCGACGACGGTGTCCTCGCACGCGATCACCGACGCCGCCGGCTCACGCCGCGCGATCTCGGCCGACAGGTTGGGGCCGCTGACGACCGCGATCCTCTCCGGACCGGCGCCGGTCACCTCTGAGATGACCTCGCTCATCCGCTTCAGGGTGCCCAGCTCGACGCCCTTCATCAGGGAGACCATGACCAGGTCGTCGGAGATGTACGGCGCCCACTCGACCAGGTTGTCTCGGAAGGTCTGGGACGGCACCGAGAAGACCACCAGGTCGGCCCCATCCAGGGCCTCCTCGACGTCGTGGGTCGCGGAGATGGAGGGCGGCAGCTCGATCCCGGTGGGCAGGTAGCCCGGGTTCTCGCGCCGCTCGTTGATGGCCGCGCAGACCTCTTCACGGCGGGCCCAGATGGTGACGTCGTTGCCGCCGTCGGCGAGCACCAGCGAGAACGCCGTACCCCACGAACCGGCTCCGAACACGGTGACCTTGCTCATGCGGGCTACCTCTTCTTCTTGTTCTTGTTCGGGTTGCCGATCTCCTGGACCCCTGCCGTGCGAGGGTCGAAGCGTTTCTCGGGAGCGGTCCCGCCGCGCAGGTCCTCGACCAGGTGCGTGACGGCCGCCATGATCCGGTCGGTGGCCTGCTGCACGAGCGCCGGCGTGGTCGGCTGGCCGACCAGGTCGGAGAGGTCGACCGGGTCGCCCACCTTCACCCTGACCGTCTTGCGCGGGAAGAAGTGGAAGCGCTTGGTGTACGCCGGCAGGATCTCCTGGGCACCCCACTGCCCCACCGGGATCACCGGGCAGCCGGTCTCCAGCGCGATCCGCGCGGCGCCCGACTTGCCGCGCATCGGCCAGCCGTCGGGGTCACGCGTGATGGTGCCCTCGGGGTAGACGATGACGCATTTGCCGTCGTGGATCGCCTGCACGGCCGCGTCGAACGCGCCCACGGCGTCCGCGGTCATCCGCTCGACCGGGATCTGGCCGGCGGCGGTCAGGAACCCCCCGAGGTACCTGTTCTTGAACAGCCCCGACTTGGCGAGGTAGCGGGGCGTGCGGCCGGCGTCGTGGATCACGTGGGCCGCGGTGATCGGGTCGAGGTGGGAGACGTGGTTGAAGACCACCACGCAGCCCCCCTTGGCAGGGATCTTCTCGGGATCGATCCACTCGCGCTTCATCAACGTCTGCAGACCAGGCTTCAGCAGTACGACGGCGGTGAGCACCGCCCAGCCACGCGGCTCCTGGATCTTCCTGAACCTCGTCATCGACCGCTTTCTCCCGCCTTCCCCGGACGGATGCAGGCTACCCGGTGTCTGGCAGGATCGGCGCGATGACCGGCACAGCAAACACCGCGATCGTCGTGGTGCCCGTGAAGCCCCCGGCCCAGGCGAAGACCCGGCTCGCGGCCCTGCCCGACGCGCAGCGGATCGCGCTCGCCCGGGCCTTCGCGCTCGACACCGTGACCGCCGCCCTGGCGAGTACGACGGTCGCCGCGGTGCTCGCCGTGACCGACGACTTCCAGCTCGCGGGCGAGCTCGCGCGGGCCGGCTGCGAGGTCATGCCCGACGGGGTCAGCGGCGACCTCAACGGCACGCTGGTGCAGGCCGCCTTGGAAGTCGGCCGGCGCTGGCCGGGCCACCCGATCGCGGCCGTCTGCGCGGATCTGCCCGCCCTCAGGCCGGCGGAGCTGGCGGCCGCGCTCGACGTCGTACCGGCATCGGGAGCGGCGTTCGTCGCGGACGCCGCTGGCACCGGCACCACCATGTACGCCGCCCGCTCGGTGGCGGACTTCGCACCCGCCTTCGGGCCGGGCTCGGCCGCTGCTCACCGGGCCGCAGGAGCGGTCGCGCTGGACGGGGACTGGCCGTCGCTTCGCCAGGACGTCGACGAGGTCGCCGACCTCGGCCGGGTGCTGATGCTGGGCGTGGGTAGACACACCCGGGAGGTCACCGGTCGGTGACCGCCCGCGGCACGTCGTAGTCAGGGGAGCGGTCAGGCCTTCTTGGCCGGAGCCTTCTTCGCCGTCGTCTTCTTCGCAGTGGTCGTCTTGGCGGTGGTCTTCTTCGCCGCGGTGGACGTGGTCGCCGCCTTCTTGGCCGTCGTCGACTTGGCGGGCGCCTTCTTCGCCGCCGCCTTCGTAGCGGTCGACTTTGCAGCCGTCGACTTGGCAGCCGTCGACTTGGCAGCCGTCGACTTGGCGGCGGTCGACTTGGCGGCGGTCGACTTGGTCGCGGCCTTCTTCGCCGTCGTACTCTTCGCGGCCGCCTTCTTGGTCGAACCGGCCGCCTTGGCGGGCGCCTTCTTGGCGGCGGTCTTCGCCGCCGGCTTCTCGGCCGGCGCCGCGGCTGCCGGCTTCGCGGCGGGCTCCTTGGCCTTGCGAGTCAGCCCGGGTACGGGCGGCAGGCTGGAGAGCGAGAGCTTGGGCAGCTTCTTGGCGCCGGAGATGATGTTCTTCAGGTCGGCGCCGGGCGTGAACCGCGGCACCGCCGTCTTCTTCGCCTTGAGCCGCTCGCCGGTCTGCGGGTTGCGCACCCACCGGGCCGGGCGGATCCGCTTCTCGAAGGAGCCGAAGCCGGTGATGGCGACCTTCTCGCCCTTGGCGACCTCGCGGGTGATCGTGTCGAGTACGGCGTCGAGCGCGTGCGCGGCCGCCTTGCGGTTCCCCTCGTAACGCGCCGCCAGTGCATCAATGAGCTGAGACTTGTTCACGAGACTGCCTTCCGCTGAAACGTGGCCGAGCGTCCGCTCGACGTCTTCCTACGCACGCTAGATTCTCGTCGCGCACCCCACAACGAACGCGCCGACCCGGGTCTGGACATTTGCCTCGTGACCTTCGCCTCAGGGCCATCTAGCTGGACATTCCGGTCATCACTGTCAGTCGGCGAGAAACCGGCAGTGGAGCGTAAGTCCGTTGGTCTCGATGTCGGGCACGTCCTCGCCTCTCCTCAGGGGAACGCGCCGTCGCGTCCCCGCACGGGTGGTCCGGAGAGATGTACCCGGCGGGCGGGTGTGCATGCACCCAACCTGGACCGGAGAACGTCAGAGAGTCGCGGGCTTCCAGGACGGCCGGACGCCTTCGTACGCCGCGATCTCGGCCTCGTGACCGAGCGTGATGCCGATGTCGTCGAGGCCCTCGAGCAACCGCCAGCGGGTGTAGTCGTCGATGTCGAACGAGTCCTCGATGGCGTCGGGTCCGTCTCCGGCCTTCACGGTCTTCGACTCGAGGTCGACGGTGATCGTCGCCCCGGGCTTGTCCTCGAGGAAGTCCCAGAGCTTCTGCACGACCTTCTCGTCGACCTGAGCCGCCAGCAGGCCGGCCTTGCCGGAGTTGCCGCGGAAGATGTCGGCGAACCGCGAGGAGATGACGACCTTGAACCCGTAGTTCTGGAGCGCCCAGACGGCGTGCTCCCGCGACGATCCGGTGCCGAAGTCCGGGCCCGCGACCAGCACCGAGCCGGCGGCGTACACGGGGTTGTTGAGCACGAACGACGGGTCGTTGCGCCAGGCGGCGAAGAGG
Organism: Nocardioides sp.; assembly: GCA_036506675.1. Taxonomy (GTDB): domain Bacteria; phylum Actinomycetota; class Actinomycetes; order Propionibacteriales; family Nocardioidaceae; genus Nocardioides. Next base: position 1,147 of record DASXRJ010000386.1, on the reverse strand, counting down.
CCGTCCTCGAAGCCGGTCCGGGTCACCCGCTTGAGGTAGACCGCCGGGATGATCTGGTCGGTGTCGACGTTGCTGCGCCGCAGGGGTACGCCGACGCCGGTGTGGGTCGTGAACTTGTCCATGATCAGGCGTCCTCTCCGGTGGTCGCGACGGGCTCGAGGTCGGCGGGGCTCGACAGCGTCCCGCGTACGGCGGTCGCGGCCGCCACCGGGATCGACACCAGGTGGGTGCGGCCACCCTTGCCCTGACGGCCCTCGAAGTTGCGGTTGGAGGTCGACGCGCTGCGCTCCTGGGGAGCCAGCTGGTCGGGGTTCATGCCCAGGCACATCGAGCAGCCCGCGCCGCGCCACTCCGCGCCGGCCTCCTTGAAGATCACGTCGAGGCCTTCGTCCTCGGCCTGCATGCGCACCCGCACCGACCCCGGTACGACGAGCAGCCTGGTGTCCTTGTCGACCTTGCGGCCCTTGATGATCTCGGCGGCGAGGCGCAGGTCCTCGATCCGGCCGTTGGTGCAGGAGCCCACGAAGACGGTGTCGACCTTGACCTCGCGCATCGGCGTACCGGCCTCGAGGCCCATGTAGGCCAGCGCGTTCTCGGCGGCGACCCGGTCGCTGTCCTCCTCGAAGTCGGCCGGGTTGGGCACGTTGCCGCCCAGCGGCACGCCCTGGCCGGGGTTGGTGCCCCAGGTGACGAACGGCGTCATCGTGGACGCGTCGAGGACGATCTCCTTGTCGAACTCGGCGTCCTCGTCGGTGACCAGCGTCTTCCAGTGGGCCACCGCGGCGTCCCAGGCGTCGCCCTTGGGCGCCTCGGGTCGACCCTCGATGTAGTCGAAGGTGGTCTGGTCGGGCGCGATCAGTCCGGCCTTCGCGCCCCACTCGATCGACATGTTGCAGACCGTCATCCGGGCCTCCATCGAGAGCTCCTCGATGGCCTGACCGCGGTACTCCACGATGTAGCCCTGCCCGCCACCGGTGCCGGTGTGGGTGATCAGGGTCAGCACCAGGTCCTTGGCGGTGACGCCGGCGGGGAGGCTCCCGTTGACGGTGACGGCCATCGTCTTCGGCTTGGCCTGCATCAGCGTCTGCGTGGCGAGCACGTGCTCGACCTCCGAGGTGCCGATGCCGAACGCGATCGCGCCGAACGC
>DASXRJ010000385.1:0-26389 GCA_036506675.1 Nocardioides sp. | reverse complement strand
TCGCGCCGCGGGCAGTAAGGGCCGCCTCCAGTGAGACCAGGTGCCGGTCGAGGTCGTGCAGGACGGCGTCCTTGATCGCGGCCCCGGTGAGCCGGAGCTCCTCCCAGTCCGGCACCTCGGCGACCACCCGGGCGCGCTTGTCGCGGATGGTCGCGGTGGCGTGCGCGAGGTTGCGGCGCAGCTGGCTGTCGCCGAGCGCCGCCCGGGCGGCCTCCGGGAAGGCGGGCATGCCGACGAAGGTGCCGCTCACGACGTGGCCGCCAGGACTTCGGCCAGGTGCAGCACGCGTACGCCGGCCCGCTGCCGCGACAGCAGCCCACCCACATGCATGAGACAGGAGTTGTCGCCGGCCACCAGCACCTCCGCCCCCGTCGAGCGCACGTGCCGGGCCTTGTCGGACCCCATGGCGACCGAGGTGTCGGCGTTCTTGACCGCGAAGGTGCCGCCGAAGCCGCAGCACTCCTCGGCGGCCGGCAGGTCGACCATGGTCAGCCCGCGCACCGCCTCCAGCAGCCGCCGCGGCCGGTCGCCGACGCCGAGCATCCGCAGCGAGTGGCAGGTCGGGTGGTAGGTGACCCGATGCGGGAAGTAGGCGCCCACATCGGTGACCCCGAGTACGTCGACCACGAACTCGCTGAGCTCGTAGACCTTCGGCGACGTGGCTGCCACTGCGGTGACCAGGCCGGCATCGCCCGACCGCCGGGCCACGATCGGGTGCTGGTGACGGGCCGATCCGGCGCAGGAGCCCGATGGGGTCACGATCGCGTCGTACCCCTCGAAGGCGTCGACGAAGGTGCGCACCACGGGCACCGCCTCGTCGAGGTAGCCGGTGTTGACCATCGGCTGCGCGCAGCAGGTCTGCGCGGCCGGGAACTCCACGTCCACCCCCAGCCGGCGCAGCAGGGTGACCACCGCCTTGCCGGTCTCGGGAAACATCGCGTCGTTGACGCAGGTCACCATCAACGCGACGCGCATGCCACCACTCCCACCCCACTCCTCGTGTACGACGCGAGCGCGGACGGCCCTCGGGAGGCCGCCCGCGCCCGGGACGTCTCCCGCCCCCCGACGAGCCACCAGAGGCACGCGCGGGGAGCGGAAGACGAGCCTGGTCTCACTGGTAGAGGACCGCCTGGATCTCCGGGTCGGAGATGTTCGACTTGTCGTACCAGTAGTACCCCGTGTCGATGGTCGTCGGCAGGGACTCACCGTCGATCGCCTTCACCGCGGCCTTGACCAGCTCCTCGCCCATGCCGACCGGGTTCTGGGTGATCGCCCCGGCCTCGATGCCGGAGTTGATCGCGTCGATCTGAGCCTGGCCGGAGTCGAAGCCGATCACGACGACGCCCTTCTTGCCGGACTCCTCGATGCCCTTCACGACGCCGATGGCCGAGCCCTCGTTGGAGCCGTAGATGCCCTTGACGTCCGGGTTGGCCGCCAGGATCGACTTGGTGATGTCGGCGGACTTGGCCTGGTCGCCGTCGCCGTACTGCACGGGCAGCAGCTCGATGCCGGGCGCGTTGTCCTCCATCCACTTGATGAAGCCGTCGCGGCGCTGCTGGCCGGTGACGCTGGTCTGGTCGTGGACGACCATCGCGACCTTGCCCGTGCCGCCGATCAGCTCGGACATGTGCTTGGCGGCCTCGGCGGCGGCAGCCAGGTTGTCGGTGGCCGCGGTCGTGACCGGTACGTCGCTCTCCACGCCGGAGTCGAACGCGATCACCGGGATGTTCGCGTCCTTGGCCTGCTGCATCAGCGGCGCGGCGGCCTGGCTGTCGAGGGCGGCGAAGCCGATCGCGTCCGGCTGCTTGGCCAATGCGTTGGTCAGCATCGTCATCTGGTCTTCGATGTCGGTCTCGGCAGCCGGACCCTCGAAGGTGATCCGGACGCCCTCCTTGGCGGCTTCCTGCTCGGCGCCCTTCTTCACGGCCTGCCAGAACTGATGCTGGAAGCCCTTGGAGACGATGGCGATGTACGGCTTGTCGTCGCCCGCGGCGTTGTCGGACCCGCAGGCGCTCAGCGCCAGGCCCAGGCCGCCGAGGGCGACCGCGGCGACTGCTCGTCGGATGCTCATGGTGCGTGTGACTCCTTGGTGGTGGTGATGGTGGTGGGTGAGCCGCCCGGACGGCGGGTGGATGGACGCTCGGATGGAAGGCCGCGCAGGTCAGGCCTCCTTCTTGCGGACCATGTCCGCATACACCGCGACCAGGATCACCAGGCCGAGGATGACCTTCTGCCACTCCTGCTCGATCGACATGATCTGCAGGCCGTTGTTGAGCACCGAGATGATCAGCGCGCCGATCACGGTGCCGAGGATCGAGCCCTTGCCGCCGGCGAGCGACGTACCGCCGATGACGACCGCGGCGATCGCCTGGAGCTCGTAACCGGCGCCGGTGGCCGGCTGGGCGGACCCGAGCCGGGCCGAGATGAGTACGCCGGCGAGGCCGATGAAGAGTCCGGCCAGGGTGTAGATGACGAGCTTCCAGCGGCGTACGTTCACGCCGGAGAGCGCCGTGGCCAGCTCGTTGCTGCCGATCGAGTAGGTGTAGCGGCCGAGCACCGTCTTGCCGAGCACCAGCCCGGAGACCACGCACCCCGCCAACAGGATGAGTACGGCGTTGGGCAGGTCCAGCCCCGGGATCAGCTTGCCCGTCGAGATCTTCACGTAGCCGGGTGACGACGTGAAGTAGATCGGCGCGCTGTGCGAGATCACCAGCGCCAGCCCCTGCGCGACCAGCATCATCGCCAGCGTCGCGATGAACGGCGGCAGCTTGAGGAACGCCACGTTGAAGCCGTTGACCAGCCCGATAAGGCCGCCGAACAGCACCGCGCAGAGTACGCCGACTCCCAGCGGCAGCCCCCAGTTGACGATGAAGACGCCCGACATCACCGCACACAGCGCCATGCCGGTGCCGATCGAGAGGTCGATGCCGCCGGTGATGATGACGAACGTCGTACCGACCGCGAGGGTGCCGATCACCACCGTGCTGAACAGGATGCTGGTGATGTTCGGGTAGGTGAAGAAGATCGGGCTCGCGAAGGAGAAGAACACGACGATCGTCAGCAGGCTGGCGAACGCCAGCAGCTGCTGCAGCCGGTCCTTGAGGGCCGACAGCCGGCCCTCGGTCGGGCCCGCCTGGGCGAGCCCGGCGTCCGCGGTGGTCTTGATGGTGCTCACTTCGGTGCCTCCGGGGCGGTGGGGACGGTTCGGTCGTGTCGGGTGGTGGCCAGCGCCATCACGCTCTCCTGGGTGGCCTCGGCCGCGTCGAGTACGCCGCTGACCCGGCCCTCGCTCATCACCAGCACGCGGTGCGACATCCGCAGTACCTCGGGGAGCTCGGAGCTGATCATGATGATCGACTTGCCGGCCGCAGCCAGGTCGTTGAGCAGGTCGTAGATCTCCGCCTTGGCGCCGACGTCGATGCCGCGGGTGGGCTCGTCGAAGATCAGCACGTCGCAGTCCTTGACCAGCCACTTGGCGATGACGACCTTCTGCTGGTTGCCGCCGGAGAGGTTCTTGGTGACCTGGCGCTCGGACGGCGTACGGATCCCGAGCCGGGCCACCATCTCCCGCGCGGTGCGCCGGACCGCGGCGACGTCGACGACGCCGTAGTTGCTGAACCGCTCGGCCAGGGACGGCAGCGCCACGTTGGCGGCCACGTCCTGCTCGAGCAGCAGGCCGAGGTGCTTGCGGTCCTCGGACAGGTAGCCGATCCGGTGCTTCGCGGCGTCCGCGGGGTTGCGTACGGCGATCGGGCAGCCGCGCAGCTCGATCGTCCCGGCCGTACGCCGGTCCGCGCCGACCACCGCCCGGGCGACCTCCGTCCGGCCGGCCCCCATCAAGCCGGCCAGACCGAGGATCTCTCCCCCGCGGAGCTCGAAGCTGACGTCGCGCAGCAGCGGCTTGGTGGCGAGCCCGGAGACCCGCAGCACCACCTCGCGGTCCTCGCGTACGCCGACCGGCTGGGCGTCGGCGGCCAGCTCGCGGCCGACCATCAGCGAGATCACCTCGGGCATCTTCGTCAGCGCGGTGTCGAGCGTGCGCACGAACCGGCCGTCGCGGATCACCGTGATCCGGTCGGAGATCGCCTTGAGCTCCTCCATCCGGTGCGAGATGTAGATGACGCCGGTCCGGTCGGTGACGAACCGTCGGATCAGGTCGTGCAACGCGGCCACCTCGGCGTCGTTCAGCGCGGCGGTCGGCTCGTCCATGATCAGCACCCGCGGCTCGTACGCCAGCGCCTTGGCGATCTCGACCAGCTGCTGCTTGGCGACGGTCAGGTTGCCGACCAGCGCGCGCACGTCGAGGGCCAGGCCGAGCCGGTCCACCAGCTCGGCGGCGGCCCGGTTGAGCGCCCGCTCGGAGAGGAGTACGCCGGCGGTGCGCGGCTCGCGGCCGATGAAGAGGTTCTGGGCGACCGTGAGGTGCGGCATCAGGTTGAACTCCTGATGGATGATGCTCACCCCCGCCGCCAGCGCGTGCCGCGGGTCGGTCGGGAGGTACGGCGCGCCGCCCAACCGGAACTGGCCCCGGTCGGGCTCGTGGATCCCGGACAGCAGCTTCATCAGGGTCGACTTGCCCGCGCCGTTCTCGCCGACCACGGCCAGCACCTCGCCGTACCTCAGGTTGAGGTGCATGCCGTCGAGGGCCTGGACGCCCGGGAAGCCCTTGGCGACGTCCTCGACCTCGAGCAGGTAGTCGCTCATCGGTTGCCCGCCCATCGCGTGCTCGCTCATCGGGCACCTCCTTCGAGCCCATAGATGCGGGTCGCGGTGCCGTGGAGTACGCCGGCCCGCTCGGCCTCGGTGAGCTCGTCGACGAGCCCGCGGATGACGTCCCAGTGCGCGGCGTACCCGCCGGCCGGCACGGTCATCGGCCAGTCGCCGCCGTACATCAGCCGGTCGGCGCCGAACTCCTCCAGCGCGATCTCCACGACCGGCCGCAGCGCCTCCGTGGTGAAGGGCTGGCCGGGCTGCTGCAGCCCGGAGAGCTTGGCGACCGTGTTGGGTCGGGCGGCCACCGCCCGCAGGGTCTCCGCCCACGGACCGAGGTCACGACCTCGCGGCGGCTTGCCGAGGTGGTCGACCACGACGGTCAGGCTCGGTAGCGCGTCGGCCAGCTCGGCGGTGGCGGCGAGGTGCCGCGGCCAGGCGTCGGGAACGTCGAAGGGCAGCCCGCGCTCGGCCAGCAGCGCGAGCGACCGGCGTACTCGGGGCAGGGCCAGGAAGTCGTCGCGCGGGTCGTCGTGCACCAGGTGCCGGACGCCGACCAGGGCGGCGCCGTACTCGACCAGCTGCGCCTCGGCGGTGGCCGGGTCGTCGAGCCGGACCCAGCCGACCACGCCCGCAACGACGTCGTACTTGGCGGCGACTTCGAGGAGGTACGCCGTGTCGCGGACCGAGTCCTCGGCCTGCACCAGCACCGCCAGGTCGACGCCGGCCACCGCCAGCTCGGCGGCCGCCTCGTCGGGGCCGAAGCTGCGCCGCAGCGGGTGCCGCGGGTCGTCCAGCCGGCGGAGCCAGTGGTAGCCGCCCCGGTCGAGGTCCCAGATGTGGAGGTGGCTGTCGACGATCATGCGACCACCAGCTCTCGCTCGGCCAGGTCCGCCCACAGGGCGTCCGGGATCGGGGTGGCGAGCAGCTCGACGTTCTGCCGGACGTGCTCCGGCTCGGCGCCGCCGGCGACCACCGTGGTCACGACCGGGTGGCGCAGCGGGAACTGCAGCGCGGCCGCCCGCAGCGGCACCCCGTGCGCGCGGCACAGCTCGTCGAGCGCCCGGGCGTGGGCGACCACTTCGGGGGGCGCGGCCCGGTAGTCGAAGGTCGAGTCGGGACCGGGCGCGGTGGCCAGCAGGCCGCCGTTGAAGACCGCGGCCGCGACCACGGTGACGCCGTACGTCACGCAGGCGGGGAGTACGGCGGCCGCAGCCGACTGGTCCGCCAGCGTGTAGCGACCGGCCACCATCAGCTGGTCGGCCAACCCGGAGCGGACCGCGGCCAGCAAGGCGGCGGTGTCCATCGAGCCGACCCCGATCGACCCGACCCGGCCCTCCTCGCGGAGCCGCGCCAGCGCCGGCAGCCCCTCGGCGATGCCGCGCTCCAGGTCGTGCCGCTCGGGGTCGTGGAGGTAGAGCACGTCCACGTGGTCGAGGCCGAGCCGCTCCAGCGACTCGTCGAGGCTGCGTCGTACGCCGGCCTCGGTGAAGTCCCACACCCGCCGGTGGTCCGCGGGCACCGCGAAGTCCTCGTCGTCGAGCCGGTCCGCACCCTCGGGCCACGGTTCGAGCAGCCGGCCGACCTTGGTCGAGATCGTGAACTCCGCGCGCGGCTTGCCGGCCAGGAAGGCGCCGAGCCGCCGCTCGGACAGGCCGAGGCCGTAGTGCGGCGCGGTGTCGAAGTGGCGGACGCCGGCCTCCCACGCCGCGTCGAGCAGCGCGGTGGCCTGTGCGTCGGAGACCGCGTGCAGGTGGTTGCCGATGCCGGCGGCGCCGAAGCCGAGCCTGGTCTCACTCATCGGCGTACCTGTAGGCCTCGATCGACTCGCTCAGCATCTCGGCGCCCGAGCCCGGGGCGAGCGGAGTCTGGTAGCTGCCGTCCCGGATGACGACCGGGGTGACGAAGTGCTCGTGCAGGTGGTCCACGTACTCGATCATCCGACCGTCGGAGGTGCCCGAGACAGCCACGAAGTCGAACATGGAGAGGTGCTGGACCAGCTCGCACAGGCCGACTCCTCCGGCGTGCGGGCAGACCCGGACGCCGAACTTGGCCGCGAGCAGCAGCATCGCGACGTTCTCGTTGACGCCGGCCACCCGCGTCGCGTCGAGCTGGAGTACGCCGAGTGCCTGGGCCTGCAGGAACTGCTTCGCCATCACCCGGTTGGCCAGGTGCTCACCCGTCGCCACCGGGATGGGCGCCAGCGCCCGGGCGATGGCGGCGTGGCCGAGGATGTCGTCGGGACTGGTCGGCTCCTCGATCCACGCGACGTCGTACTCGGCGAGGTGGCGGACCCAGCCGATCGCGTCCGCGACGTCCCAGCGCTGGTTGGCGTCGACCGCGATCGCGATGTCCGGCCCGACGGTCTCGCGGGCGATGGCCAGGCGGCGTACGTCGTCCTCAAGGTTGGCGCCGACCTTCAGCTTGATCTGCGCGAAGCCCTCGTCGACGGCCTCCCGGCAGAGCCGGGCCAGCTTCTCGTCGTCGTAGCCGAGCCAGCCGGGCGTCGTGGTGTACGCCGGGTAGCCGCGCTCCAGCAGGGCCGTCTCCCGTTCGGCCCGGCCGGCGCTGGCCCTCTTCAACAGCTCCAGCGCCTCGTCGGGCGTGATCGCGTCGGTGAGGTAGCGGAAGTCGACGAGGCTCACCAGCTCCTCGGGGCTGAGACCGGCGAGGAGCCGCCACAGCGGCTGGCCGGCGCGCTTGGCGCGGAGGTCCCACATCGCGTTGACCACGGCGCCGATGGCCATGTGCATGATGCCCTTCTCCGGGCCGAGCCAGCGCAGCTGCGAGTCGTGCACGAGCTCCTTCCAGAACCCGCCGAGGTCGGCCAGCGTCGCCTCGACGTCGCGACCGACGACGTACGACTCGAGCGCCTCGATGGCCGCCAGCTGTACGTCGTTGCCGCGGCCGATCGTGAACACGAAGCCGTGGCCCTCGAGCCCGTCGGTGCCGTCGGTCAGCAGTCGGACGTAGGCGGCCGAGTAGTCGGGGTCGGGGTTCATCGCGTCCGACCCGTCGAGGGTCGTGGACGTGGGGAACCGAACGTCGTCGGTCCTCATCGCGATGATGCGGCTCAAGGTGGTTCTCCTGCTCGCTGGTGTGAACGAGACCACACTGTAGACATCCGATGTTTGATGCGTCAAGATGGCGTTGCCGGTGAGTTTCCAGCCGGTTCCATGCCTCTCGGCGTCGAGATAGATCGGATCACTCGGCGTCGTCGTACCTCAGGAGAAACGCACGATGAGACTCGCCCGCGTCGGCCCGGCCGGCGCCGAACGGCCCGTCCTACTGGTGTCCGAGAGCCTGGCCGACGAGACCGCCTACGACCTGTCCGGGCTCGGCCTCTCAGGTGTGGCCGCCGACATCGACGGCGAGTTCCTCGCCTCGGGCGGGCTCGCGCGGGTGGCCGCGGCGCTGGCCGACGGGTCCCTGCCCGCTGTCGACATCGCCGGCGAGCGGGTCGGCGCGCCGATCGCCCGGCCGAGCGCGATCGTCTGCATCGGCATGAACTACGCGGCCCACGCGGCCGAGTCGGGCTCGGCGCCGCCGGAGATCCCGATCATCTTCCTGAAGACGCCGAACACCGTCGCCGGCCCGTACGACGACGTGACGATCCCGCGCGGCAGCACCAAGACCGACTGGGAGGTCGAGCTCGGGATCGTGATCGGCAAGCGGACGTCGTACCTCTCCTCGCCGGCCGAGAGCCTCGACCACGTCGCGGGCTTCGTGCTCGCCAACGACCTGTCGGAGCGGTCCTTCCAGCTCGAGGTGTCGGGCGGGCAGTGGAGCAAGGGCAAGTGCGCGCCGGGGTTCAGCCCGCTCGGGCCGTGGCTGGTGACGCCGGACGAGGTGGAGCACCAGAAGCTGGGACTGCGGAGCTGGGTGAACGGCGAGCCGCGGCAGGACTCGTCGACGGCCGACCAGATCTTCGACGTTGCGCACGTGGTGCACCATCTGAGCCAGTACCTCACGCTCGAGCCGGGCGACGTCGTACTCACGGGGACGCCGGAGGGCGTCGCGCTCTCCGGGCGGTTCCCCTACCTGGCCGCGGGCGACGTGGTCGAGGTCGAGATCGACGGGCTCGGCCGGCAGCGGCAGGCCGTCGTGGCGTGGGAGGCCGGCCGATGAACACCCCATTCGAATGCTCGCTCCGCTCCGCTTCGAACGGGGACCCCGAATGAGCAGCGGCGAGTTCGTGGGTCTCTCGGCCGCGGTCACCGGCGGCGCGTCGGGCATCGGGGCGGCGATCGTCGACGTACTCGTGGCCGGGGGTGCCCAGGTCGCAGCGCTCGACCTGGATCCGTCGGCCGTGCCCGAGGGCGTGCTCGGCGTGGTCGCGGACGTCTCCGACGACGAGTCGGTACGCCGCGCGGTCGGCCGGGTCGTCGACTCCTTCGGCGGGCTCGACATCCTGGTCAACAACGCCGGCATCGGAGCCCAGGGGACGGTCGCGGAGAACTCCGAGGACGAGTGGCACCGGGTCTTCGACGTCAACGTGCTCGGCATCATGCGGGTCACCCGGGCCGCGCTCCCCCACCTGCGGGCGTCGGCGGCCGCCGCCGTGGTCAACACCGGCTCGATCGCCGCGACCGCGGGCTTGCCGTCGCGCGCCCTGTACTCGGCCAGCAAGGGCGCCGTCCATGCGCTGACCCGGGCGATGGCCGCCGACCACCTGCGCGAGGGGATCCGGGTCAACTGCGTCAGCCCCGGCACCGCGGACACGCCCTGGATCGGCCGGCTGCTCGCCAAGGCCGACGACCCTGAGGCGGAGCGGGCGGCGCTGGAGGCCCGGCAGCCGCATGGACGGCTGGTCGCCGCCTCCGAGGTGGCCGGCGCGGTCGCCTATCTCGCCAGCCCGCGCTCGGGATCGACCACCGGCGTCTGCCTCGCCGTCGACGGGGGCATGGCGGACCTTCGGCTACGCCCGGTTTCGCGCTGACCGGGCGGTAGCCTTCCAACAACCCGAACAGGAGCCAGGTTGCCCGTCATCGCTCTCCACACCGTGCTCAAGCCAGGACGCGAGCAGGAGTACGACGCCGTACACCAGACCATCCCGGCCGGGGTCGCGGCCGCCTTGCGCACCCACGGCGTACACGACTGGCGGATCTGGCGCGACGGACGGCACGTCTTCCACGTCGTCGACGTCGACGACTACGCCGCTATGCGCGAGGGTCTGCGGGACCTGCCCGACAACGTGGCCTGGCAGGACACGGTGGGGCCGATGTTCGACGTACCCGACTCCTACGCCGGCGACGACGACGGCATCGCGTTCCTGTGGAGCCTGGTGGGGCAGTTGGGTGGCGAGGAGGGCCGTCAGGATCCCCGGATATCCGGGGAAACCGACGGTTGTCAGGCGTTGCAACCCCTGACAAGCGACAGTTTCCCCGGATATCCGGGGAAACCGGCAACCGAGGACGACTGATGGCCGTCACCGACGACGCCATCGAGGCGATCAAGGGCATGATCACAAGCGGCGAGCTGAAGCCGGGCGACCGGCTGCCGCGCGAGGCGGACCTGGCCGACCGGCTCGGCCTGTCGCGCAGCTCGCTGCGTGAGGCGGTCAAGGCGCTGACGCTGATCCGGGTCCTGACCGTACGCCGCGGCGACGGCACCTACGTCACGAGCCTCGACCCCGGCATGCTGATGGACGCGATGGGGTTCGTGGTGGAGTTCCACCACGACGACACCGTGCTGCAGTTCCTCCAAGTACGCCGGTTCCTCGAGCCGCCCGCCACCGCGATCGCGGCCATCTCGATGCCCGACGCCGACATCGCCGAACTCGGCGCCCTGCTCGACTCGCTCCCGGCCAACCCCGAGATCGAGGTGCTGGTCGCCAACGACATGGAGTTCCACGGCCGGATCGCGGCCGCCACCGGCAACCCGTTGCTGTGCTCGCTGCTCGAGACCGTCTCGGGCCGCACCCAGCGGGCCCGCACCTGGCGCGGGCTCGCCCAGGAGAACGCCGTCCAGCGCACCGTCGACGAGCACCACGCCATCCACCGGGCCATCCGGGCGCGCGACCCCGAGGCCGCCCGCGCCTGGTCGACCGCCCACATCGCCGGCGTCGAGGAATGGCTCCGGCAGGTCCTCGCCACCGGCTCCAACTCCGACTCCTGACCGGCCATTTTCGCCACCTCGCGGGGCCATTTTCGCCTCCTCGCGGGGCCATTTTGGCCACCTCGCGGGGCCATTTTCGCCACCTCGCGGGGCCATTTTCGCCACCTCGCGGGCTCGGCGGGGGCCGGATCAGGCCGACGGCGTACCGCGCTGGTCGCGGAAGAAGTCGTCGAGCAGCGCCGTCGACTCGTCGGCCAGCACCCCCGCGACGACCTCCGGCCGGTGGTTGAGCCGGCGGTCGCGTACGACGTCCCAGAGCGAGCCGACCGCACCTGCCTTGGGGTCGTAGGCACCGAAGACCAGCCGGTCGACCCGGGCGAGGACCAGCGCACCGGCGCACATCGTGCAGGGTTCGAGGGTGACGACGAGCGTGCAGCCGTCCAGCCGCCACTCACCACGGGCCTGTGCGGCCGACCGCAGCGCCACGATCTCCGCATGACCGGTGGGGTCGGCGCCGGCCTCGCGCAGGTTGCGCCCCCGGCCGATAACGGCACCAGACGAGTCGAGGACGACCGCCCCGATGGGTACGTCGTCGGTGGCCAACGCGCCCCGGGCCTCGTCGAGAGCGACCCGCATGGCGTCGTACCAGCGGGTCTCGATCGGGGCGGTCACGCCGAGGTGAGGCCGACCGCGTCGTCGAACAGCGGACCGAAGCCGAGCCGGCGCGCGATGTCGGAGAGCATCTCGTCGGGGTAGAGCTCGAAGTCGTCGATGAGCACACCCATGTCCATGGCGTGCATGCCGAGGTCGCCGAGGATGTCGAGGTCGCCGGCAGGCACCTGCTCGTCGTCCTCCTCGGGGTAGGGGAGCTTGAGGTGTTCGACGGCGGTGCGGGCGAGATCCCACTCGTCGGCGGCGGTGACGTCGGAGAGCAGGACCCGGGTATGGGGACCGGCCACCCGGACGATCACGAAGAAGTCCTCGTCGACCGCGATCAGGCCGAGCGCACCCCCGTCGCCGGGCAGTCGGCGCAGGGCGTGGGCGAGGGTGTCGACGTCCTCGAGCGCCGTACCGGCGATCTCCTGGAGCTGCCAGACACCTTCCTCACGGTAGGCGGCCAGGGCGAAGTCGACAGCGTCTAGCTGCTCGGGCATCGCGTCCTCCGTTTCCGTCGAGGTCCAGAGTGACAGAAGGGGGCACGCTTGACCAAGCATGTTCCGGAGACGACCACTAAGGTTCACCCATGCAGACCCATGTGGTGGACCACCCGCTCGTCGCACACAAGCTGACGACCCTGCGCGACGAGAACACCGACTCGCCGACCTTCCGCAGGCTCGCCGACGAGCTGGTGACGCTGCTCGCGTACGAGGCCACCCGCGACGTCCGGGTCTCCGAGCACGACGTGATCACCCCCGTCGGGCCGGCGTCGGGGGTCAAGCTGGCCGCGCCGAAGCCGCTCGTCGTACCCATCCTGCGGGCCGGGCTCGGCATGCTCGACGGGATGATGCGGCTGCTGCCGACGGCGGAGGTGGGCTTCCTCGGCATGATCCGCAACGAGGAGACGCTCGAGGCTTCGACGTACGCCGAGCGGCTGCCGGAGGACCTCTCCGGGCGTCAGTGCTACGTGCTCGACCCGATGCTCGCGACCGGCGGCACCCTGGCGGCGGCGATCAAGTTCCTGACCGAGCGGGGCGCCGACCACATCACCGCGATCTGCCTGCTCGCCGCGCCCGAGGGCTGTGTCCGGCTCGAGCAGGAGCTCGACGGGCTCGGCGTGCCGGTCACGATCGTGACGGCCGCCATGGACGAGAAGCTCAACGACAAGGGCTACATCGTGCCCGGCCTCGGCGACGCCGGCGACCGGTTGTACGGCGTCGTGGGCTGAGCCGGTCGCTTCGACAAGCAGGTAGACACGCAGCTCGAGAGGGCAGAGGAAACAGCCCCGCCGACGGCGACCTGCTGGCTGTCTCCTCGGCCGAGATCCGGCCGGAATCTGGGTCACGCAGGCGGCGTACTCACCTGCCCGGACCCTTATTGACGTGTCCGACTCGTCCGGCCGATGGGCCGCACCGCTCCATCGGCCGGACGAGTCGTCCCCATGGTCACAACGGACGTACCGCGGAAAGGTTTCGGCCGCCACCCCAGTCTTTCGAGAGTGGTCTAGAGCGCAGCCCGCCCGGCGCCGCCCTCAGAGCGACTTGACGGCGGCCAGCAGCTTGCCGAGGGAGTCCTTCGCGTCGCCGAACAGCAGCGTGGTCTTCGGGTCGAAGAGCAGCTCGTTCTCGATGCCGGCGAAGCCGGGACGCATCGACCGCTTCATGAACACGACCTGCTTCGCCTCGTCGGCGTTGAGGATCGGCATGCCGTAGATCGGGGCGCCGGGCGTGGTCTTCGCGGCCGGGTTGACCACGTCGTTCGCGCCCACCACGAGTACGACGTCGGTGTTCTTGAAGTCGCCGTTGATGTCGTCCATCTCGATCAGCTGCTCGTACGGCACCTGCGCCTCGGCCAGCAGCACGTTCATGTGCCCGGGCATCCGGCCCGCGACCGGGTGGATGGCGTAGTCGACGTTGGTGCCGCGCTCGCCGAGTACGTCGACCAGCTCGCGGAGCGTGTGCTGGGCCTGAGCCACCGCGAGGCCGTATCCGGGCACGACGATCACGCGGTCGGCGTACCCGAGCAGGATGGCGACGTCCTCGGGGCCCGCCGACCTCACCGGCCGGTCGGACGCCACGCCCGCGCCGAGCGTGGATCCGCCCTTGAGCGCGCCGAACAGGATGTTCACCACCGAGCGGCCCATCGCCTTGGCCATCAGCAGGGTGAGGAAGGTACCGGAGGCGCCCACCAGGGTGCCGGCCACCAGCAGCACGGTGTTGTCGAGCACGTAGCCGCCCGCGGCGACGGTCAGGCCGGTGAAGGCGTTGAGCAGCGAGATGACGATCGGTACGTCGGCGCCACCCACCGGCAGCACCAGGAGTACGCCGACCACCAGGCCCAGCAGCCCGAGCACGATCCCCGCCCACATCGTCGGGTCACTCACCTCGACGACCGAGAGCCCGACCGCACCCACGAACGCGCCGCCGAAGACAACCGGCAGGCCCGGGAAGACCACCGGCCGGGAGGTCATCAGCTCCTGCAGCTTCGCGAAGGTGATGATCGAGCCGGCGAAGGAGACCGCGCCCACCACGATCGTGAACGCCGTCGCGGCGAGGGTGAACCAGTCGACGTCCGTGCCGAGCCGCTCGTCGAGCTCGAGCAGCGCGACCAGGGCGGCCGCGCCACCGCCGACGCCGTTGAACAGGGCCACCATCTGCGGCATCTGCGTCATCTGCACGGTGCGGGCGCCGTACACGCCGCCGATGGTGCCGACCGCGGTCGCGGCCAGGATGAGCGGCACGTGCTGGAGGTTCAGGTCGGACCAGAAGAACGGCACCGCACACGCCACCACCGCGGCGACGGCGCCGACCAGGTTGCCGGTGCGGGCGGTCTTGGGACCGGAGAGGCCCTTGAGGGCCAGGATGAAGCAGACCGCACAGGCCAGGAAGAGGAGCTGGATCCAGACGGGCATCAGGCCGAAGCCTCCTTCTTGGTGGGCTTCTTCCGGGTGAACATCTGCAGCATCCGGTCGGTCACCACGAAGCCGCCGACCATGTTGACCGCGGCCAGCACGATCGCGACCAGACCGACGATCAACGCGACCGTCGAGTCGGTCTGGCCGGTGACGATGATCGCGCCCAGCAGGATGATCCCGTGGATGGCGTTGGCGCCGGACATCAGCGGCGTGTGCAGCGTCGAGGACACCTTGGAGATGACCTCGATGCCGACGAACACGCTCAGGACGAAGATGGTCAGCCAGACGACGGCGTCGTTCATGCCGGGGCTCCTTCCACGATCTCGCGGGTGGGTTCGTGCAGGATCTCGCCGTCGCGGGTGACGCAGGACGACGCCACGATCTCGTCGTCGAAGTCGGGCGCGAACACGCCCTCCCCGTCGGTGCTGGTCATCAGCGTGACGATGTTGACGATGTTCTGGGCGTAGAGCTTGGACGCCGGCCCGGGCATCTGGCTCGGCACGTTGGCGCCGCCCCAGACCTGCGCGTGGCCGATCTTCACCACGTCGCCGGCAACCGAGCCCTCGACGTTGCCGCCGCTCTCGGCGGCCAGGTCGATCACCACCGAGCCGGGCTTCATCCGCTCGACCATCTCGGCGGTAACCAGCAGCGGCGCCTGCCGGCCGGGTACGGCGGCCGTGGTGATCAGCGCGTCCGCGTTGGCGATGTACGGCGCCAGCGCGTCACGTTGCCGGGCCGCCCGGTCCTCGGTCATCTCTCGTGCGTAGCCGCCCGCGCCCTCGAGCGTCTCCAGCTCGAGGTCGATCGACTGGGCACCCATCGAGCGGATCTCCTCGGCGGCGGCCGCGCGGACGTCGTACGCCTTGACCACGGCGCCGAGCCGCTTGGCCGTCGCGATCGCCTGGAGGCCGGCGACGCCCGCACCGAGGACGACCACCTCGGCCGGCGGGACGGTGCCGGCGGCGGTCATGTTGAGGGGGAAGAAGCGGCGCAGCAGGCCGGCCGCCACGATTGCGCAGCGGTAGCCGGCGACCAGCGCCTGCGAGCTCAGCGCGTCCATCGACTGGGCGCGCGAGATCCGGGGCACCAGCTCCATGGCGTGGGAGGTGATGCCGCAGTCGCGCAGGTCCGCGACGATGTCCGGCACCTGCCCGCCCGGGAGGAACGAGATGGTGGTCGCGCCCTTGCGCAGCCGGCGTATCGACTCGACCGGGAGCGGTTGCACCGACACCACCACGTCGGCGCTGGCCAGCGCGTCGGGTTCGACCACGGCACCGGCCGCGGCGTACTCCTCGTCGGCGATCAGGGCTCCGGCGCCGGCGTCCGGCTCCACGGCGACGTCGTACCCGAGCGAGGTCAGCTTCGTGACCAGCTCGGGCACCATCGCGACGCGTGTCTCCCCGTCCCGGGTTTCCTTGGCGACTGCGATCTTCACCCGGCCGAACCTAGTGAAGAAACCGCATCTGGGACAGGCGTCTCATCGCAAGTGTTGTGAGCCTCACCACGAGTTGCCCGATTGGAGCGATCCAATGGGCGCAGGTCACCCGGTGGGCAGCACCGCGCCGGTCGTCGGGTCGAACGCGTGGAGCTGTCCCTCCGCGATCCGCAGCCAGACCTTCTCGCCCTTCTGCGGTACGGCGCGCGGCGCGACCCGGGCCACGATGTGCTCGGAGCTGAGCCGCTCGCTGTCGCTGCCGAGCAGCGAGGCGTAGAGGAAGGCGTCCGAGCCGAGCTCCTCGGCCACCAGCGCCTCGACCTCGATCGCGCCCGCCGTACCCTCGGCGACCGCCTCGAGCGTCTCCGGCCGGAACCCGAGGGTGATCTCCCCACCGCTCAACGCGTCGGTGGTGACCCGGGGCAGCGCGACCTCGGCGGAGCCGATGTGGGCGTGGCCGCCCGACACGGTGAACGTCCCGATGTTCATCGACGGGGACCCGATGAACCCCGCCACGAACATGTTGGCCGGCTTGTCGTAGAGGTCCAGCGGCGTGCCGACCTGCTGCAGCAGGCCGTCCTTGAGTACGGCGACCCGGTCGCCCATCGTCATCGCCTCGACCTGGTCGTGGGTGACGTAGACGGTGGTGATGCCGAGCCGGCGCTGCAGGCTCGCGATCTGGGTGCGCGTGGAGACGCGCAGCTTCGCGTCGAGGTTCGACAACGGCTCGTCCATCAGGAACACCTGCGGCTGCCGCACGATCGCCCGCCCCATCGCGACGCGCTGCCGCTGGCCACCCGAGAGAGCCTTGGGCTTGCGCTCGAGGTAGGGCTCGAGATCCAGGATCTTGGCCGCCTCGCGCACCCGGGTCTCGATCTCCGACTTGTGCACGCCGGCGATCTTGAGGGCGAAGCCCATGTTCTCGGCGACGCTCATGTGCGGGTAGAGCGCGTAGTTCTGGAACACCATGGCGATGTCGCGTTCCTTGGGGCGCAGGTGCGTGACGTCGCGGTCGCCGATCAGGATCCGTCCGCTGCTGACGTCCTCCAGCCCGGCGAGCATCCGCAGGCTGGTGGACTTGCCGCAGCCGGAGGGCCCGACCAGCACCAGGAACTCACCCTCGTCGATCTCGAGGTCGAGGGAGTCGACCGCGGGGACGGTGGAGCCCGGGTAGATGCGGGTGGCGCTGTCGAAGGTGACCGTGGTTGACATGGGGCTCTATCCCTTCGTACCGCCGGCGGTCAGGCCGGCGACGAGATGCTTCTGGGCGAAGAAGAAGACGATGGCGGCTGGAATCATGATGATGACGGCGCCCGGCGTGAGCAGGTCCCACTGCGGGTTGAACTGCGGCACGAACTGCTGCAACCCGGCACCCATGGTGAGCTTCTTGTCGCTCGAGATGAACGCGATCGCGTAGGCGACCTCGCCCCAGGCGGTGAGGAACGTGTAGAACGCGGTGACCGCGAGCCCCGGCCGGGCCAGCGGCAGCACCACCCTCCAGAACGTCCCGAACGGGCCGAGGCCGTCGAGCGCCGCCGCCTCGTCGAGCTCCTTGGGGATGGTGTCGAAGTAGCCGCGCATCATCCACGCGCAGAACGGCACCGCCACCGTGCAGTAGGCGATCACCAGCGACGGCAGGGTGTCGATCAGGTGCAGCTTGGACATGATCGTGTAGATCGGCACGATCAGGATCGCCACCGGGAACATCTGGGTGACGAGGAAGACCCACATCAGGCCACGGCGCCCGGGGAAGTTGAAGCGGCTCATCGCGTAGCCGGCGGTCGCCGACATCGAGATGCCGATCACCATCGTGAACGCGGCCACGATCACCGAGTTGAGGAACCACCGCGGGAAGCTGGTGTCCATCAGCACGTGGCGGTAGTTGTCGAACGACGGGTCCACGAACAGCTGGATCTTGGTGCTCTGGATGGCGTACTGCGGCTTGAACGAGCTGAGCAGCACCCACACCACCGGGAACAGCGCGATGAAGACGCACGCCAGCAGGGTCGCGTGCAGCCCGACCGAGGCCAGCAGGCTCCGGTCCTCGCGCCCTCGCCCGCGTCCTCGCCCGACTCCGCGGTCGGCCCCGGTCGGGGCCTGCTCGGGTACGACGACGGTAGCCATCAGAACACCTCTCCCTGGCGGCGGAGCGCACGGCGGTAGACCGAGGCGAACACCATCAGCATCGACAGGATCAGCACGCCGTACGTCGCGGCCAGCGCGTACTGTCGCCGCCCCTCGAACGCGGCGCGGAACGCACCGGTCACCAGGATCTCGGTCTGGCCGGCCGGCTCACCGCCGGTGACGAAGAAGATGATCGGGAACATGTTGAACGTCCAGATGGTGCCGAGCAGGATCACGGTCGCGCTCACCGGCCGCAGCCCGGGCAGGGTGACGTTGCGGAACCGCTGCCACGCTGTGGCGCCGTCCATCTCGGCCGCCTCGTAGAGGTCCTGCGGGATGGCCTGAAGGCCGCCGAGCAGCGCCACCATCATGAATGGGACGCCCAGCCAGATGTTGGTGACGACAGCGGCGAACATGGCGGTCCAGCGGTGGTTGAACCACTGCACGCCGTCCATGCCGAGATCGTTGAGGACGCTGTTGATCAGCCCGAAGCGCGGGTTGAACAGGAACTTCCAGGCGAAGGCGCTCACGAACGCGGGCACCGCCCAGGGGACGATCAGCAGCACCCGATACAGACTTCGGCCTTTGAACCTGCGGTTGAGCATCACCGCCAGCCCGAGCCCGATGCTGAAGTGGAACACCACGCAGGAGACCGTCCAGACGATGGTGTTGGTGAACCACAGCCAGAAGTGGCCGCGTTCGCCGGTCAGGACTTCCTTGTAGTTCTGCAGTCCGACGAACTCGGACTTCTTGGGGTTGGGCTTGCACTCCTCGCCACCGCCGAGGGTCTTGGTGCAGATCGTCTCCTGTTTGTTGCCCTCGTCGAGGTTGGTGAAGGACTGGAAGACGCCCTGGAAGAGCGGGTAGATGATCAGGGCCGCAAGTACGACGACGGTCGGCACCACCATCGCCCAGGCGTACCAGTTCTTGTCGAACGTACGCCGCAGCCGGCCGGGCTGCCGGTACTCGACGGCCGGGTGTTCTTCGCTCATCGGGAGCGCACCTCCTGAGGACTAGGGGCATTCAAGCGGGCGTCGACCCGCGCGTCGAGAGGGGCGCGTCCGGGGGGTCGAGACTTTACGCTTCTCGACCCCCCGAAGCGTCACCTCGCTACTGGGTCGCGTAGTCCGGGACGACATCCTGCTTGAACGTGTCCGCGGTGTCGTCGAGCACCGTCTGGACGTCCTTGCCGCCGATCAGCACATTGGTCGACATCTCGTCGAGCGGCGCGAAGAACAGGCCACCCTCCGGGATCCACGGCCGCGGCTTGGCCACGTCGAGCGCGGACTTCCAGGCGTTGACCTTCGCGTTGTCGGCGATCAGGTCGTAGGCGTCGGCGTTGCCCGGGAGCAGGCCGAGCTCGTTGGCGACGAACGCCTCGGAGTCGGGAGAGCTCATGAACTTCACGAACGCGATGGCGGCGTCGGCCTTGGCCTCGTCCATGCCGGAGTAGATCACGTAGTTGTGACCACCGACCGGGGCGCCGGCGCCGGCCGAGCCGGCCGGGACGGGGGCGATGCCGAGGTTCTCGAACCCGCCGAAGTGCGGGTCGGACGAGATGTTGGCGACCTCCCACGGGCCGTTGATGATCATGCCGACCTTGCTCTCCTTGAACAGGGTCATCATCGTGCCGTAGGAGTCGTTCGCGTCCGGCTTGACCGCGTCGCCGCTCTTGACCAGGTCCTGGGCGGTCTCGATGCCCTTCACGTCCTCCGGGCTGTTGACCAGGATCGTCTTGCTGTCGGTGTCGACCAGGTCGCCACCCTCGCCGTAGATGAACGGCAGCAGGAAGTAGCCGCCGTTGTTGATGTAGATGCCGTCCACGCCGGCCTTCTGCTTGAGCAGCTTGGCGTCCGCGGCCACCTCGTCCCACGAGGTGGGCGGCGCGCTGATGCCGGCCTTCGCGAACAGCTTCTTGTTGTACATCAGGCCGAGCGTGTCGGTCACCTGCGGGACGCCGTACGTCTTGCCGTCGTACACGTCGCTGGACAGCGGCGTCTCGAGGAAGTTGTTGTCCTCCAGCAGCGGCGTGCCGTCGAGGGCGTAGAGGTAGCCGCTCGCGGCGAAGTCGGAGACCCAGGCGACCTCGGCACGCAGGATGTCGGGCGCACCGGAGCCCGCCTCGGCCGCGGTCTTGAACTTGTTCTGGGCGTCACCGAACGGCACGGACTGGTAGTTGATGTGGACGTTCGGGTAGGTCTCGTTGAACTTCTTGATGAGGGCCTTGAAGGCCGGGCCCTCATTGGTCGGGTCCGAGGTGTCCCACCAGGTCAGGTTGGCGCTGAGGCTGGCGGGGTCGACGGACTCGTCTGCGCTGGGGCTGGTGTTGCTGCCGCTCTCATCCGAGTCGTTGCCACAGGCAGCGAGGGCGAGAGCGAGCACAGCGGTACCGGCGACACCGGTAGCGATGCGGCGCATGGGTACTCCTTAGGGGTGTGATGCGGATCACCGGAGGCTAGCAAGAACCTTGCAAGGATTGGAAGTCCTTGCAGGATTCTTGCAAGGACTGTTACATATGAGGCATGGCCACCCTCTCCGAGATCGCCGCCCAGGCGGGCGTGAGCGAGGCGACCGTGAGTCGCGTCCTCAACGACAAGGCGGGGGTCAGCTCTGCCACCAAACAGGCGGTGATGTCGGCCCTCGACGTCCTCGGCTACGAGCGGCCAGCCAAGCTCCGGCGCCGGTCGGCCGGCCTGGTCGGCCTCGTCGTCCCGGAGCTCGAGAACCCGATCTTCCCGGCCTTCGCGCAGGTCATCGAGGACGCGCTGGCCGCGCGCCGGTACACGCCGGTGCTGTGCACGCAGTCCCCGGGCGGCATCAGCGAGGACGAGTACGTCTCCTCGCTGCTCGACCACGGCGTCGCGGGCATCATCTTCGTGTCCGGACGGCACGCCGACGCCTCCGCGGACCACGAGCGCTACCACTCGCTGGTCAACCGCGGCATGCCGGTCGTCTTCGTCAACGGCTACCTGGACGATCTCAAGGCGCCGTACGTCTCGACCGACGACCGCGAGGCGGTCGAGCTGGCCCTGAACCACCTGGTCCAGCTCGGTCACCGCCGGATCGGGCACGTGGTGGGACCGTCCCGGTTCATGCCGGCCGCGCGCAAGCGGCTCGCGTTCGTCGAGGGGATGCGCGCGCACTTCGGACTCTCCCGCGCGGAGGCGGAGTCATGGATCGAGGACGCGCTGTTCACCATCGAAGGTGGCGCGGCCGCGACCCGGCGGCTGCTCGAGCGCGATGTCACCGCGGTGGTCTGCGCGTCGGACATGATGGCTCTCGGCGCCATCCGCGCCGTACGCGAGGCGGGGCTGGCCGTCCCGGACGACGTCTCGGTGATCGGGTTCGACGACTCGAGCCTGCTGCAGTTCGTCGACCCACCGCTGACCACGGTCCGCCAGCCCGTCCAGGCGATGGCGACCGCGGCGGTCAGCTTCCTCATCGATGCCATCGAGGGTCAGCCGGTGCCCCGCCACGAGTACATCTTCAGGCCCGAGCTGGTGCTTCGCTCCTCGACTGCTCGGGCTCAGTGAGCTCGGCCGGCGCGGCGTCGTACTCACGGAAGCCGTAGCGCTCCCACCAGCGGCGCAGGGCGCCGGGCGCCCACCAGTTCCACTCGCCGAGCAGCTTCATGGTGGCCGGCACCAGCAGAGCGCGTACGACGGTCGCGTCGATCAAGAGGGCGACCAGCATGCCGATCCCGAGCATCTTCATGAAGACGATCCCGCTGGTGCCGAAGGCGCCGATCACGATCGCCAGCAGCAGCGCGGCGCTGGTGATGATCCGCCCGGTCTTCTGTACGCCGCTCGCCACCGCCAGGTCGTTGTTGTGGGTGCGGTCCCACTGCTCGCGGACCCGGCTGAGCAGGAACACCTCGTAGTCCATCGACAGCCCGAACAGGATCGCCAGCATCAGGATCGGCTGCGTCGCGTCGAGGAAGCCCGAGCTGGTGAACCCGAGCGGCCCCTCGAGGTGGCCGTCGCTGAAGATCCAGGTCACCACGCCGAAGCTGGCGGTGATCGAGAACGCGTTCATCAGCACCGCCTTGACCGGCAGCACCAGCGATCCGAACGCGAGGAAGAGCAGCACGAACATCACCGCCACCACAAACAGCCCCATCAGCGGCAGGTGCGCACCGATCGAGTCGAGCAGGTCGACGGTGTCGGCCGGCTGACCGCCCACCAGGCTCTCGGCACCGTCGGGCACCGGCACGTCGCGCAGGTCGTGGACGATCCGCTGGCTGTTCGCCGTCTCGGTGTTGCCCTCCCAGGTGGCCCGGAGCAGCGTCGTACCGTCCTTGGCGGCGAGCGGGCTGACGTTGACGACACCGTCGACGGCGCCCAGCTTCTGCGTGTACGACGCGAGCTCCTGCTGGTCCGCTCCGGTGACCAGCACGTTGGCCGTGGAGCTCTCGGGGCCGAAGTCGGTGTTGAGCTTCTCGTAGGCGATGTGCGCGGGCGAGTCCTGCGGGAGCACTCGGTAGTCGACCGAGCCCCAGCGCACACCCAGGAACGGCGCGGCGATCAGCAGCAGGACGCCCGCGATCACGACGACGTACACGATCGGGCGGGCCATCACCGCGCGCGCGAGCCGCGCCCAGGCGCCATGAGCCTCGTCGACCGACCGGCGCCGGTTCAGCAGCGGGATGCGCCAGGCGTCGATGCGGTGCCCGAGCAGCCGGAGTACGGCGGGCAGGATGGTCAGCGCGGCCACCATCGCGACGAGCACCGCCGCGATGCCGCCGTACCCGATCGAGCGCAGGAACTCCTGCGGGAAGATCAGCAGCGAGCTCATCGCGGCGGCCACGGTCAGGCCCGAGAACAGCACGGTCCGGCCCGCGGTCGCCATCGTGGTCTCGACGGCCTCCTCCGGCGTCCGGCCGGCCGCGAGCTCCTCGCGGAAGCGGCTGACCACGAACAGCGCGTAGTCGATCGCCAGGCCCATCCCGATCAGCGTGATGACGTTGACCGAGAACACCGACACGTCGGTCACCAGCGTGATCAGCCGGACCACCGCCAGCGCGCCGACGACGGACACGCCGCCGATCAGCACCGGCATCAGGGCGGCGACCACGCTGCCGAAGATGATCAGGCTGAGGAGGAGCACGAAGGGCATCGAGATCTCCTCGGCCCGGCTCAGGTCACTGGACACGGTGGTGTTGACGTCGTTGAAGACCGCCCAGGGCCCGGCGATGTCGGTCTGGAGTACGTCGGACTGCAGCGCCGGCGTGATCGCGTCGTAGTTGTCGGTGTTGGCGTCCTGGGTGGTGCCGGCCAGCGAGATCACCACGCTGGTCGCGTGGCCGTCCTTGCTGAGCAGGGCCGGGTCGTGGTTGTCGTACCACGTCACCACCGAGGAGATCTCGCTCTGCGGTAGGGCGGCGACCACCTTGCGTACGGCGGCTTCGAACTCCGGGTCCTGCGCCGACAGCTCGTCGTCGGAGTAGACCGCGACCACATCCACCGCCTGGTTGCCGAACGCGTCCAGCTCCGCGACCCGCTCGCGCGCGGCCTCGCTGTCCGGGTCGTCGAACCCGCCGTTGGACAGCGACCCGAAGACGCCGACCCCGAACACCCCCGCCAGCACCGCCACCACCAGGCTCACTGCCACGACGAGTCCCGCTCGCCTGGCCACCAACGCTCCCCACGTGCGCATTGCCGTTCCCTTCTCACGTTTGTGATGCTCATTCAGTTTCGTGAACACCGTTAACCGTAAACGGTGTAAACTACTCTGACAAGGGGTCACGGGACGGAGATCTGGATTGGCTGCAGTGGTGGGCCGGCGCGAACGCCAGCGCGAGGCGACGTACGAGGAGATCGTGCGGGTATCCCGAGATCTGCTGGCCGAAGGCGCGGAGCTCTCGCTGCGTGCCGTCGCCGCCCGGATGGGGATGACCGCGCCGGCGCTCTATCGCTACGTCGGCAGCTACCAGGAGCTGGTCGACCTGGTCGCCTTCGAGATCGACAAGGCCGCGACGGTCGGTTTCGCCGAGGCCGCGGACTCACAGCCGCTCGAGGATCCGACCGCACGGCTGCTGTGTGCGTGTGTGGCGTTCCGGAGCTGGGCGCTCGCGCACCCGCGGGAGTTCACGCTCGTCTTCGCCAACCCGGTCGCTGACCCAGGCTGCGCTCGCCCGCGCGAGGCGGTGACCGTGCACAGCTCCGCGCTCTTCTTCACCCGACTGATGCTCGAGCTGTGGGAGCGCGTCGGCTATCCGGTCCCTTCCCTCGACGAGCTGTCCCCCGCCGCGCGTGAGGCGGTGCTCGACCCCATCATCGGCAAGTACGACGACCTGCCCGACGACAACCGCGGCCTGATCTGGGTGGTGATGGAGGGCTGGACCACGTTGTACGGCGTGGTCGCGCTCGAGGTCTTCGGTCACCTGGACCCGCGGGTGATCGAGAGCGGCGACATGTTCGTCACCGCGATGCGGCGCTTCGGCGTACGACTGGAGCTGCAGGACGACTGGCCGCGTCTCGAGCCGATCGTCCGGGCCCGGATGGCCGACGCGGTCGACTGAGTCGTTGGGCGTGCGGGCGCGGGCCCGCGGATCCTGGGGTCTGTCGGGCGGAGCTTGCCGAGCGCTCGGTCCCGGCTAGACCTGAGTGCCGAAGGCCAGGCCGACCAGGTAGGTCACGGCCATCGCGAGCAGTCCGCCGCCCACGTTGCGGAAGATGGCCCGCCGTACCGGGCTCTCGCCCAGCCGCGCGCTCGACCAACCGGTGAGCGCCAGCGCGACCGCGACCGCCACGACCGTGACCGGCACCCGGTAGCCGTCCGGCACGAGCGTGATGGTCAACAGCGGCAGCAGCGCGCCGAGGGTGAACGAGATCATCGACGCCCAGGCGGCATGCCAGGGGTTGGTCAGGTCGTCGGGGTCGATGCCGAGTTCGGCATCGGCGTGGGCGCGCAGGGCGTCGTGGGCGGTGAGCGCGGTGGCGACCTCGAGGGCGAGCTCGCGGCCGAGGCCCTTCTCCTCGTAGAGCTCGGTCAGCTCGGCCAGCTCCTCCTCGGGCATCTCGTCGAGCTCGCGGCGCTCCTTCTCGAGCAGCGCCCGCTCGGAGTCGCGCTGGGTGCTGACCGAGACGTACTCACCGGCCGCCATGCTCATCGCGCCCGCGAACAGGCCGGCGACGCCGGCGATCAGGATGGCGCTGGGCTCACTGGTGGCGCCCGCGACGCCGACGACGATGCCGGCCGTGGACACGATGCCGTCGTTGGCACCCAGTACGCCGGCCCGGAGCCAGTTGAGCCGCGACCCGAAGTTCTGGTCGTGCGGCTCGTCCGGGTGCGGCCCGGAGGCGGCCAGGTCGTCGGCGGTCAGCTCGTCACTCACTCAGCCGAGTTTCCCCGTCGTATTCGGGCGTCGCAAGCAAGGCCAGCCTTGGCTCAGCGAGCTTGCTCAGCGGCCTGGGCTCGGCGATCGGTTCGGCGATCGGTTCGGCGGTCGGCTCAGCGGTCGGCTCAGCGATCGGCTCAGCGATCGGCGAGCGTGTCTTCGAGGACCTGGTCGACCCAGGCCGGCACCAGCTCGCCCGCCCGGCCGTGCCGCGCCTCGTGGAAGAAGTCGGTGCCCTCGCTGGGCTCCAGGTTGAGCTCGAGGGTGCGCGCCCCGGCCGCCCGGGCGACCTGGACGAAGCCGGCCGCCGGGTAGACCGCGCCCGAGGTGCCGATCGAGACGAACCGGTCGGCCGTCTCGAGGGCCCGCTCGATCCGACCGAGCTCGTAGGGGAGCTCGCCGAACCAGACGACGTCCGGTCGCAGGGTTGGCGTCGCGCAGCCGGGGCAGGGTGGCTCGTCGGCGAGGGTCCCGGTGTGAGGTGAGCGCTCGCCACACGTCGTACACAGGGCCGAGCGGAGCTCGCCATGCATGTGTACGACGTCTCGCGAGCCCGCACGCTCGTGCAGGTCGTCGATGTTCTGGGTGATCAGGGTGAGGTCGTCGCCCAGATGCTCCTCGAGCCGAGCCAGGGCGCGGTGAGCCGGGTTGGGCTCGACGGTGGCGAGCGCGGCGCGGCGCAGGTCGTAGAACGCGTGCACCACCTCGGGCTGCCACGCGAACGCCTCCGGCGTGGCAACGTCCTCGACCCGGTGGCCCTCCCACAGCCCGTCGGCGTCGCGGAACGTCGGCACCCCGCTCTCCGCCGAAATCCCGGCCCCGGTCAGCACGACTATCCGCATGCGTCGCAGGTTAGTCCTTCGCCTGCTCTTGGCGCGGGCGTTGTCCACAGGGCTGTGTTGGCCGTCGCCGCGCGGCGTATCGGGTACCTGATTGCGGTTCACCCGCGGGCGGTCGTCTCTCTTGGTTTACCGGCACACGTGGTTGCGGTCCGCTTGGGTACGGCGGCCGCTCGCGGTTCGCTCTTGGCTTTCGGTCGCTTCGGGTCGTCCGTCTTGGGTTGCGGTTTCAGACTTCTTTCCAGTCTTTCACTTTCAAGTCTTGCGGCCTGGTTTCGAACAGGTGCACGATTGCCATGTCTCCTGAATCGTCC
>DASXRJ010000384.1:0-14073 GCA_036506675.1 Nocardioides sp. | reverse complement strand
AACCACGCCAGGTCGGCGTCCTCGGCCGATCCCGCGTCCACGTCGACGGTGTCCGCATGCAGGGCCGCGACGTTCTTCCACGGCACGTCGGCGGCCACCGAGACCAGCGTCGGGTCGTCGCCCGCGACCGGCTCGGCGGTGGGTACGTCGGCCGCGACGACGTACCGGCGCGGCCGGTCGGCGGCACCGGCCCGACCAAGAGCCAGGGCCAGCGAGGAGTCGGCGGCGGCGTACATCGCGGCGTACTCCCACGCCTCGTCGTCGCCGTCCGGCCACTCCGCGCGAAGGGCGTCGGTGACGGCGTGGGCGCGGAAGCCGCCGGTCAGGCGCCCGTCGGCGACCAGGGCGGCCAGGCCGGTCGAGGTGAGCGGGACGTAGATCCGCGCGGTCACTTCTTCTCGGCCTTCTTGCGTCCGCGCGGCGCGCGGAACCGGCTGGCGGTCGCGGTGTCGACGAGCTCGTCGAGCGCCTCCCCGAGGGTCTGCCCGAAGAGCGCGACATCGGGCAGCGCGTCGCGGTCGGCGGTCACGCCGTAGTAGACGCCGCCGTCGTACGACGTCACGCCTATCGCCAGGGCGTGACCCGGGAGCAGCGCCGGGACGGGATAGGTCTCCCGCATCTTGGCGCCGGCGGCGTAGAGCGGGAACTGCGGGCCGGGCACGTTGGTGATCGACAGGTTGAAGCCCTTGCGCACCTGCGAGAAGGCCACCCGGGACCCGAGCGCGTGGAAGGTCGTGGGCGCGAAGCCGGCGATCCCGGCGAGCCGGTTGGCGGCGACCGCGCGGCCCGTCTCGCTGTGCGCCTTGAACGCGTAGGAGACCTGGTGCAGGCGGATCACCGGGCTCGGCTCGCCGATCGGCAGCGGCACGATGTGGCCGGCGATCTGGGTGCCGAGCGATGTGGCCTCGAGCTCGTCGTCGATCACCGACATGGGCACCATCGCGCGCAGCGACCGCTTGCCGCCGATCGACTCGTCATGGGTCATCAGCCAGGCCCGGAGCGCCCCGGTGACGGTGGCCAGGATGACGTCGTTGACGGTGCCACCGTGTGCACGGCGGACCTTGCGGTAGGCGTCGAGCTCGGTGCGTACGGCGACGAACCGGCGCTGCTCCGACAGCTCGGCGTTGACCGGAGACTCGGGCACCGGACGCCGGGCGCGGAGCACCGGCACCGCGGGGAGCAGCGGCACCCGACTCCGCGGCAGGGACCGCAGCGCGGCCTCCAGATGACTGCGCGCGGTGACCAGCGCGGTCCCCGGGTCGTCGACGGAGTCACGGACCGCGTCGGCGACCAGGGCCGCGGACGACGGCAGCGGACGCGGCCGCCAGTCGTCGCTCTCGAGCTGCTTGGGCTCCGGGCTGACGTCGAGCAGCACCTGGCCGAGGTCGACGGTCTGGACGCCGTCGACCAGGATCTGATGCGACTTGGAGAGCACGGCGACCCGGCCGCCCTCGAGCCCCTCGACGACGTACATCTCCCAGAGCGGGCGGTTCCGGTCGAGCGGGCGGGCCACGATCCGGCCGACCAGCTCGCGCAGCTGCTCCATCGAGCCGGGACGCGGCAGCGCCGAGCGGCGTACGTGGAAGCCGAGGTCGAAGTCGGGGTCGTCGACCCAGACCGGGTTGGCCAGCCGGCCCGGCACGAACTGGAGTCGCTGTCGATAGCGCGGCACGAAGCCGATCCGCTCGTCGATGAGGGCGACCAGGTCGTCGTACCCGAAGCCGGCCTTGCCGGGCTCGAAGATCTCGACGGTGGCGTTGTGCATCGGAGTGGCCGCCGTCTCGGCGGCAAGGAACGACAGGTCGCGTGGCCGAAGCCGATCGCTCATCCCGGAACCCCTTCTCGCGGCCTGCGGCCGGTGTGTCGCGCGCCCGGTGCCGGACCCGCTTCGCTCCCATGCGATTCTGACAGACGCATCGACCCCTCTTCACCGATCCAGGAGTGGCACGTGACACGTCTCGGCAAACTCGCCGCGGGCCTGACCGTCATCGTGGCGAGCCTCACGCTCGCCGGATGCGGCAACGACGACAGCAACGACGGCAACACGGCCCCCAAGACCATCGAGGTCACCTTCAAGGGTGACACCGTGACGCCGAACGGCGAGCGCGTCGAGGTCACCCACGGGCACGACGTCACGCTCCACGTCACCGCCGACGCACCCGGCGAGATCCACGTGCACTCCACCCCCGAGCAGGAGCTCGAGTACGACGCCGGCGAGACCACGCTGACGATCACCGACCTCGACCAGCCCGGTGTGGTCGACGTCGAGTCACACACCCTCGACAAGGTGATCGTCCAGCTCGAGGTCCGCTGAGGTGTCGGGGGACAGTCTCTGGGCGCACGGCATCGGAGGCGCCAAGGACCTCCCCATCCCACCGCAGCTGGCGATCGCCGGCGCGGTCGCCGCGCTCACCGTGTCCTTCACGGTCCTCGCGGTCGCCTGGCGGACCCCCCGCTTCGACGAGTCCGCGGGCCGACCGGCGCCGCGTCTCGCCACCCTGGCCGACTCGGCCGTCCTCCGGGTCGCCGCGCGGGTCTTCGGGCTCGCGGTGTTCGGCTGGGCGATGTTCGCGGCGGTCGCCGGCAAGGACGTCCTGATCAACCCGTTCTTCGGGATGTTCTACGTCTGGCTGTGGGTCGGGATCGTCCCGTTGTCGCTGGTCTTCGGCCCGTTCTACAAGGCGGTCAGCCCCGTCCGCACCATCAACCTGCTCTTCGCCCGGCTGTCGGGGAGCGACCCCGAGGCGGGCCTGTTCCACTACCCGGAGCGGCTGGGCCACTGGCCGGCCGCGCTCGGGCTCTACGCGTTCGTGTGGATGGAGCTGGTCTTCCCCTCCGGCACCGAGCTCGGCCCGCTCCGGCTCTGGTTCGCCGGGTACGTCGGGCTGATGCTGGTCGGCGGGGCGCTGTTCGGCGGCCGCTTCTATGAGAGTGCGGACCCGTTCGAGGTCTACTCCACGCTGGTCGGCCACCTGTCGCCGTGGGGGCGGAGCGACGACGGGGCGCTCGTCGTACGCACTCCGCTGGCGAACCTCGCTCGCGTCCCGGCGCGGCCGGGGCTGGTCGGCGTCGTGGGCGTGATGTTCGGCAGCACGGCGTTCGACTCGTTCAAGGACTCGAGCGTGTGGCTGAAGCACATCCAGGGCTCGTCGGTCTCACCCGTGCTGCAGAACAACCTGATGCTCCTGGCCTTCTGTACGGCGGTCGCGCTGGTGTTCTCGGTGGCGACCGCGTCGACCGGCGTACACATGCATCAGCGACGTACGGCGCTCCCCGCGCTGTTCGGGCACTCGATGGTGCCGATCATCGTCGGCTACATCTTCGCCCACTACCTGAGCTATCTGGTCGAGCAGGGACAGCTGACGCTGATCCAGACGAGCGACCCGCTCACGACCGGCGCCAACTACCTCGGCACCGGCAACCTGGCCGTCAGCTACTGGCTGTCCTACCACCCGACCCTGCTGGCCACCACCAAGGTGCTGGCCGTGGTGATCGGTCACGTGCTGGGCGTCATCGCGGCCCACGACCGGTCGGTCACGTTGCTGCCGAAGCGCCACCAGCTCACGGGACAGCTGCCGCTGCTGTTCGCCATGGTGGGGTTCACCGTCTCGGGGCTTTACCTGCTGTTCGCAGCTTGAGCCCGCGGCCGGCCGGCACCGGCGGCGGTCCACCCGGGACCACCGCGCCGGCCAGCGCGGAGACCGCTCGACCGAGGGCGGAGTCCCCCGACTCGATCAGGGTCCGGCCGGCGATCAGGGCCCGGTCGACGGCGGCCCGGTCCTCGGGCAGGAAGTGCAGGCCGAGCATCCGGGTGAACCCGGCGACCATGCCGGCGATGTCGGACTCGGACCAGCCCAGGCTGGAGCGCATCTGGTTGACCACCACTCGCACCGGCGCCCCGGCGGTCAGATCCCTCAGCTCGACCAGCCCGCGGGCCAGCCGGGACAGCCCGACCGGGTCGGCGCTGCCGACCACCAGGATCTCGTCGGCGGCGGTCAGCGCACCCAGCGTCATCGAGTTGCGGCCCGGCATCGAGCCGAACTCCGCTCCGGGCTCGTCCTCCAGCGAGAAGCCGGTGTCGACGACGACGTGGCCGCCGGCCTGACCCAGCTCGAGGATGTGCTCGATCGACCCGGCCCGGATCTCGACCCAACGGTCGGGGCGCGGCAGGCCGGTGATGACGTTGAGCCGCTCGCCGACCGAGCGCTGGACGGTGCCGAACCGGCCGTCCAGCTCGCCGCTGCCGGAGAGCCGCGCCGCGGAGAGCAGTCCGGAGACCTCGTCCATCACGCCGAGGTGTTGGGCGACGGCGCCACCGTAGGGGTCGGCGTCGACGATCAGCGTCGGCGAGCCGCGGTGGGCCAGCTCGGCCGCCAGGGACAGCGCGACCGTCGTACGACCTGGGGCGCCGGCTGGTCCCCAGACCGCGATGACGCGGCCCGGCGCACCGGGTCCCGGCGCGGGCTGCGCCCCCGGGAGGTCGGGCTCGGTCCCGAAGTACGGCGTCGCAGTGTCCGGCGCGTCCGCGTCGAGTACGGCGTCGGGCAGCGTCTCGAGCTCGCGCTCCCCCACCAGCGTGGCGATGCCGATCCGGGCGGCTCGGGCGGGGGCCGAGTCGGCGCTCGGGTCGGGCACCACGGCGACCGGGCGGACCCGGTGCCGGCGCAGGTGCTCGACGGCCGCGGAGTCGAGCCCGTGCGCGTCGAGGGCGAGTACGGCGACGTCCGCCTGGCCCGCCGTCGCGGTGGCCATCAGGTCGTTGACGTCGACGCAACGCTTGAGTACGACGATCCCCGACCGGCCGCTTAGCAGCCCCAGGGCCGTGGACTCCCAGGCCGCCCCCGAGGCGACCATGAGCACGCAGACCACGTCAGCCCACCGTCGTGAGGTAGAGGTTGTCGGCCTTGGCCGCCTGCACCACCGCGCCCACGGCCTCGGGCTGCGTGCCGTTCGGAATGGCGATGGTCACCACGAACGCTCCGGTGCCGGCGAGGCTGCCGGTGGTGCTGCTCTGCACACTCGTCACCAGCGCCTGAGCGAACGTCGGCGCTGCCGGCGGGGCATCGGGCGTCGTGTTGCCGCCGGCGTCCTTCTTCGTCACAGAGGTGACCCATACCGCGACCGAGTCGCCCTTCTCGAGCCCCGTCGGGACCCCCGAGTCGGCGAACACCAGGCTTATCGTCTTGCGCTTGACGGTCTCCTTCGGGCCCATCGCCGCGCGCGGGACGAGCTCACCCGCGACGAGATCCCGAGTCAGCGCCATCCCCTCGGGCAGGGGATCGTCCGCGGAGAGGTAGACGTCGGCGTCGGCGGCGTTCACGAAGCGCACCTTGCGGGCGACGACGTCGCCGTCGGTCAGGTCCTCGCCGCCGACCACGTCGTGGCTGACCGACCAGACGGCCACGGACTGGTCCGCGCCGCCGATCAGCTTCGCGCCGAGGAGCACGGAGACGGCCACGATGGCGACGCCGATCCAGAGCCGAGGGTCGCGCCAACCGGGCTTGGTGGCACGGATCGCGGCGGGGGTGACTGAGGTCCCGAGATTTCTGCTCACACATGAATCATGCAATCTCTTGGTGCCGCCGGTCATCTCACCCTCCACAGGCGGCGAGTTGTCCACAGGCATCGGAGGTTCGGTCAGCGGTCGCTTCGGCGACGTGGCAGAGTTGTCCCATGGCCGGTACGCCCCGTTTCTTGACCCTCGCCGATGTGGCCGAGGTCTTGAACACCTCCAGCGCTCAGGTGTACGCGCTGGTGCGTCGCGGCGACCTCCCGGCCATCAAGATCGGCGGCCGCGGCCAATGGCGCGTGGAGTCGTCGCAGCTCGAGTCCTACATCGAGCGGCTCTACACCGAGACCCAGGCCTTCGTCGCCGAACATCCCTACGTGGAAGCCGAAGGCCGCTCGGAGGTCTGACCTCCGAGCGGCCTTCGCGCTGTCCCAGGGAGAGACGGTCCTACTAGTGGTCATCTCTGGAAGTTCGTCGGGGGTGGGCCGTGCTCCGGGTGCGTGCCTCGCAAGGCGGAGGAGCGAAGGCGGGCCGGAGGCCCGTCGAGTCTCCGACAACGCCGCGAGGTGCGTGCTCGGGGTGCGGCCCACACGGCGAACTTCTAGCGATGACCACTAGCCCTCTTCGCCGGCCAGCGTCAGCTCGAACTGCCGCTCGTCGCCGTCCCGCTTGACCGTGAGGGTGATCTGGTCGCCGGGCAGGTGAGTGCGGATCAGCACGATCAGCGACTGCCCGTCGGTCACCGACTCGCCGTCGAGGGCGGTGATCACGTCGCCCTTCTCGAGCCCGGCCTCGGAGGCAGGGGTGTTGGGCAGCACCGCGTCGACCACCGCGCCCTCGGCGTCCGGGTTGTCGCCGGTGAGCACCTTGGCGCCGATGACGGGGTACTGAGCCTTGCCGGTCTTCAGGATCTGGTCGGCCGTGGTCAGCACCTGCTCGATCGGGATGGCGTAGCCGACCCCGATGTTGCCGGGCTCTCCCCCACCGATCGACGAGCCGCCGGTGGTGGCGATCGCGGAGTTCACGCCGATCACCTGACCCTGCATGTTGACCAGCGGGCCGCCGGAGTTGCCGGGGTTGATGGCCGCGTCGGTCTGCACCGCGTTGATGTACGACGCGTCGTCATTCGACCCGGTCGTCACCGGCCGGTCCAGGGCGCTCACGATGCCGGCGGTGACCGTCTCGCGCAGGCCGAGCGGGGACCCGATGGCCACCACCTCGTCGCCGACGTTCATCGCCTCGGAGCGGCCCAAGGAGGCCGGGCGGAGGTGTTTGGCCTGAGGGACGTACAGCACCGCGATGTCGTAGACGGTGCTCCGGCCGACCAGCTTGGCCTTGTACTTGCGGCCGCTGTGGTCGACGACCTCGATGTCGCCGTCCTTCGCCGCACCGGCGACCACGTGGTTGTTCGTGATGATGTGGCCCTGCTTGTCGAAGACCCAGCCGGAGCCGGTCGCGCCGAGGTGCTGACCGTCGTAGTCGGCCATCACCTGAACGGTGCTGGGCAGCAGCCTCTTCGCCACGGCCGCCACCGACTGGTTGCCGGCCTTGATCGGGGGCACCGACACCGTGTCGACGCCGTCGACGCCGTTGGAGACGGACCCGTCGTCGCTGGCGTCGCGCCACGACTGCACCAGGGCACCGCCGATGCCGCCGCCGACCAGGCCCAGCACCAGCGCCATTGCGGCCACCGCCGGCCAGAGCCACGGCGAGACCCGGCCGCGTTCCGGCTTGCCGGAGCGCTGGGTCGGCGTGGGGGTGGGCCCGAATGCCGGATAGGGGCGGGTGCCCTCAGGCGGCGGGCCGGCGTACTGCGGCTGTCCGACGGGGGCTCCGGGGCCGGCGTACTGCGGCGGCCCGACAGGGGCTCCGGGGCCGCCGGGTCCGGCGGGCGCGCCCGCCGACGGGTAGGCAGGTCCGGCGTACGGCGGGGTCATCGGCGGGGTCATCGGCGGGGTCATTGGTGGGGTCATCGGCGAGCTCACAGGGGGCGTCAACGGCGGCGTCAACGGAACGGCCGGCGACGCACCCTCAGGCGGGCTCAGCGGCTCGATCAGCTCGGTGTGCTCGATCGGCTCGATCGGCTCGTCGGCGGCCTGATCGGCAGGTTCGACCGGCAGTTCCTCGGCGGCGCGGCCGTCGAAGCCTTCGGCCTCGTCCGGTCGGTCGTTGGCTTGGTCGTTCACAGGCCCATCCTCACCCAGGCGGTCATGACGCGTTTGATGGCGTCAACCTCGTCGTCTCTGTTGCGGTTGCGTACGGGCACGCCCGTAGCCGGGTTGGCGCCCATCAGGCTTGTCGTCGCGGGGGCCCGGCGCTCCATCACCGGCGCCTCGGCGGGCGGCGCCGAGCCGAGGGCCAGGACGCCGAACATCGCCGCTCCCGCCGAGCCGGCGCCCAAGGCGGCCAGGCCGGCGAAACGCCGGCTGCGGTGCTGTCCCTCGGCGAGCTCCGGCATGGTCTCCGGGTACGACGCGAACGCCGGCCGGTACAGCGAGCCCTTCAGCGCCGCCGACGGCGCGGATGAGTCGACGAAGGACAGGCAGGCCAGCTGGCGCTTGACCCAACCCTCGCGCTCGACCGCGGAACGGCAGGTCGGGCAGGAGTGCACGTGTGACCAGGCCCGCTCCTCCTCTGCGGACGACAGCTGCCCGTCGACCAGAGCCGCCACCCGGGTGCCTAGATGCATCATGGCGTCGTCACCCGGGTCAGCCGGGGCCGCGGCACCCGCGGCCCGAAGTACCGGGTCCGGCCCTCGGTCGGCGCGCGGTGCTTCAGCGCGTCACGCAGCATGGCGCGGCCGCGGTGGATCCTTGATCGGACCGTTCCGAGCTTGGCGTCCATGATCTCGGCGATCTCCTCGTAGGTCAGTCCCTCGACGTCGCAGAGTACGACGGCCGCACGGAAGTCCGGCGGCAGCTGGGCGAGGGCGTGCTCGATGTCGTCGTCGAAGGTGCGCTCGGCGTACTCCTCCGCGGGGGAGCCGTCGCTGCTCGGCAGCCGGCCCTCACGCTCGTCGGAGAGCGCGTCGAAGCGGATCTTCTGCTTGCGCCGCGCCTGGTCGAGGAACAGGTTCGTGGTGATCCGGTGCAGCCAGCCCTCGAAGGTGCCGGGGCTGTAGGTCGACAGGGACCGGAAGACGCGCACGAAGACCTCCTGGGTGAGGTCCTCGGCGTCGTGCCGGTTGCCGGTCAGGCGGTACGCGAGGCGGTACACCCGGTCGGAGTGCTGCTCGACGATCTCGTCCCACGTCGGAACTTCCGTCGTGCTCTCCATGGCTGGCTCCTGCGGTTCGGTGCGAATCGGCGTCTGACCTCTCTCACGCTAGAAACCGGTGCTGAAAAGAACCTGTGAGAACACAAGATCTCTGGTGTGAACCCGGCTTGATGACAACCCTCAGTGCTCTGAACCCTCAATCCCTAGAACAACGTGGCACCGACGCCTTCTGTTCCTCAGTACCAAGGATCGGACGCGGTATCGTCGCGACTGCGACCCGATCGCCACCCGGGTCGCCCGACCGAAACCATCCAGTGCCGGAGGCCGTCATCACCACTCCCATTACACCAGCGAGCTGGTCATACGCGGAGGAGTACGTCGTCGAGGACGGCATCATCGCCGAAGCCCGGGCTCGGGCGGAGGAGGTCGGCGTGGTGCCGATCGGCTCCGGGGTCGGTGCGGCACTGAGGTTCCTCGCTTCCGTGCTCGAGGCCAAGGCGGTCGTGGAGATCGGAACCGGCACCGGCGTGTCGGGCGTCTGGCTGCTGCGCGGCATGCGGCCCGACGGCGTACTCACGACGGTCGACGTGGAGGCCGAGCACCAGCGGCTGGCCAAGCAGACCTTCGCCGACGCCGGCTTCCCGGGCCAGCGGGCCCGGGCGATCCCGGGCGCCGCGCTCGAGGTGCTGCCGCGACTCACCGACGGCCACTACGACCTGGTCTTCTGCGACGGCGACAAGCGCGAGTACGCCGCCTACCTCGACGAGGCGCTGCGACTGCTCCGTCCGGGCGGCGTGGTGGCCTTCGACAACGCGCTGTGGCACGACCGGGTGGCCGACCCGGCCCGGCGCGACGACGAGACGGTCGCGATCCGGGCCCTGGGGCGCACCATCGCGGAGTCCGACGACCTGATCTCGCTGCTGCTGCCGGTCGGCGACGGGCTGCTGCTCGCGCGCAAGGCGCCGGCAGAGCCCGCCTGAGCCGCTGTACGTGCCCGTCGGCAACGCCCTCGTCCGGCGCGGAGAGCTGTGCGCGGGTCCCTTGTGACGCCCCGCCGGGGATCCCGCCGTGCCCCATCGACCGGAGCAGTAGGTGTCGCGAGGCGATCGACTAGGAGTGTCCAGACACTCGTAGTCGATTGACCGCCCAGACCAACTGCTCGACCCGGCGGTGCCGAAGCCGGCGGGAGGCTCGGTCAATCGGGCAGTACCGCGGCGACGGGCCTGCGGCGCGCCCCTCAGGCGTGCGGAGCGGCCTCGAAGCCGTCCCAGCCCTCGGCCACCGCGACGATGTCGCAGGCCTCGATCAGGATCGGCGAAGAGCCGACGATCTGGGAGCCCGGCGACTCGGCGGCGGTCTCGGTGAAGCTCGCCTGGAACTCCGAGCGCGCCTCGTCGCTGGCGAAGACGTAGCAGCCCTCGAACCACTCTCCCGCGCGCATCCGCCAGGTCTTGAACCGCAGGCCGGTCATCCCGGTGAAGCGCGCGTGCGAGGTGCCGGCGACGTACGACGCGAGCTCCTCCTCGACGCCCTCGGGTGCGTCGGCGAGCGACCAGCGAACGGTCAGGCCCTTCACGACCCGACCCCCGCCAGCGGCTGGTCGGTGCTCAGCCAGGTCAGCAGGGCGCGCGCCCCGAAGCCGGTGGGTCCGAGGCTCCACTCGAAGCTGTCGGTCGGCGAGTCGCCGACCGAGGCGATGTCGAGGTGCGCCCACGGGACCGAGCCGGTGAAGTGCTGCAGGAACAGCGCGGCCGTGATCGCACCCGGAGTGCCCGACCCGTTGTCGGCGTCGGCGACCTTGGAGCTGAGCTTGTCTTCGTAGTCGGCGGCCAGCGGGAACCGCCACAGCGGCTCGCCCGCGCGCTCGCCCGCGGCCGCGATCGCGGCGGCCAGCGCGTCGTCGTTGGCGAAGAAGCCGCCGGTGCGCTGCCCCAGCGCGACCTTCATGGCGCCGGTCAGCGTCGCCACGTCGACGATCGCGTCGGGAGAAAGCTCGGCGGCGGCGTACGCCAGCGCGTCTGCGAGTACGACGCGCCCCTCGGCGTCGGTGTTGGTCACCTCGGTGGTGCGCCCGCCGTAGTGCCGGACCACGTCACCCGGCCGGTACGACGCCCCGCCGATGGCGTTCTCCGCGGCCGCCACCAGGCCGGTGACCCGGATCGGACAGCCGACCTCGGCCAGCGCGCCCATCGTGGCGAGTACGACGCCACCGCCGGTCATGTCGCGCTTCATGTTGGACATCGCCTCGCCGGGCTTGATGGACAGGCCACCCGAGTCGAAGGTGATGCCCTTGCCGACCAGCACCAGGTGCGGCGTCTTGCGTCCGGACTTCTTGGGCGTGTAGTCGAGCCGGATCAGCCGGGGCGGCGTCGCCGACCCCTGGCCGACCGCGAGGATGCCGCCGAAGCCTTCGTCGGCGAGCTCGCCCTCGTCCCAGACGCGGAAGCCGAG
The DNA here is from genome assembly GCA_036506675.1 of Nocardioides sp. Lineage (GTDB taxonomy): Bacteria > Actinomycetota > Actinomycetes > Propionibacteriales > Nocardioidaceae > Nocardioides. Next base: position 2,897 of record DASXRJ010000384.1, on the reverse strand, counting down.
GCCGGCCGCGTCGGCGACCGACTGGCTCTGCTCGGCCAGCCAAGCCGGGTTCTTCAGGTTGGCCGGGATGGTGGCCAGTACCCGGGCGCGCCACCCCGCACCGCCGAGCGCCAGCGCCCGGTCGAGGACCGGCTGCCGCGACGCATCCGCCAACGCGAGGACGACGCGCTCCACCGGCCGCGTCTTGGGCCCCTGGGAGCGCCAGTGGAAGCCGAACGAGCCGAGCATCGCGCCGACCACGAACGCCTCGAACCCCGCGTCATCGGCCACCGCGGCCACCGAGGTGACCACGCTGCCGGTGTCGACCAGGGCCCGGGCCAGGCCCGCTCCGGCCCGGCGCAGGTCGGTGGTCGAGCAGTCGCCGACCCCCACGAACACGAGTCGATCCGGGCCGTCGCCGACCAGGGCGTGGACGATCACCTCGCCCGCCTTGCCGGTGGCGCGCTGGCTTTCGAGGAGGCCGAGCCCGTCGAGGTCGAGCGCCTCGAGGACCTCCTCGGCGCCCGGGCCAAGCAGCAGCCCGTCGTCTCCGGGCAGCACCGGGACCGCGACCGAGTCGACACCGCGCAGGGCGTGCGGCTGCCGCTCGGTGAGCGCGAACTCCGGGGGTGAGACCTGCGCTGGCAGGGTGGGCGAATTCGTCGTCGCGACCACGGGCGTCAGCCGACGACGTCCTTGAGCGCGTCGCCCAACGCGCCGGCCTCTTCGGCGTTCAGCTCCACGACGAGGCGGCCACCGCCCTCGAGCGGCACTCGCATCACGATGCCGCGTCCCTCCTTGGTGACCTCCAGCGGACCGTCTCCCGTCCGCGGCTTCATCGCCGCCATCCGCGACACCTCTTCCTAAGCTCAAGCCGAGCGCCCGGTCGGCGCAGTACGCACGGGCCATTATCCCCCATCGGCCCGGTGAAGCGGACCACAGGGCGCGTGTCTCCCGATCCTCTGCCGTCGCGAGTGTCGTTCACGCCCTACCCTGATGGCGACCCCGCGGAGAGGCAGGACATGACCGAGCACGCCCCGAACCAGGACCCGGATCAGGACCCCGCAGCGCCCGTGCTGTACGCGGTCGCCGACGGCATCGCCACGATCACCCTCAACCGGCCCGACGCCATGAACAGCCTGGACGTCGCGACCAAGGAGGCCCTGCTCGCGGCGGTCCTCCGGGCGGCCGACGACCCGGCCGCGCGCTGCGTGGTGCTGACCGGGACCGGGCGCGCCTTCTGCGTCGGCCAGGACCTCAAGGAGCACATCGGGCTGCTCGCCGAGGACCCCGACGGGGCGCTGTCCTCGACCGTCGAGGCGCACTACAACCCGACCGTCACGGCGCTGCTCACGATGCCGAAGCCGGTCGTCGCCGCGGTCAACGGCGTGGCCGCAGGGGCCGGCGCCTCGCTCGCGTTCGCCTGCGACTTCCGGATCCTCGCCGACGGCGCCGGCTTCAACCTGGCCTTCGCCGGGATCGCCCTGTCCTGCGACACCGGGTCGTCGTGGACCCTGCCGCGCCTGGTCGGCCGCGCGAAGGCGCTGGAGCTGCTCTACTTCCCGTCCACGATCAAGGCGCCCGAGGCGCTCGAGCTCGGGCTGGCGACGCGCGTCGTACCCGCCGACGAGCTGAGTACGACGGTCGCCGAGCTGGCCGGCCGGCTCGCCCAGGGCCCGACCGTGGCGCTCGGCTCGATCCGGCAGGCCGTGACCTTCTCCGCCGACCACCCGCTCGAGGAGTCGGTGGCCCACGAGGCGCAGCTGATGGCGCGGACCGGCGCCACCCAGGATCACCGGGACGCGGTGGCGTCGTTCGTCGCCAAGGAGCGGCCGACGTTCAAGGGCCGCTAGCGTCTCAGCGCCAGCCGCCGAGCGCTCGGAGCAGCTGACGCGGCGCGGTGACCCGCATCCGGTGCCGGCCGGGGTGGGCGCCGTACTCGACGGTGACGGCGCCGCCGGCGAAGCGGTGGTTGTACCAGCCGGTCATGGTCCCGTGGCAGACGCCGCCGCAGTCGAAGTCCTTCAGCGGCAGCTCCAGGTTGTGAGCCAGCCGTCGGGCGAAGGCGGGCCACTTGGTGTCCCGGTCGACGCCGCGGAGCGGCTGGTGGAAGCTGACGATCCAGTGCGGCCGGACGCGACGCAGGAAGCCGATCACGGCCTTGGTCTCCGGCTCCGACGCGGGACCGGGGCCGGACTCGTACGCGCCGTCGAGGTCGCGCCAGCTGTAGGGGAAGTTGCGGTTGAGGTCGACGCCGTGGGCGTTCTTGCGGGTGCCGCGCGCGACGCCGTCCGGGTTGTACGTCGGCACCACCCACAGGTCGACCCCGTGCACCGGGGCACCGTCGACGAGAGCGAACAGGATCTGCCTGGGTGCGGTCTCGTCGCCATGCATGGCCGCGAAGACCACGGCCTTCGGGCGGCCCGGCTGCCCGAGGTGCCAGGCGATGATCGGCCGGCCACGGACCGAGTGGCCGATCACGAGTCGCTCGATGACGGTGCCCGGACCGGCGTACACGGGGACCTGCGGGAGCACCATGAAGTTCGCGGCGAGCATGGCCGCGACCAGGAAGCGCCCGATCCGTGACGTGGCTACACCGCCGAGGTGAGGTAGGCGAAGGTGAACACGGCGACCCCGCAGAGCATGCCGAAGTGAGCCAGCAGAGAGAGCCCGGGTCCGTCGCTCCAGGTGTCCTCGGAGGCCTCCGACGCGTGCCGGCCGCGGCTGGGGAGCCAGCGCAGCAGGATCAGCAGGCCCGCGATCGTGGTCACCCACCAGAAGAAGATCGCGATGATTCCGAAGAGCGCGCTGCCTAGCAGTGTCTTGTTGCCCGCGACCAGGAACGGCACCCAGAAGAGCAGGGCGAGAGTCCCCGCAAAGGTGTGCACGTTGAGGGCACCCGTACCGACCTGAGCATG
>DASXRJ010000383.1:0-4181 GCA_036506675.1 Nocardioides sp. | reverse complement strand
CCGGCGAGGGCAACGGCACCCGCGGCACCGAGCTGCTCTGGGTGGGTCGCAGCGACGGCGTACAGGTGGGGGTGCGGGGTCGGCCCCCGAGTGACCTGACGCTCGAGCTGATCGACCCCGGCGTGCTCCCCGGCGACTCGGCCGAGCCTCCGGCGGACGACCCCGAGGCAGACGTCGCGGTCCGCGGCACCGGCGCCGGTACGACGTCGTACGGGCCGACCCAGCCGAAGCTGAGGTATCGCGAGCAGTGGGGCGCCGACGAGAGCTGGCGGACCAGCGCGCCGCGCTACAACAACACGATCCAGCAGGTGCACGTCCACCACACCGCGACCGGCAACGACTACGAGTGGTCGGACGTGCCGGGCCTACTGCGCGGGATCTACCGCTACCACACCCACACGCTGGGCTGGTCCGACATCGGCTACAACTTCCTCGTCGACAAGTTCGGCCGGGTCTGGGTCGGGCGGGCCGGCGGCGTCGCGAAGCCGGTGCGGGGCGCCCACACGCTCGGCTTCAACGACACCTCGGTCGGCGTGGCCATGATCGGCAGCTACGACAAGGGCTGGCCCTGGGACAAGGCGCTCACCGGCGTCGTCATGCTCGCCGCGTGGAAGCTCGCGATGTACGACCGCAAGCCCACCGGCTGGATCCCGGTCTACTCCCACGGCAGCGACAAGTACGCCGCCGGCCAGTGGGTCACCCTGCCCGTGATCGACGGCCACCGCGACACCAACGACACCGAGTGCCCGGGCCAGCATCTCTACAACAAGCTTCCGGAGATCCGGGACCGCGCCCAGCGTCGCGTCGACGCCGGCTGAAGTCCGCATGACCGGGCCTCGCGCGCCCTCCTAGGCTCGAGACCATGAACCGCCCTTCCGATCCCTATCTCGTCGAGGCCACCCGGCTGGGCGGTCTGTATGTGGCCGGCCGCCTCGAGGAGGCCGTCGCGCTGACCGAGCGGCTGGCCGTCGAGTTCCCCGAACGAGCCGTCTCCAGCGCCTACGCCCGCGCGTGTGTGCTGGCCATGCTGGGGCGGCCGGCCGAGGCGCTGGATGGTTTGAAGGGCGCGGTGGCCGGCGGTGGCTGGCTCACGCCGCGCCAGCTCGACGACCCCGACCTGGACCCGCTGGCCGAGCTAGACGGGTACGCCGACCTGGTCGCCACCATGCGCGCCCGGTCCGACTCCGCGCTCGAGGCGGCCCGCGCCACCACGGCCCGGCAGGCGGTCGTCCGGCCGGACGCCACCCCGACCGCGGTGGTGGTGGCCCTGCACATGGCCGGCGTCGAAGGAGCCGAGACCGAGGCGATCTGGGCACCGGTGGCCGGCTCGGGGCTCGCGGTCGTGGTGCCCGAGTCGACGCTGCGCAACGGCGACGGGCGGCCGTGCTGGGACGATCCCGGGGTGGCGCTGCGCGACGTGACGGCGGCAGTGACGCTGGCCCGAGGGCTGGGTGCGGGTGCGCCCGTCGTACTCGCGGGCGGGTCGCAGGGCGCCGGCGTCGCGACCCGGCTGGCGCTGTCGGGCGCCGCGGGAGAGGTCGCCGGCTTCCTCGCCGTGGTGGGAGCGCCCGGGCCCGATGAGTACGACGTGCCGCGCGACAGGGTGGTCCGCGGCGTACTCCTGGCGGGCGGTGACGACCCGCTCTCGGCCGCCCGACAGCGCGCCGTACACGCCGAGCTCGCCGACGCCGGCCACGACGTCGAGCTGGTCGAGGTCCCCGGGCTGGCGCACGTCTATCCCGACGACTGGGGCCGGGTCGGCTCGGATCTGGTCGAGCGGCTGATTGCTCACTGAGTGTCCAGCGCGCCGACGCAGCAAAGGGGCGGACCTTGGCGGGACCCCGGCGGGTGGAGCCGACGATCAGTCACTGTCCAGCCCGGACCGGCCTGCGTGTCCCCTAAGCGCATCCGCACATGCAGACGTCGGATGCGGGACCCGGACTTAGTCCGGTAGAGCTTGAGACCGCGCGGGCTCTCGCCGAACGCTGGGACGAGTCGGTGGCTGAGTTGGGTGCGGAGCCACTCCCGCTGACGCACCCACACGCAGTGAGCGCAGGATCGCTCGACTGGGAGCACCGCGACCCGTTCGACCGGCTCCTCGCCGCCCAGGCGATCGCCGAGGGGCTGACCTTGGTGACGGCGGACCGGGCCTTCCGCGGCGCGCCCGGACTGGTGGTCCAGCCCTGGTAGGACTCCGGTAAGACGCCGGCGAAAATGGCTGGCCCGGCCTCACTAGGATTCGGACATGAGCAAAGTCCTGTCCGCCGTCGCCTGGCCGTACGCAAACGGCCCGCGCCACATCGGCCACGTGGCCGGTTTCGGTGTGCCCTCCGACGTCTTCAGTCGGTACATGCGGATGGCGGGACACGACGTACTCATGGTCTCGGGCACCGACGAGCACGGCACGCCGATCCTGATCGCAGCCGACGAGGCCGGGGTGTCGCCCCAGGAGCTGGCCGACCAGAACCATCGCCTGATCGTGGAGGACCTCTGTGGCCTCGGCGTCTCCTACGACCTCTACACCCGCACCACCACGCGCAACCACCATGCCGTGGTGCAGCAGCTGTTTCTCGGCGTCTACCACAACGGCTACTTCGTCGAGCAGACGACGTACGGCGCGATCTCGCCTTCGACCGGCCGCACGCTGCCCGACCGCTACATCGAGGGCACCTGCCCGATCTGCGGGTACGACGGCGCGCGCGGCGACCAGTGCGACAACTGCGGCAACCAGCTCGACCCGCACGAGCTGATCAACCCGCGGTCGAAGATCAACGGCGAGACGCCGGAGTTCATCGAGACCCAGCACTTCTTCCTCGACCTGCCGGCACTCGCCGAGGCGCTGGGGGAGTGGCTCGACGAGCGCGAGGCGACCGGCCTGTGGCGGCCCAACGTGATCCGCTTCAGCCAGAACATCCTCAAGGAGATCAAGCCGCGGGCGATGACCCGCGACATCGACTGGGGCATCGCGGTGCCGCTCGACGGCTGGCGCGACAACCCGACCAAGAAGCTCTACGTGTGGTTCGACGCGGTCGTGGGCTACCTGTCCGCGAGCATCGAGTGGGCGCGCCGCAGCGGTGACAACGACGCCTGGCGACAGTGGTGGAACGACCCCGAGGCGCTGTCCTACTACTTCATGGGCAAGGACAACATCACCTTCCACAGCCAGATCTGGCCGGCCGAGCTGCTGGCCTACAGCGGCAAGGGCGACAAGGGCGGTACGCCGGGCGAGCTCGGCGTACTCAACCTGCCGACCGAGGTGGTCTCCAGCGAGTTCCTCACGATGGAGGGCAAGAAGTTCTCCTCGTCGAAGAAGGTCGTGATCTACGTCCGCGATATGCGCGCGCGCTACCAGCCCGATGCGTTCCGCTACTTCGTGGCGGCTGCCGGCCCGGAGAACCAGGACGCCGACTTCACCTGGGCCGAGTTCGTCCGCCGTACCAACGACGAGCTGGTGGCCGGCTGGGGCAACCTGGTCAACCGGACCGCCAACCTGATCGCGAAGAACTTCGGCGAGATCCCCGCCTGTGGACCGCTCGCGCCCGAGGATGAGGCGGTGCTGGCCGCGACCGAGGCCGCGTTCGGTGTGGTCGGTGACCTGATCGGCCGGCACCGGCAGAAGCACGCGATCGGTGACGCGATGCGCGCGGTCGCCGAGGTTAACAAGTACGTCAGCGACTCCGAGCCGTGGAAGATCAAGGAGGACCCCGAGCGCCTGGGCACCGTCCTCCATGTGATGGCTCAGTGCGTGGCCGACCTCAACCTGATCCTGTCGCCGTTCCTGCCGTTCTCCGCCAACGCGGTCGACCTGGTGTTCGGCGGCGTGGGCGACGTACAGCCGATGCCGCGGATGGAGGAGGCCGACGACCTCGATGGCGGGGCCGGCTACCCGATCATCACCGGCGACTACTCGGGCGTCCGTGGTTGGGGGCGGGCGCCGGTCAAGGTCGGCTCGCCGGTCGGCAAGCCGACGCCGGTGTTCATCAAGCTCGACCCCGCCGTGGTCGAGGAGGAGCTGGCCCGGCTCGAGGCGTGAGCCTGCGTCATGAGCAGGGTGACGCTCCAGTTCCACCCGGACTGGCCGGCCGGCGGCCTCGTTGACGATCTCGTGATCGAGTCGATGGCGCGCGACGGGGAGTACCGCTCCCAGTTCGTCACCGGCACCTCCAACGGCGGTCTGACCG
>DASXRJ010000382.1:0-11473 GCA_036506675.1 Nocardioides sp. | reverse complement strand
GACCCCACACGCGACTACCAGCCCACGGGCGCACGGAGAGGCCCCGCCCGAAAATCCCCGAAATGAACAACACCCGGACCTGCAATCGCAGGTCCGGGTGTCGCCGATGTCCTGAGACATCACACTTTGTAGCGGGGGCAGGATTTGAACCTGCGACCTCTGGGTTATGAGCCCAGCGAGCTACCGAACTGCTCCACCCCGCGTCGCTGAACCCAAGGTTACGGGACCGATCTCCCGACACCAAATCGGGGGTGGGTGAGAGCGGTCACGGCGTGGCGGTGCTGCTCGGGCTGGCGCCGGGCTTGCCGTCGTCGGCGGGCGGCTGGTTGGCCAGGCGGACGGCCTCGCTGAGCTTGGCGCGACCGATCGCTAGCTGGCGTGCCCACTCCTCGGTGTCGTTGGCCCGCTGCGCTGCGTCGGCCGCGCGGAACGCCGCCTCCGCCTGGTTGAGCAGGCGTCGTACCTCCGCGGACAGGTTGCCGGAAGGGTTGTTCGTGGGGGTGCCGGGTTCCTGGGACGGGGCGGCACCGAGCAGGTCCGCGATCGCCGCCGGCAGGGTATCGCCGAAGCCGACCCGCTGGCTGGCGCCGAGCGAGACGATGACCGAGTTGAAGATCGGGTACGCCGCCTCCTGGCCGGTCCGCAGCACGTAGATCGGCTGCACGTACATCAGCTGACCGTTGACCGGGAGGGTGAGCAGGTTGCCGTAGACGACCTGGGTGCCGGACTGGGACTGGAACTTGAACAGCGCGTCCCGCACGTCGGAGTCGTTGCTGAACGCGTTGGAGACCTGGCCCGGGCCCGGCACGTTCTGAGCCGAGGACCGCAGCGCCCGGATGGTGCCGTAGTCGGGCGAGGTGGCGTCGCTGTTGACCGCCATGAAGGCGGCCAGGTTCTCGCGCTTGTTGGGCACGTAGACCGACGTCATCGAGTAGCTCGCGCCGTCGCTGCCGGGCATGTCGACGAACATCCGGTACGGCGGCTGCAGCTGGGTCTGCGCGTAGGGATCCTGCGGGACGACCCAGCGGTCGTTGCCCTCGTAGAAGTCGCTCGCGTCGGTGACGTGGTAGCGCGCGAACTGGAAGCGCTGCGCCTTGAACATGTCCTCCGGGTAGCGCAGGTGCGCCATCAGGTCCGGCGAGATCGCGCTCTTGGGCTGGACCGTGCCGGGGAAGGCCGACTCCCACGCCTTGAGCAGCGGGTCGGTCTCATCCCAGGCGTAGAGAGTCACGGTGCCGTCGTACGCGTCGACGGTGGCCTTGACCGCGTTGCGCATGTAGTTGATCTCGTCGGTCGGCAGCGCCTGGAACTGCGAGTCGCTGGTGAGCGAGTCGGTGGTCATCTCGTCGAACGACTCGCGCTCGGACTGGGGGTACTTGTCCGTGGTCGTGTAGCCGTCGACGATCCACTGCACCCGGCCGTCGACCACGGCGGGATACGGGTCGCCGTCGATCGAGAGCCAGGGCGCGACCTTCTCGACGCGCTCGGCCGGGTCGCGGTCGTAGATGATCTTGCTGTTCTCGTTGACTCGCGAGGAGAGCACGATGTTGGGCTCGCCGAACTTGAGGGCGTACAGGAGCTGGCGGCCGAAACCGCCGATCGAGACGCCCGCCTTGCCGTCGTACGTCGTCGTGCTGCCCTGGTCGCTGCCCTCGGACAGCGGGCGGTCGAACTCCACGCTCGGTCCGCTGTCGGTCTTGCCGACGATGGAGTAGTCGGGGCTCTGCTCGCCGAAGTAGATCCGGCCCTCATAGCCGTCGGACGACTCGTCGGTGAGAGCACCGCGGGGCGGCAGGTCGTACTCGGCCCACTGCGCGTCCTGGGCGGTCGCGCTGGACTCGTCCTCCTGGCCGGCGATCGGGCGCTCGTTGATGTCGCGCTGGTTGCCGTAGGTGGCGATCACGCCGTAGCCGTGGGTGTAGACGGTGTGCAGGTTGGACCAGTTCTTCGAGCTCTCGGCGAGGCCGGTCTGGTCGAGCTCGCGCACGCCGAGCACCAGCGCGCGCTCGGTGTCCTTGATCGGGTAGCGGTCGACGTCGAGCACCGGGGCGACCGAGTAGTAGCCGGTCACCTGCTGCTTCTGCTCGAAGGTCTGCCGGATGATCTTGGGGTCGACCAGCGGCACCGAGGCGGTCTCGGCGGTGATCTGGGCGACGCTCTGGCCGGCGGAGGTGTTGGGGTAGCTCTCCACGGTGACGTTCTCGAGGCCGAACGCCGTGCGGGTCGCCTCGATGTTGCGCGAGATGTACGACGCTTCCTTGTCGGCCTCGGACGGGTTGACCTGGAACTGCTGGACGATCCCCGGCCAGATCATGCCGAGCAGGATCGCGGACAGCACGTAGAGGCCGAGCCCGACCGTCGGCAGCAGCCAGGTGCGGCGCCAGACGTTGAGGAAGAACAGCAGCGCGCAGATGACCGCGATGCCGAGCAGGATGTTCTTGGCGGGCAGCACGGCGTGGTCGTCGGTGTAGGTCATGCCGTCGATCAGCCGGCCGGAGCCGGTGAGGATGTCGAAGCGGTCGAGCCAGTAGTCGCCGGCCTTGGCCAGCACGAAGATGCCGACCAGCGTGGACAGCTGGGCCGCGGCCGCGCCGGAGAGCCGGTCGCGGGTCCCCTGGAGGCGGAGACCGCCGTACAGGTAGTGGACGAGGGCGGCGGCCAGCAGCGAGATGACCGCGGCGGCCATGGTGAAGTCGACCAGGTAGTGCCACCACGGCAGGTCGAAGACGTAGAAGCCGATGTCGCGGTGGAAGTAGGGGTCCTGGCGGCCGAACGGTACGCCGTGGCGCCAGAGCAGGTAGTCGCGCCACTCCCCCGCGGCCGACGTACCGGCGAAGGCGCCCATCAGCAGGGCGACCGCGAGCCAGATCCAGCGCCGGATCGGGGAGACGGCCTCGCGGTACCGGTCGAGGCTGGTCTGCTCGGCCGACGCGGGCCGGAACAGCGGCCGGAACCGGTAGGCCAGCAGCATGTTGAGGCCGACCGCGACCGCCATCAGGCCGCCGAAGCCGAAGAAGAGCCAGATCCGGGTCCAGACGAGCTTGCTGAATACCGAGGAGTAGCCGATCGAGTCGAACCACAGCCGCTCGGTCCAGAACGACGCGATGCCGGTCAGCGCGATGAACCCCACGACCACCAGCCCGGCCGTGATGAGCAGCGCCCGAGAGCGTCGCGGTGGGTTGGTGGGCCGACGCGGCTTCCTGGGCGACTCGTCGAAGAGCTCGCTCACCCGTCCTCCTCCAAAGTACTGTCCTCCAAAGTACTGGCGAGCAGCTCGAGCAGCTCGGGAACCAGGTCGATGCCACCCACGACCGACTGGTCGTCGTCGTGAGAGCGCATCCGTAATGCACAGTACGTCGCACCTGCACGGGTCGCACCCGCGACGATCCGGACCTCCTGGCGCAGAGGGTGGGTACTCGCGAACTCAGCGGCGCCCACCGGGTCGTCCGGGATCTGGGAGTCGACCTCGGGCGGCAGCACCAGCCGCTCGACCACGGCCGCGCAGCCGGCCACGTCGGCGGGCCAGCCGATCGCAGGCAGCACCTCCTCCAGCTCCTGGCCGGGCGGGAGCTGGTCCTGCTCGACGGGCGTGAGGGAGCCCTCCGCGCTGGCCTCGTCCAGCCCCATCGACGCGGCCAGGCCGGGCTCGTGGGCGACGATCCGGGCGGTCTCGACCAGGGCATAGAGCCGGGCCGGCTGGTCCCAGCCGCCCGCCGCGATGTGCCCCTCGATCTCGAGTACGGCGGCCGCGAGGGCCGGGTCGGTCTCGAAGCTGTCGTCGAGGCTGAGGTCGTCCATCGTCAGCTCCCCTCGCAGCTCGGCAGCGGCGCGCCGGGGTTCTTCACCCAGGCCTTCACGGACGTCATCGCGTCGTGCATGGTCGTCACCTTCACCAGCCGCATGCCGTCGTCGGGGGCGCCCAGGGCCTCGGAACAGTTCGCCGCCGGGACCAGGAACAGCTCGGCGTCGGCCTGCTGGGCCGCGGCGATCTTCTGCGGGATGCCGCCGATCGGCCCGACCTGGCCCTTCTCGTCGATGGTGCCCGTGCCGGCGACGATCTTGCCGCCGGTCAGCGAGCCGGGGGTCAGGGTGTCGTAGATGGCCAGCGAGAACATCAGCCCCGCGCTCGGCCCGCCGATGGCGTCCGGGATGTCGACCGACACGTCGAACGGGAACACGTAGCCGGGCCCGGTGATGATGCCGACCTTGGGAGTGCCGTCGACGTCCTTGGGGACGATCGAGACGGTGCGCTCCTTGCCGCCGCGGCGTACGACGAAGCTGACGGCCTGGCCCTTCTTGGCGGCCTTGACCTTGTCGACGACCTGCTGGCTGGTGGTGATCCTGGTGCCGTCGACCTCGAGGATCACGTCGCGCACCTCGAGCTTGTCGTGGGCCGGCAGGGCGTCGTCGACGTTGAGCACCTCGATGACCGGCTTGACGTCGTACCCGAGCTCCTTGAGGGCCGTGGCGACCGCGGCGTCCTGGGACGAGACCATCTGCACCGACGACTCGGTCTGCGACTCCTTCTCGGTCTCGCCGTCGCCGTAGACCGCGTTGTAGGGGTAGACCGCCTCGGTGTCGCTCAGCCACGACGAGAGCGCCTCGTAGATGTTGAGCGTCGACTCGGGACGGGTGACGTAGACGGTCGTCATCCGGAGCTCGCCGTTGTCGTGGTAGACGGGGTGGCCCTTGACCTGGACGATCTCCTTGCCGTGGTCCTCGGCGAGTACGTCGACGGTCAGGCCGGGCGAGTAGGTCACGTACGGCACCGGCAGCAGCAGCGCGACCAGCCACAGCGCGACCGCCAGCGGGGCGGCGATCAGCCCGGCGAGAGTACGGCGACTCACGCGCACCCTCGGGCATCGCGGGACAGGTGGCGACAAGCCCTTGGCCGGCACTCACGGCTGCTCATACGGGGTCCCTGTTCGAAGCGGAGCGAAGCGAGCATCCGAATGGGGTGTTCATGCGGGAAAGCCTCTCACCCGGGGGAAGTCACGCGGGGCGGCGGGTCCGCGGCGGACGAGGGGTCCGGGAGGTGCCTCCGACGGAGCGTGCCCGGGAGGGACGGACGGCGATGCCGGTGCTGCGGTCGCGCGCGGGCGCCGGCGCGTGGCGGGACCGGCCGGGGTGGTCGCGGCGCATCGCCTTGGCCAGTCGCGCGGCGGCGACGTCGCGGTCGATCTCGCCGCGGCCCTCGCGACCCAGCCAGGCCACCCAGATCATCGCGAGCAGCGTCACGATAGCGGGCGGCACGAGCCACAGCAGGATCTCCACGCGTCTACCGTAGCCATCCGCGGGCAACCCTGCCCGGAGAGCTCACGGCGAGCCGACCCATTCGTCGGTCCCGTCCGAGAACACCTGGTGCTTCCAGATCGGCACCTCGGCCTTGAGCGTGTCGATGAGGTCCTTGGAGGCCGCGAACGCCTCGCCGCGGTGCGCCGCCGCGGTCGCGAGTACGACGGCCGCATCGCCGATGCCCAGCCGCCCGACCCGGTGCACCGCCGCCACCGCGAGTACGTCGTGGGTAGCGGCGATCCGCTCGCAGACCTCGGTCAGCTTGTCCAGGGCACTCGGGTGCGCGGTGTAGTCGAGGCCGACCACACCCTTGCCCTGGTCGTGGTCGCGCACCCGGCCGACGAAGAGCGTGAGCCCGCCGGCTGCTTCGTCGCCGAGCGCGTCGAGCACCTCGTCGACACTGAGCGCCGTGTCGCGCAAGCCGGTCAGCCGGACCTTCTCCCGAGCCCCTTCGCGGGTCTGTTCCTGCGGCATGGACCGAGCGTAGTCGTTGCCCTGCCCAGGTACCGTGGAGGCATGAGTGACAACCCGGCCGACACCCCCGACGACGGCCAGAACCCCTTCAAGGGCACGCCGTTCGAGCAGCTCTTCGGCGGCCTCGCGGGTGGGGCGGCCGGCGGCGGCATGCCCGACATCGGAGCGCTGCTCGGCCAGTTCCAGAGCCTGATGCAGCCCCACGACGGCCCGATCAACTGGGACGCCGCGATCGACATGGCGCGCCGGTTCGCCGCGCAGCAGCCCGACCCGAGCCCGACCGAGAAGCAGAAGGCCGCGGTGGCCGACGCCGTACACCTGGCGGACCTGTGGCTCGACGAGGCCTGCCAGTTCGCCTCCGGCGTGACCTCGACGGCGGCCTGGAGCCGCGCGGAGTGGATCGTCGGCACCACCGACGTCTGGCGCAAGCTGGTCGAGCCGGTCGCGGCGCACGCGACCGGCGCGCTCGGTGACGCGCTGCCCGAGGAGGCCCGGGCGATGACCGGGCCGCTGCTCGGCATCCTCGGCAAGGCCGCCGGGATGATGGTCGCCACCCAGGTCGGCCAGGGCCTCGGCGCGCTGGCGGGCGAGGTGCTCACCGCCTCCGACATCGGCCTGCCGCTCGGCCCCGAGGGCCGGGCCGCGCTGGTGCCGACCAACATCGCCACGTTCGCCGAGGGGCTCGACGTCTCCGAGGACGACGTACTGCTGTATCTGGCGTTGCGCGAGGCGGCCCACCAGCGGCTCTTCTCACACGTGCCGTGGCTGCGCGACCACCTGGTCAGCGCGGTGCGGGAGTTCGCAGACGGCATCGAGATCGACACGGCCGGCATCCAGGAGCAGCTCAGCGGGTTCGACCCGATGAACCCCGCCTCGATGCAGGAGGCGATGGAGGGCGGGCTCTTCGACCCGAAGCCGTCGGCGGCCCAGCAGGCCGCGCTGTCCAAGCTCGAGACCACGCTCGCGCTGGTCGAGGGCTGGGTCGACGAGGTCGTCGGCCAGGCCACGGCCGAGCGGATGCCGTCGGCCGCCAAGCTGCAGGAGGCGATCCGGCGCCGCCGGGCCGCCGGCGGACCGGCCGAACAGACCTTCGGCCAGCTGGTCGGGCTGGAGCTGCGGCCGCGCCGGCTGCGCGACGCCTCGACGCTGTGGGGCTCGCTGCGGACCCGGCAGGGCATCGAGGCCCGCGACGCTGTCTGGCTGCACCCCCACCTGCTGCCCACCGCGGCCGACCTCGACGACCCGCTCGGCTTCCGCGAGGACGTCGCGTCGCCCACGGACCTGTCCGAGGACGAGTTCGACGCCGAGCTGAAGAAGCTGCTCGACGAGGGCGGGGAGTGACCCTCCACGACGACGCGCTCGCGGTGCTGACCGGCTGGGCGGGGTACTCCCCCGAGCAGGTCGCGCTGCGCGACCGCTTCGTCGGACACCTGCGGGAGCGGGCGGACGCGACCATGCGGGAGTGCTTCCCGGCCCACTTCACCGCCGGCACGCTGGTCGTGTCCGAGGATCGCAGTCACGTGCTGCTCAACCTGCACGGCAAGGCCAAGCGGTGGTTCGCCTTCGGCGGCCACTGCGAGCCCGGCGACGACTCGCTGCGGGCGGCCGCCGAGCGGGAGGCGCGCGAGGAGTCGGGCCTGGCGGACTTCGAGCTGCTGCCCGGGCCGGTCCAGCTCTCCGCTCACCCGGTGCCGTTCTGTCACCGCGACGGCGTCGTCGACCACCTCGACGTGCGCTACGTCGCCGTCGCGCCGTACGTCGAGCCGGTGGTCAGCGAGGAGTCCCTCGAAGTTCGCTGGTGGCCGGTCGAGTCGGCGCCGACCACCGAGCCCGAGATGCTCGAGCTGATCGCGCTCGCCGTCGCCACCCGCTGACCGCCGCTGACCGGGCTCGCTAGCCCGCCAGCGGTCCCCACTCGTCCGCCAGCTCGGCCCACGGACCCACGGCGACGACCCGACCCTCGACGAGTACGACGACCCGGTCGGCCAGGGCCAGCGCCGCGCGCTTCGACGTCGAACCGACCACGGTCGCGCCCCTGCTCCGCAGTGCCGACCACAGCTCCATCTCGGTCGCCGCGTCCAGTGCCGAGGAGACGTCGTCGGCCAGCAGCAGCTCCGCCTCGCAGGCCAGTCCGCGGGCCAGGGCGAGTCGCTGCACCTGGCCACCGGACAGCCGGACTCCCCGATGACCGACCAGGGAGTCGGGGCCACCGGCCGCGGCCACGTCGCGACCCAACCGGGCCGCCTCGAGTGCCGGATCGACCAGTCGGCCGGAGTGGTCGAGCCGCACGTTGCCCTCGAAGGTCCCCGAGAGCACCCGCGGCACCTGCGCGACGTGGGCGACCCGACCGGGCCGCAGGAACGTCTGCGGGTCATCGACCGGGCGGCCGTTCCAGCGCAGCTCACCGCCGCTGGTGACCAGTCCCGCCAGCGCGGAGAGCAGGCTGGACTTGCCCGAGCCGACCTGCCCCAGGAGGAGCACGAACTCGCCCGGTTCGATCGCCAGGTCGACCTCTCGTACGCCGATCGTCCCGTCGTCGTGGATGGCCGTGAACCCGGCCAGCTCCACCGACCGGAGCGGCTCACGGACCGGCGCAGCGGGCGCCGGAGCGGCGCCACTCACCAGATCGACGCCGGCCGGCAGCTCCATCAGGTCGCCCCCACCGGCGAGCCGGCTGGTGGCGCGCATCCACGCGCGGGTGCCGGGCGCCTCGGTGATGACCGAGCCGGCGACCCGGCCGAACCAGTCGAAGCCGTTGACCGCACCGGACACCATCAGCGCGGTGGCCAGCCCCCAGCCCCCGGCCACGTGCACCGCCCAGGCGGCGACGACGCCGCACTGCACCATCACGATGGGTACGCCGTCGAGCAGGGCCTGGACCCGATGCTCGCGGACCGCGGCCTCCACGCGACCGCCGTCGACCTCGAGCAGATGGGCGTGTACGGCGGGCGTGGCCGCGGCGAGCTTGACGGTCCGCACCGAGTCGAGCGTCGACACCAGCGCCCGGCCGAACCTGGCCCTGGCCCGGGACGACGCCGCGGCGGACCGGCCGGCCACCCGGCGGCCGAGCAACGAGGCCAGCGACGACATGACCATCACAGCCAGCAGGACCCCACCGGCGAGCAGGCTCCGTGCGGCGATCGCGGTGACGGCCACGATGACGAGGCCGTTGACGAAGTCGACCCAGCGGTCGGCGTACCTGGCCAGCCGGTCGGCGTCCATCGCCCGGGCGACCACCTCGCCCGGCGGAGTGCGGTCGAGCCGGTGCTGCGCCGTCTGGCCGGCCAGCACCGAGGTGCGCGCCCGCAGCATCACCTCGACCCACCACCGGGGGTAACGCCGGAACGCGTCGGACAGCATCACGGGCGCCAGCAGCAGCGAGACCACCAACGCCGCAGTGAGTACGACGGGACGCCCGCCACTCTGCAGGTCGACCACGGTCCGGCCCCAGAGCCAGCCGGTGACCGCCCCGAACGCGCCCGTCAGCGCCGCGACCAGGAAGAGACCCGCGCCGAACACGCCCCACTGTGGCTGGACCAGGAGCGCGGACCGGGTGGCCCGCGCCAGCGAGGGTAGGTCGCGCAGGCGGGGCGGGCTCGGCGGCTTGCCGGCGCGGCGGGCGGTTCCGACCTGGCTGGCGGCCGCGACCGCGGGGTCGGCCGAGTCGGGCAGGGGTACGTCGTCGGCGGCCTCGAGCAGCGACCGGAACGGGCCCGGCTCGTGGGCCAGCAGCGCCCGCGGACCCTGCTGCACGATCCGCCCGTCGTCGAGTACGGCGACGTACTCAGCGCGCTCGGTGGTGGAGAGCCGGTGTGCGACGAGCAGCCCGGTGCGGCCGGAGAGCAGCCGCTCCGCCGCGTGTACGACGTGCGCCTCGGTCACCGGGTCCATCCGGGCGGTGGCCTCGTCGAGCACCACCACCTGGACGTCGCGGACCAGCAGCCGCGCGAACGCCACGAGCTGCTCCTCCCCCGACGACAGCGTCGTGCCGCCCGGGCCCAGCAACGTGTCGAGGCCGTCCGGCAGGCCGGCGACCCAGTCGTCGAGCCCGAGCTCGGCCACCGCCCGCTCGACCTCGACGCTCGGCATCGGCGCGAAGAGGGTGATGTTCTCCGCCAGCGTGCCGGCCAGGATCTCAGTGCGCTGGGTGACCACTCCGACCGCGGCCCGCAACCGCTGGAGGTCGAGGTCGCGAACGTCGGCGCCGCCCAGCTGCACCGAGCCCGGCTCGGGCTCCAGAGCCCGAGAGAGGAGCGCGGCAAGCGTCGACTTGCCCGAGCCGGTGCGCCCGACCAGCGCACAGGTGTGCCCCGCGGGCACGGTCAGGCTGAGGTCACGCAGCGCGAACCGCCCGCCGGGGTACGCGAAGTGGAGGCGCTCGAAGCGGACGTCGAGCAGGCCGTCGGGCAGCGCGTCGCCCCCGACCGGTTCGGGCTCGGCGCCGAGCAGCGACCGCAGTCGTACGACGGCGCCGAGGCCGGCCTGCAGGTCGGGCAGGTGCCGGGCCAGCTGGCCGATCTGGCCCACGAACATCGTGGTGACCAGGAACAGCGTGACCAGCGCAGCCGTGTCCAGCCGATGGTCCACGACCAGAGCGACACCGACCACGGCGGTCGCCGCCAGCACGCCATGCAGCATGAGACCGGTCCGCAGGCCGATCCGGCCCTCGATCCCGACCACCACCGCGAACCGCGCGTGCACCGCGGCCGCGAGCTCGGTGCACCGCCGCAGCAGGTAGGCCTGCCCCAGGCTGGCGCGCAGGTCGTCGCGGCCGGCGATGCCCTCCTCCATCGCCGCTGCGTGGTCGGTCCAGGCGATCTCCTCCTCGACCTTGCGGGCGGAGAGCTCCGGCAGCAGCCGCCGTACGACGGCGAACGCCGCCCACGCCGCGACCGGAAACAGCAGGAACGCCGGCCACCAGCGAGTGCCGGCCACGATCCAGAGCGGGACCGACGCGAGGACGGTCCGGATCGCCTGCCAGGCCGACTGACGCAGCAGCGTGCCGACCTCGTGGGTGTCGTCGTCGACCCGGTCGAGCACCTCGCCGACGGCCTGGTCGTTCAGCTGGGCCAGCGGCTGGTGGAGCGAGGCGTGCAGGAGGTCGGAGCGCAGCCGGCCTTCGGCCCGGTCGACCACCCCGGCCCACAGCGTGCGAGCCGCGGTGTCGAGGACCGCGGCGCCGACGACACAGGCGGCCAGCAGCCACACCCCCTGGATCGTGGCGTGGGCGGCCAGCCGGCCGACCACGACCGAGCCCAGGGACGTGCCGATGGCCGCGACCGCGCAGGCGGCCAGCGCCAGGACAGCCACCGGGCCGCGCAGCCGTCGCCAGTCGACCGTGCGGTCGACGGCGGTCTGCGCCGGCGGAGCGGCCGTCGGACGCGGATCGGGGATCTGGGTGAGAGTCATCGCTCTCGACGCTACGGCGGAGCACCGACACCCGTCGCCTGATTTTTCGCCGGTCGGATAGCGCTGAGACTCACGCTCGCGAGCCGGCCGCGCTCAGAGCCTGACCGCGACCGAGCTCGCGGTCAGGCCGGGAGCTCGGGGAACCAGATCTTGATCTCGCGCTCGGCCGACTGCGGGGAGTCGGAGCCGTGCACGAGGTTCTCCCGGTTGGACAGTGAGAGGTCGCCGCGGATCGTGCCGGGCGCGGCCTTGCGACCGTCGGTGGCGCCGTTGAGCGCGCGCACGACCTCGATCG
>DASXRJ010000381.1:0-4645 GCA_036506675.1 Nocardioides sp. | reverse complement strand
GCGGCAACGAGGACATGCGCGAGATCTACGAGGAGGCGAGGTCCGCGCTGACCGACCGGATCTTCGAGAGCAGTACGCCCGAGGAGCTGGCCGAGTACGGCCTGGTCGACACCCCGGCCGTGCGCCTCATGGTGCGCGGCTGGTCGGCGCTGACCGAGGAGGTCGTGCTGTCCTGGATCGACGACCCCCGCGGCCTGGACCGCGAGCAGCTGCTCTCCGCGCTGGCGCTCTCACTCTCCGCCATCGTCGGGTGCATCTGACCAGAGGGAGCGCACCCCGCGCAGCCGGGTGACGAGCCGCCCCTGCGTGGCCCGGCAGTCGAGGCGTACGTCGATCCCGCCGCGCCGGGCGGTCTCCGAACGCAAACCGGTCGACAGCCTCGCCGGGTCGAGCCCGTCGCGAGCAGCCACCAGGAGCCCGAGGTCGTAGCGGCTGACGGCGTCCGCACCGGCCACGTGGGCCATGCCGGTGTACGCCGAGTCCGCGAGCTCGAGCAGGGCCCCGGCCAGGTCGGACACGTGGATCGGGCACCGCACCTCGTCGGTGAACAGCGCGCCGTCGCCGCCGGCCGCGATCGTGTGGATCATCCGCTCCTGCGCCGAGTCACCGTCGCCGACGATGAGCGACGTACGCGCGATCACGGCCGAGGGCAGCAGCGCGGAGACGGCCACCTCGGCGGCGGCCTTCGCGGCGCCGTACGGGCTGACCGGGTCGGGCGCCCGGGTCTCGTCGTAGGGGGATGCGTCACCCGAGAACACCGCGTCGCTGGACACGTGCACCAGCCGCGCTCCGACCTCGGCGGCGGCGCCGGCCAGGTGTGCCGGGGCGACCGCGGTGGTCGCCCAGTCGCCGTAGTCGTAGGCCGCGTTGACCACCGCATGCGGCCGCAGGTCTCGCAGCAGGTCGCGCACGTCGTCGCCGCGGCGTACGTCGAGCCGACGCCAGTCGACGTCTCCGCCGACGCTCCGTTCGCCGCCCTTGTCGCCGCCCTTGTCGCCGCCCTGGCCGGCACTTCGGCCGCGGCCAAGGTCGTCGCCCTGGTCGCCGACCGCGCGTGAGTACGCCGTCGCGGCCACCGTCCGCCCGGCCCGGATCGCCTGCCGGACCAGTTCGCTGCCGAGGTAGCCGCTGCCGCCGACGACGAGGAGATCCATGCCGCGCAGGCTAGCCGGGTGACGCCCGCCCGATGCTCCGAACGGCCGTCGGACGGGCCATGCCCCATGCACGACTTGGCTATCCGACCCGCCGATCTGGCCTGGCCAGAGCGTGCACGGTGCATGGTTTGGCCAGTTGGCCCGGGTCCTGTTCGGGTGGAGGTTGCGAAGGTTGATGGACGGGCCCGCCTGCTCGCAGTGTGGTCTGGACGCAGGGGTCGCGTTTGTCCCGATCAACGCTGCAATTTCTGTGGCCGCGACGGGAACGGCTGATGGTCGGATGGCCCGCCTGGGAAGTCTCGGACCATGTCGAAACTGCGCCCGCTGGTCCGCGCTCAGCTGGGCGGTGTGGTTTGGTAGCCGAACCCCACGCCGAGCGCATCGGGCACGTCGAGACTCCAGACGTGCTTGCCCTGGGCCAGGTCGAGCACCGTCTCCATGCGGAACGTGACCGGCACTCCTTGGGGCAGGACGTGACCAGGTACGCCGTCGCAGTTGAGCGCGTACCGCTGCTGCTCCCAGGAGGTCGGACCGCTCTGCTGGCCGATCGTGAAGTCCGGGCAGACATCGAGCGAGATGTCTGCCCTCGTCGCGGTCAAGGTGACAGCGAAAGAGAACGGTTCTCCCTCGACGGGCTGGCTCAGGTCCCGCTCGGTCACCTCGACGTCGTGGAAGGCGCTGCGCTCCTCCGCCTCCCGCACGTGTTCGGGCGCGAACGACCAAATCGTGATCGGGGCCGGATCCCCTGCGCTCGGGCTGCAACGGGTCTGCCCGAAACCCGCGAACTCCAGCGTCCCTCCCTGCTCAGGCAGCGTTGCCCGGATCCGGTCGTTGTCGACCTGAACTCCGCACCATTCCGAAGCCCACCAGAGAGACAGCACCGCGACATCGTCCGGCGTTACTCGGACCGGCTGGCGGTAGTCACTGTCGTCGCGGGAGTGCTCGGTGGGCAGGTCGAGGGGCGTCCCGTGGTCGAGGAACGTGACACCGGGATAGCCCTCCAGCCGGCACTCGACGCCAGCCTTCCCTCGGATCAGCACCCGGATGATCGTCGTCCCCATTGCAGCGCCCATCCGGTCGGTGACGGTGAGGGCGGCTGCACGGCATGCCGGCAGATCGGCCGCCAGTGCGGGGTCCGGGCTCGCGGGGATGGTCTCGGTGGGAATGTTGGGGTAGGTCGGCGGGAGCGGCAGGAACGGCACCATCCCATCCACTAGTCCGGTCGGTGAGCTCGCCGGAGGGGTCGGGCCGTCGTCGATTATTTCGGCGCGGATGAGCACCGCGCCGACCCCGACCAGCACGGTCACGACCGAAGCAGCGACGAGGGCGGGCCACTGGCGGCGCCTCGGGCTTGTCAGCGCGGCCGGGTCGAGGCGGGCGGTCGGCACGTTCTGACGCCAACGGTTGGCGTAGTCGCGCAGCCGGGTGTCGAGGTCGTCGCTCATGTTCCCGCCCCCTCCGCGAGCAGGCCGCGAAGCCTTTCCCGAGCCTGGTGCAGTGTCGCCTTGACGGTGCCCTCGGCGCAGCCCATCACCTGGGCGCAGGTGAGGACGTCCAGGCCGACGAAGTAGTGCAGGTCGACGGCCAGCCTCTGCCGGGTGCCCAGCCTGTCGAGCGCCCGTTCGAGATCTAGGTCCCGGGTGTCCGGCTCGGTGGCGACGTCGACGAGGTTCAGCGCCGTACGCGCGCGGGTGCGGTGGCGACGGGCCCGGTCCGCCACGATGGCCAGCAGCCAGGCCAGCTCCGAGCCACGCGCGGCGTCGTACGTCGACCGGCGTCGCCAGGCACGCACGAGCGCCTCCTGTACGACATCTTCGGCATCGGAACGAGACACCAGGCGCGCGGCGAGGCGGGTCATCGCAGGTAGATGCGGCTGCACCCAGATGGCGAAGTCCTCCACCCTCCCAGCCTCGACCCCAAGCTCGACCACGGTCACCTCCCTACCCGTGTACGCCCGGCCGGACGGTGCAGGTTTAGTGTCGACTTCCATCGTCTCCCGGCATGAGGTTCGCTGGATACGTCGTGCGAGTGAGCCGAGTATCTGCTCGGCTGTCTTGACCGGGTACCGACTCTCGCCCTAAGCCCAGACTCCGCAAGATCCCTCGCAACCTGAGTCCGGACAGCGGGTCGTGTTTGTTCGGGTCAACTCTGCAATTTCGGTTGCCGTGACGGGCGCAGCACCTGGCCGCCGGACTTCGCAGCCTTCAGCCGGACAGGACAGCCCGGGTGAAAACGGGACGAAGCCTGAGAAATTGCGAAGATGTTGTGGGAAACAAACTTGTCACGCCAAAACCATGGACATTGTCCGGATTTCGGCGGAATCATCCGTCCGATGCCGGTGTGACAGAACGTCGCTGGGGGCCGGCAGCGACTTCAGGAGTAACTCTTGATGAAGCGAACCATCGTGTCCGTGCTCGGAGCGGCCACACTTGCGATCGCCGGACTGTCGGCGACTATCTCGGGCGCTACCGCGTCCCCGTCTGACGCCGGCACCGCCGGCGCTCTGCACGCGCAGCGCGTGTGCGCCACCGCCACGAGCGGCAGCGCCGCGTGCTTCGCGAAGGTCATGGTCAACTCGAAGGGCGTCGTACCGACTTCCACCACGCCGGCCGCGAGCGCCAAGACGCCGGCTCAGCTCCTGGACGCCTACAAGCTGACCGGCGGCTCCGGGGCGGGTCGCACGGTCGCCATCGTGGACGCCTACGGCTACACCAACCTCGAGGCCGACCTGGCGACGTACCGGTCCTACTTCGGGCTGCCGGCCTGCACCACGGCCAGCGGGTGCCTGAAGATCGTCGACCAGGACGGCGGCACCAACTACCCGCGCATGGACGTCGGCTGGGCCGGCGAGCAGGCGCTGGACGTCGACGCCGTCTCGGCGATCTGCCCCGACTGCAAGATCGTGGTCGTGCAGGCGAGGTCGAACAGCTTCGCCAACCTCGGCGCGGCCGTCATCCAGGCCTCCAAGATGGCCGGCGTGGTGGCGATCTCCAACAGCTACGGCGGTGGCGACGCGGCCGACACGACGTACGGCACCTACTACAACCACCCGGGCATCGCGGTGACCGCGTCGACCGGTGACAACGGCTACAGGGGTGGCTCGTACCCGGCGTCGTCGTCCTACGTCACGGCCGTCGGCGGCACCACGCTCGTGGCCGCCAACAACACCCGTGGGTGGAGCGAGTCGGTGTGGAGCGGTGCGGGCTCGGGCTGCTCGTCGTACAACGTGGCGCTGGCCGCGGCGGCCACCTTCGACACCGGCTGCGCGAAGCGCGCGATGGCCGACGTCTCGGCGGCGGCGGACCCGAGCAACGGAGGTATGGCGGTCTACTACCCGACCAGCCGCAACAGCTCGACCTGGGCGCAGGTCGGCGGCACCAGCGAGTCGGCCCCGATCATCGCGGCCGTCTACGCCCTCGCGGGCGGCGGCTACAGCAACGCGACGCCGTACTCCCACACGTCGAGCCTGTTCGACGTGACCAGCGGCAACA
>DASXRJ010000380.1:0-2440 GCA_036506675.1 Nocardioides sp. | reverse complement strand
GTACGGCGACGTGACAGTCACCCGCGACAATCTTCGGGTCGGCCGGGAGAACCTGCCGATCGCGTCGCTCGACCCGGACTGGGTCCGGATGTTGGCGAGCAAGGCGTCTCCGGACCTGCTCGAGCGAGTGACCACGGCGGGCGGCGTACCGGAGATCGCAGAGGCCGAGCTGCGCAAGCTGGACAGCGGGCGGCTGGTGGGCGGCGCCTACGCGTCCACGCTCGGCACCGACACGGTGACGCTGCGGCTCCGCGCGGGTGGCCGGGTCGCCGTACCGTCGGGCGACCGGGCCGGCCTGCTTTCCGCGCTGCTCACCGCACTGGGCGGCTGAGCCTGCCGCTCAGGCGACGCTGAGCGTGACGTCGATGTTGCCGCGCGTCGCGTTGGAGTAGGGGCAGACCTCGTGAGCCCGGGCCACCAGAGCCTCGGCGACGGACCGCTCGAGAGCCGGGAGGCTCACCTCGAGGCTGACCGCCAGCCCGAAGCCGCCGTTCTGCAGCGCACCCAGGGAGACGTCGGCGACGACCTCGGAGTCGGCCGTGTCCGCCTTCGCTGCGCCGGCGACCAGCTTGAGGGCGGAGTGGAAGCAGGCGGCGTACCCGGCTGCGAAGAGCTGCTCGGGGTTGGTGGCCCCGCCGGCGCCGCCGAGCTCCTTGGGGGTCCGGACGGGAGCCTCGAGCAGGCCGTCGAGGGACGCGACGTGGCCGTCACGGCCATTTCCGGTGGCAACGGCGGAGGTGGTGTAGAGAGGTGTCATGTGCGCAATCGTATTGTGCACAATCATTAAGTGCAAGTTAGACTTGTCACGTGAGCCGAACCCGCTATCCCCAGCTGGACCTCGACGCCCAGCTCTGCTTCCCCCTGTACGCCGCCACCCGGGCGGTCACGCGCACCTACGCGGGCCTGCTGGAGGAGTTCGGCCTCACCTATCCGCAGTACCTCTCGCTGCTTGCCCTCTGGGACGCCGACCGGCCGCTGAGCGTCGGCGAGCTGGGTGGCCGGCTCCGGCTGGACTCGGGCACGCTGACCCCGCTGCTGAAGCGGCTCGAGACCGCGGGGCTCGTCGTACGCCGTCGCGACGATGCCGACGAGCGGCGGGTGCTCGTGGAGGTGACCGACGAGGGCTGGGAGCTGCGTGAGCGAGTGGCCCACGTGCCGAAGGCGCTCGCGGGGTCGATGGGCATCACCCGGGCCGAGGCGGACGAGCTGCGGCGGCTGCTGGACGACGTCATCTCGCAGCTCGACGACGCCTGACGCTCAGCTGCGGAACAGCTCCAGCTCGCTGCCCCAGCCGTCGATGATGTCGCCGAGGAGAGTCGTGCCGGTCGCGACGTCGTACTCACGGCATTGGCGGTCGACGACCGTGAAGGTCTCGCGGAGGGCGGCCGGGTCGCCGTCGAGAGTGCGCTCGAGCGTGGGTAGGAGTACGCCGGCCTGCCACTCGGGCACGTCGAGCGGGTGTTCGGCGAGCTCCCAGGAAAGGTACTTGTTGTACGGCCGGACCCTGCCGGCCAGCGTGAAGACCACATCGAGCAGCCACGGCACCGACTCGGCGGCGTCGAGCCGGCGTTGCAGCGGGCGGCCGTCGCGGTCGGACTTGAGCGCGCGGTAGGCGAAGTTGAGCCAGCCGTCGAGGCGGTCGTGGTCGGTGAGGATGGCGCGCTGCTCGGCTTCGGTGAGGTTGGCCCGGCGGCGTACCGCCTCGGCGACCCGGCCACCGGTCTCGTCGCGGAGGACCTGGGCCCACGCGAACGACCAGCGCGACCACCAGCCGACCGTGCCGTACGCCGGCACGTCCTCCAGCTCGGTCAGGCCGACCGGGATCTCGTCGGCGGCCCGGCTGCGCTGCGTCGTCCTTCCCGGGCGCGCGTCGTCGGCGAGGACGACGTACACGTCGACGTCGGAGTGCTCGGTCGCCATCCCGCGGGCGGCCGAGCCGGTCAGGATCAGGCCGATGATGTCCGGGTCGTGGCGGGTGCGCAGCTCGTCGAGGGAACGTCGCGAGTCCTCGGGGAGGGTGTCCACGCCGGTCACGTTCACACAGCGGCCCGGCACCGGCAACCGCTTATCCGTTCCAGGTCGACCCGGGACTTTTTCGCCGCCTGGAAGGGCCGAGGTTGCCGCCTCGTGGGGCCAAACTTGCCGCTTCGGCAGGGCCAAACACGCCACTTCGTGGGGCCAAACTTGCCGCTTCGGCGCGGGGCGTTAGGTGGTCCAGGACTCGGAGTGGGTCCAGAGGTCGGCGGCGAGGGCTGGGGTGGCGACGCTGGAGGGTTCCATCTCGCGGGAGCTGTCGTAGTAGCGGCCGGACTGGGTGGCGAGGTCGGGGTCGGTGGCGCAGAAGACCGACGTCTTGGCGCCGTCCTCGACGGACTTCATGAAGAGCTTCATGGCCGGGCGGATCGGCCAGGGCACCTTGCGCCAGACGTCGGAGGCGACC
>DASXRJ010000379.1:0-11002 GCA_036506675.1 Nocardioides sp. | reverse complement strand
CAGCACCTCGCCGTCACCGGGGACCGGCACGTCGATGTCGCGAACGGCCAAGACCTCGGCCTCGCCGTACCTGTCCTGAACGACTGCCTTCACGGCTCCTCCTTAGGTGGCGAGACCTACCTGAATGCGATCACCGCCCATGCCACCGATCGTCGTGGGCTTCGCATTGAAACCACAGGGTCCGAGGTCCCGAGAAGCCCGCGCAGCAGACTCCGCTACGGTCAGCTCGACGCAGCAGCCTGCCGGGGCTGTGTGGCCCCGGCAGGCTGATCATGCCCGCTCAGACGGTCTCGAGGACCCGCTCCTCGGGCTCCTGCGGCTCTGCGAGCTGCCGGGTGAGGCTCTCTCCCTCGACGTCGACGGATGGCGTGATCCGGTCGAGCCAGCGCGGCAGCGCCCAGATCCGGTCGCCCAGCAGAGACATCAGCGCCGGTCCGACGAGCATCCGGATCACGAACGCGTCGATGAGTACGCCGGCCGCCAGGGCGAAGCCCATCGACTTCACGATCGTCTCGGAGGAGAACATGAAGCCGGCGAAGACGCTGGCCATGATGATCGCCGCGGCGACCACGACCCGGGAGCTGTGCCGGAAGCCCTCGACGACGGCGTTGTCGTTGTGGGCGCCGTGCACGTAGGCCTCCCGCATCCGGGTCACCAGGAAGACCTCGTAGTCCATGGCGAGCCCGAAGAGTACGCCGACCAGCATGATCGGCAGGAAGCTCATCACCGGTCCGGTCGTCTCGACGCCCAGCAGGTCGGCAAGCCAACCCCACTGGAACACCGCGACCACCGCTCCGAACGTGGCGAACACGCTCAGCAGGAAACCCGCGGTGGCCTTGATCGGCACCAGGATGCTGCGGAAGACCAGGAGCAGCAACAGGAGTGCGAGCCCGACGACCACCACCAGGTACGGGAGGAGCGCCGAGGACAGCTGGTCGGAGACGTCGATCGCGACCGCGGTCGCGCCGGTCACGTAGACCGTGGCGCCGGTGGCTGCCTTCAGGGCGGAGGCGTCGCCGCGCAGGGCGTGCACGAGGTCGACGGTCGCCTCGTCCTCGGGACCGGTCGTCGGGATCACCGTGTAGACCGCGGTGTCGCCGGCCTTGTCGGCCTGGCCCGGGCTCACCGAAGCCACACCGCTGACCGACGCGAGGTGCCGCTGGATCTCCGAGACCGCGGTGGTCGCGTCGGAGGAACCGGTGAGGTCGGCGACGACCACGAGCGGCCCGTTGGTGCCGGGCCCGAACCCGTCACTGATCGCGTCGTACGCCGCCCGCTGGGTGGTGCCCGGGTTCGCCGTGGCGTCCGAGGGCATGCCGAGTCGCAGTTGGGTCGCGGGGATGGCCATCACGCCGAGGACAGCCACGGCGACGAGCAGTAGCGGCACCCGACGGCGTACCACGAACCGTCCCCAGCGCTCCCCCGGTCCCGACTTGCCGGGCTCGTCCGACGCGTCGTCGTCGCTGCGCCCCTTGATCCGGCCGCCCATCAGACCGAGCAGGGCGGGAAGCAGGGTGAGCGCGATCAGCACGGACATGGCGACCGTGCCGGCAGCGGCGAGGCCCATCACCGTGATGTTCGGGATCCCGGTGACGGCAAGAGCGGCGAGGGCGATCACGACGGTGGCCCCGGCGAACACGACGGCGCTGCCCGCGGTGCCCACGGCGCGGCCGGCCGCCTCTTCCCTCGGCCGTCCCGAAGCGAGCTCCTGGCGGTAACGGGAGACGATGAACAGGGCGTAGTCGATCCCGACCGCGAGTCCGAGCATGGTCGCCAGCGTCCCCGTCGAGCTGCTGACGTCGGTGAAGCCGCTCGCGATCGCGACACCTGCCATGCCCAGGGAGACGCCGATGAGCGCGGTGACCAGCGGGAGGCCGGCGGCGAGCAGCGAACCGAACGTGAGGATGAGTACGACGGCCGCGACCGCGATCCCGATGCCCTCGGCCGGGCTCTGGCCGATCTTCTCCTGAGCGGCGTCGCCTCCGTAGTCGACGGTGAGGCCGGCCGAGGTGGCCCGGTCACCGGCAGCGAAGAGCTTGTCCTGGTCGGACTGGGTCAGCTCGGCGGCCTGGACGTCGTACGTCACCGTGGCGACCGCCGTACCGGCGTCACCGGACACGGCCCCGGTAGAGAACGGGTCGGCCACCGCCATCACATGCGGCAACCCGGATATCTCCGCGACGGCGGACTCGATCGCCCGCTTGGCCGCCGGGGTCTTCAGGGTCGCTCCGTCGTCGGCCCGGAAGACGACGCGAGCGGTGCCCGTGTCGACGGAGGCGCCGGTGCGCTGCTCGAGCAGGTCCATCGCCCGCTGGGACTCGGTGCCCGGGATCGAGAACGTTTCCGAGGTGTGGCCGGAGAGCTGCTGGGCGCCGACTCCGGCAGCACCCAGGAGCACGACCCAGACGCCGATGACGAGCCATCGACGGTGGAACGCGAAGCGTCCCAGACGGTAGAGAACGGTGGCCATGGTGATGGTCCTTCCGAAGATCGAAATGGATAGCCGATCGGCTAGGTAGCAAGAAGGTAGCCGATCGGCTAGGCGGTTGGCAAGCCGATCGGCTAGGTTTAGTTCCGGGAGGGGTCTCACCCCGCTACCAAGAAGGAGAAGGAACAACATGGCGACCGAGTCGACGACGACGCAGGAGCCCATCCGACGCGCTTCCCGCGGGGCCCGCGAGCGAGTGCTGAGCGCGGCGCTCGAGCTGTTCGGCGAACACGGTGTGAGCGGCACGTCGCTCCAGATGATCGCCGACCGGATCGGGGTCACGAAGGCGGCCGTCTACCACCAGTTCCACACCAAGGACGAGATCGTGCTGGCCGTGCTGGCCCCAGCCCTGGAGTCGCTGCACCGCAGCATCGAGGCGGCAGAGCGGGAGGAGCAACCGGAGGCTCGCCGGGAGTCAATGCTGACGGCCCTGGTCGATCTGGCGGTCGGCAACCGCCGGCTCGCCGCGATCCTGAGGGCGGACCCTGCCGCCGCCGAGCTCGCCCGCAGCCATCCCGCGCTCGACGTCGGCTCGCGGATCCGAAACCTGTTCGTCGGCCCCGACCCGGACATCCAGAGCGAAGTGGCCGGCGCGATGGTCGGCGGCGCGCTGATGATGATCGGTGCCGCCCCGGAGCTGGAGCGATTCGACGACGAGGAGCTCACCGACCAGCTGCTCGCGCTGGCCCGCGACCTGCTTGCCCGCCACGCGCCGACCAACCACCGTTGAGCCGTGGTTGTCGCCGCCACCCCAGAGCCGGTGACCAATGCTCGGTGCACGTCAGGGCCTTCGTCCCTGTCCTCCGAAGGCTTGGAGTAGCAGCGTGGAAGTCATGGAAGAGGTGTTCACGAGCAGTGCCGCTGCGCTCGGGAACGACGCCGTGGTGGCGTCGGGGCTGGTCAAGGACTTCGGTACGACCAGGGCACTTGATCAGCTGGATCTGACTGTTCACACCGGTGAGGTGCACGGTTTCCTCGGCCCCAACGGTGCGGGGAAGACGACGACGATTCGCATCCTGCTGGGTCTGCTGCGCGCGTCCGGCGGCCGGGTCACGCTCCTGGGTGGCGACCCGTGGCGCGAGACCGCGGCACTGCATCGCCGATTGGCGTACGTGCCCGGTGAGGTGAACCTGTGGCCCAACCTGACCGGCGGTGAGGTGATCGACCTACTCGCGGCTCTTCGGGGCGGGCCGGTGCCGTCGCGTCGGGCGGAACTGCTGGACCGCTTCGAGCTCGACCCGACCAAGCAGATCCGGGCCTACTCCAAGGGCAACCGCCAGAAGGTCGCACTGGTCGCGGCGTTCGCCTCGGACGTGGAGCTGTACCTGCTCGACGAGCCGACCTCCGGTCTGGACCCGCTCATGGAGACCGTCTTCCAGGACGTCGTCCGCGCGGTGCGGGACCGGGGATGCACGGTTCTGCTCTCGAGCCACATCCTGTCGGAGGTCGAGGCCCTGTGTGACCGGGTCACGATCATCCGGAACGGGCGGGCCGCGGAGTCGGGCACCTTCGCCGAGCTGCGACACCTCACTCGCACGACCGTGGTCGTCGAGACCGCCGGGTCACCCGCGGGCCTGGCCTCGCTGGCTGAGGTGCACGACCCGACCATCGAGGGCAACAAGGCGCGGTTCAGCGTCGACTCCGGCGATCTCAACACGGTGCT
This sequence comes from Nocardioides sp., assembly GCA_036506675.1. Lineage (GTDB taxonomy): Bacteria > Actinomycetota > Actinomycetes > Propionibacteriales > Nocardioidaceae > Nocardioides. The sequence goes on along the minus strand of DASXRJ010000379.1, from coordinate 6,851 downwards.
CGAGCGGCTCGTGCAGTACGACGTCCGCTCCCTGACCAGCACCCCACCCACTCTCGAGGAGCTGTTCCTGCGTCACTACGGCGACCAGCTCGACCGGTCGACGGTGCTCGAGGCGGTGTGAGCACCGTGCACACCCTCACAGCGGCCGACTTCACCGGTACCCGACGCCTCACCCGCCTGGCCCTACGCCGCGACCGCTACACCCTCGCGGCGTGGTGGGCAGGGTTGGGCCTGTTCGTGGCCGCGACGACGGCGATGTTCGCGCAGAGCCTCGCCCAGCACGAGGACCTCGTGCGGGAGACCCAGCTGGTGGCGACCAACGCGGGCATGCGCCTGCTCGGGCTCACCTCCGGGCCCAGCGTGGGCGGCTACCTGCTGCACCGCGAATACGTCACCCTGGCGGTGCTCGCCGCCTTGATGAGCACCTTCGCGGTGATCCGGCACACCCGCCAGAACGAGGAGCTCGGCCGCACCGAGATCCTCGGCTCCACCGTGGTCGGACGCTACGCCGGCCTGGCCGCCGGGGTACTCATCGCCGTCGCCGCCGACGTCGTCCTCGCCGTGGTCCTCGCAGCCGCCATCGCGGTCAGCGGGCAGCCGGTCGAAGGTGCGCTCCTGGCCGGGGCATCGGTGGCCGCGGTCGGACTGGTGTGGGTCGGAGTCGCGGCCGTGACCTGCCAGCTGTCCTCCACGACCCGCGGCGCCGCCGGGATCGCGTCCGGCGCCCTCGGGATCGCGTTCGCGCTCAGCGGCATCGGCAACATGATCGGCACCGTCGACGAGGCCGGCCTCACGGTGACCAGCGCGTGGCCGGCGTGGCTGTCCCCCATCGGGTGGGGACAGCAAACCCGCCCCTTCGGGGCTGCCCACTGGTGGCCGTTGCTCATCGCCGTCGCCGCCCTCGGGATCCTGCTCACCATCGCGGTCGCACTCGCCTCCCGCAGGGACGTCGGCCGTGGCCTTTGGCCAGAACGGCGCGGTCACGCCCAGGCGACGCGCGCCCTGCTGAGCCCGGCCGGCCTGGTGTGGCGGCTGCAGCGCAGCGCGTTCATCGGATGGGCCGTTGCCTTGATGATGTTCGGGGTGATCTTCGGCAACCTCACCGAGCAGATCCAGGGCCTCGAGGGCCACGCCAAGGACTGGTGGACCGAGGCGGGCGGCACCGACCAGATCGTCGACGCCTACCAGGTCTCGATCATCCAGATGGCCGGCATGTTCGTCGCCATCTACCTCGTCCAGGTACTGCTGCGGATGCGGGTCGACGAGATCGGCGGGACGCTGGAGTCCGTGCTGGCCTCCGGCGTCACCAGGACGCGATGGCTGTGGGGACACCTGGTGAACGCGATCGCCGGCACCGTCGTACTCATGGTGCTCTTCGCGGTCAGCATGGGACTGGCCGCCGGACAGGTCCTCGGAAACACCGGCACCCAGGTCCGTGAGCTCGTCTGGGCCGGCCTCGTGCAGGTCCCTGGCATCCTGGTCGTCGGTGCCGCGGTGGTCGCCATCATCTGCCTCGTGCCGCGCTGGTCCGTCCCCGCGAGCTGGGCCGTCCTGCTCACCACGCTCGTGGTCGGACCCATGTTCGGCCCCGGACTCAACCTGCCCCCATGGGTACAGGATCTCTCGCCGTTCACCCACAGCCCCAAGGCGCCTGCGGCAGCGGTCACCGCCGCACCCTTGCTCGCTCTCGCCGCCGCCTGCCTCGGTCTCGCCGCGGCAGCGCTGGTCGCGCTTCGGCGCCGCGACTTGGCACTCCCGGCGTAGCTGTGCGTCCGCGCCGAGTCAGGCACCGGCGCCTAGTCTCAGCGTCTCGAGCGGCGCGATCGGGTCGCGGCCTTCTCTTCGCGTATGACGGACTCGGGCCGGCCATTGGACGACGAGTACGGCGGCCAGCACGAGCGACCCACCCGCCCCCTGAACCGCGCTCAACGACTCGCCGAACACCAGCGCGGCCCCGACCACCGTCACCACCGGCTCGACGATGGACAGCAGCGACGCCACGGTCGGACCGACTCTCGCCAAGCCGGCGAAGAAGAGCAGGATCGCGCCGACCGTGCTGACCAGGACGAGCAGCCCGATCCAGCCCCACCCCGCTGGTGAGAAGCCGAGGTCGGGTCCGCCCCGTACGACGGTCGCGACCAGGAAGGTGCCGAAACCGCCCGTGCAGACCAGAGCGGCCAGCGCGACCGGAGGCACGTCTGCCGCGACTCGATCGCCGACCAGGATGTAGCAGGTGTAGACGACCGCGGAGCCGAGGGCCAGCATCGCGCCGAGCAGGTCGAAGGCTCCGGCCGTCGCGCCACTGAGCACGAGGCCGATGCCCGCCATCGCCATTGCCAGCGCTGCGGCGCGCCTGCGCGATGCCCGTTCGCGTCTCGTGAGCACGGCCATGACCATGACGAGCAGCGGATAGATGCAGAAGACCAGCGCGACCTGGGAGGCGTCGATCCGGGTCAGGGCCGCGAGGTAGAGCCCGGCCTGCGACGCGTATCCGACGGCGCCCATCCCGAGACCGATGAGCACCGTCCGACCATCCAGCCCACCGAGAGCGCCGCGGGCCAACGCCTGGATGAGCAGCAGTACGCCGGCCAGGCCGAAGCGCAGGATCAGGAGGGCGTCGAGTCCGACACCCTCGGCGTACGCGAGCTTGGCGAAGATGGCCATGGCCCCGAACCCGGCGGCAGAGAGAAGGCAGTAGAGAGGTCCCACGGGGCAATCATGTGCTCGACAAACCGTTTAGGTCCATCACGAATTGTTGCGCTTGACCGTTTAGATAAACTGAACGAATGCTCGACCTGCATCGGCTCCGTCTGCTCCGAGAGGTGCACGCCCGCGGAACGCTCCACGCCGCGGCCCACGCGCTCGGCTACACCGCGAGCGCGATCTCGCAGCAGCTCGCCGTACTCGAGCGGGAGGCCGGGGCTCCGCTGCTCGAACGGGTGGGCCGCAACGTCCGCTTGACCGCCGCGGGCCAGGTCCTCGTCACGCACGCCGGCACGCTCCTGGAGGGCATGGAGGCGGCGGAGGCGGAGCTCGCCACGGTGGCTGCCGGAAGGCTCGCGGGCGTCGTCAGGATCGCGGCCTTCCAGTCGGCCTTCCTGCGGATCGTCGCCCCGGCGATCGGGACTCTCGCGGAGAGCCACCCCGACATCCGGCTCGAGGTGACCGAGGCCGAGGTGGAGCAGTCGGCCCCGGCGCTGCGGCTGCAGCATCTCGACGTCGTGGTCGGCGACGAGTACGAGGACCAGCCGCGGGTCGTGCACCCGGACTTCCATCGCGAGACCTTGCTGCGCGAGCGGATCAACCTGGTGCTCCCGGCTGACCACCCCGAGGCCGCCGTACCCAAGGCATCGCTGGCGCGGCTCGCCGAGCTTCCCTGGGCCGCGTGCCAGCCCGGCACCGGACACCACCAGATGCAGCTGCGGGTCGCGCGGCAGCTCGGCGGGTTCGAGCCCGACCTCCGCTACGCCTCCGACGACTTCCTGATTCTTCTGGAGCTCGTGCGGACCACCGGTGCCGGCGCGCTGCTTCCGGACCTCGTTCTCGCGTACGACGCCCCCGGCGTTGCGGTGCGCCCGTTCGCCGAGGGCGTCGTCGGACGCGAGGTCTTCCTGCTGACCCGCCAGAACCGCACGCCCACCGTGAGCGCGGTCGCCGCGGCGCTGCGGGACGCTGCCGAGAGCGCCCTTCCAGCTGCGGCGGGCCGCCAACTCCCCGACCCCTAGGTGCCCAGGACGTCGGACAGCTCCGGCCGGGAGCCGATGCCGAGCTTGGTGTAGACCTTGCGGAGGTGGTACTCGACCGTCTTCGGACTGAGGAAGAGCGCCGCCGCCGTCTCGCGAGTGGTCCGTCCCTCGACGAGCAGCAGGCTGACCTGCAGCTCCTGCGGGGTGAGCAGGCTGCGCGGGTCGGCGTCCCGCCGACGAACGGTCTCGCCCGTGGCGGCCAGCTCCACAGCCGCGCGTTCCGCCCAGCGCGCCGCACCGAGCTCCTCGAAGTCGTCGAGGGCGGCACGCAGCTGCGACCGCGCGTCGACCCGCCGCGCAGCACGGCGCAGCCACTCGCCGTACGCCAGCCGGGTGCGCGCGGTCTCGAACCGGTCGAGCGCGGCCGCATGGAACTGGAGGGCGCTCTCGAAGCAGCGCTCCGCCGAGTCGTCACCCGTCATCAGCCCTCGGGCCCGGGCCGCCCGGGCGAGGGCCCAGGGCTGGCCCTTGGTCTCCGCCGCTAGCTGGTACGACGTCGCCACGGTCTCCGCCGCGGTGGGCTCACCGAGCCGCAGCAACGCGTCGACCAGCTCCGGCCCGGGCACGAGGTCTACGTCCGCCAGCTCGTGGAGCCGGAGCAGGGCTTCGAGCTTGCGGAACTCCTGGACCGCGCGGGCGGGCTCTCCAAGCGACAGCTCCAGGTCCCCCAGCGCGTAGCGAACCCACGCCTCGGCCATGTGCAGGTGTACGGCATTGGGCGCCCCGAGCACCTCCTCGGCGCGCGCCCGGCAGGCGTCCTCGCGCCCGCGCCGCGACTCCAACCAGCAGAGCCCGGCCAGCGACATCAGTCGTTCGGTGACCTGCCCGGTCTCCTCGGCCAGCCGCACCGACTCGCTGTAGTTGGCCTCCGCCTCCGCCCACGCCGACGTGGTCGCCTGGTCGCGGGCGACGTAGAAGAGGATGGCGGGCAGGGCACCGACGCTCGCTTCGCCGCGCACTTCGTCGACGTACTTCCGCAACGTCCCGCCCTCGGTGGCGTCGCGGAGGAACAGCGGCACCAGCATCACGCACGAGAGCCGGTGCGGGTCGCAGTACAACGCGCGCGTGGACTGGATGAGGGGCACGGCGGCGCGCAGGTCCTCGGCACCGCCCTCCTCCCCGGCCAGGATGCGGGCCATGCCGGTGGCGATGAGCCCGAGTGCCCGGGCCTTCGGGTCGGTCACCGCGGGAGCGAGCTCGACCAGCCGCTTCGCGAGCTGCGAGGCGGCCGGGGCTCCAGCGAGGTAGAAGCTGGCGTGTACGGCGTCGGCGATCAGCATGCACTGCTCCCCGGGATCCGTGCTGAGGTCGGCCGCCGCGACCAGCATCTCCCGCGCGTCCCGCAGGTGCCCGGTGCGGGCTGCGATCGCGCCGCGCAGGGCCAGCTCGCGGACCTGGGCTCGGGTCGTCGACTCCTCACGTGCGTGCGCGTCCAGCAGCCCGAGCGCCCGCTCGGTGAGGCCCGCTGACCAGGCCGCCTCGGCGGCATGCAGCAGCCGTTCGGCCCGGCGTTCGGGATCCGGGCTGAGCCGCGCGGAGCGCTCGAAGGCCCCGGAAGCCACCGAGTACGCCGTCCGGGCCCGCGCTCTCTCCGCCGCGTCGGCAAGCAGGTCGGAGATCGCGGCGTCGGGCTTCCAGACGGCCTCGGCCAGGTGCCAGGCCCGACGATCGATGTCCGTCTCGGGCAGCGAGTCGGCGACCGCCGCGTGGGCTGCCCTTCGTTCCCGCGCCCCGGCCCGGGAGTACGTCGCGGCGCGCACCAGCGGGTGCCGGAAGGTCACCTGACCGGCCCGCACGGACACCAGCCCGGCGTCCTCCGCCTCCGCCAGCGCGTCGGCCTCGACGCCGAGGGCCGAGCACGCCCGCGTGGTCACGGGCAGGTCCCCGCCACAGACCGCCGCCACGAGGAGGGCGGTGCGGCAGGCGTCGTCGAGCAGGTCGAGCCGGCGGGCGAACGCGGCGGTGACCGTGTCGGGCACGCGCACCGGCAGCTCGGCCGGGTCGGTGGCGAGCGCGTCGAGGTCGTCGCAGGCGAGCTCGAGCAGGGCCAACGGGTTGCCCTCCGCCAGCGTGAGCAGCGGCTCGAGGCGGCCGGGTGGCATCGGCCCGCCGGCGGCTCGGGCCACGAGTGCGGCCGCGGCCCGGTGGTCGAGGCCGCCCAGGCGCAGCACCGGGAGCCCCGTGACCAGGCGGTCCGCCTCCGGGCTGCGGGCCGTCGCGAGGACCACGACCGGGTCGGCCGCCAGCCTTCGGGCCGCGAACAGGATGGCCTCCGCCGACGGCAGGTCGAGGGCGTGCAGATCGTCGACGACAACCGCCACCGGGGCCTCTTCGGCGTACCGGGACAGGAGGCTCAGCACCGCGGCCCCGATCATGAACCGGTCTCCGCTCCCTGGCGCGGCCTCGGTGACCGCGAGCGCACCGGAAAGGGCCGCCGCCTGCGGCGGGGACAGCCCGTCGACGCGGTCCAGCGCCGGATGGAGCAGCTGCAGCAGGCCGGCGAAGGGGAGGTGCCGCTCGGCCTCGAGCCCGGTTGCCCGAAGCAGCCGCATGTCCCCGAGGCCGGCCAGAGCGTCCTCCAGCAAGGCGGTCTTGCCCACGCCCGCCTCACCGATGATCACGACGGTGCCGCTGACACCCAGGCGCGCGGTGTTCACCAGCCGGCCGATCGCCTCGCGCTCGCCGTCCCTCCCCAGGAGCTGCAGCTCCTCCACGGGCGCAGTCTAGGTCCCCCTGGTCGGCACCGGTATGGCACGACTAGGGGGGTCACCTGATGCGCTCGCCCGTCGAGAACGGCGAGCGTGGTGGTCACCGAAGAGCACAGCGGCCACCGGCCGAGAAGGAGCAGCACCATGACCATCACCACCACGCCCGTCGACAACGGCGTCAACGTCGAGGCTCTTCTCGGCGCCCGTGACGCGTTCGCCGACAGCCCCGAGATCGCCCAGTTCCAGTGGCGGTCGTCGGTGACCTGGGTGAACGGCACCCACAGCCGTTCCGACGTCGAGAGCTTCTACGGGTTCGCCGACGAGCAGGTCCACCACACGTCGTTCACGCTCAACGCCGACCACCCGCTGCAGTTCGCCGCCCAAGACAACGGCCCGA
>DASXRJ010000378.1:0-12064 GCA_036506675.1 Nocardioides sp. | reverse complement strand
AGACGGCCGGGATGGTGGCCCGCGTATCCGACCCGGCTTCCGGGTCCTGGCTGCCGAGCAGCCGCCAGCCGACCAGCCCGCCCAACAGCAGTACGGCGGCCGCACCGCCGGCGACCAGCGCGCGTCGACGAGTCCCGCCCGACGACCAGCCCACCATCAGGCTCGGCACCCCGTCGCGGCCTCGTGGCGGCCGGCCGCCTGACCTCGGAGGCTCCGGGGTCGGCACTTCCTTGCCCTCGGGATCAGCCGGGCTCGTCATCCGCGCGGCCGCCTGCCGTGTTGTCGGCGCCGGGACCGGCGCGACCGGCGCGCGCTCCGCGGCCGGCGAGGACGCGTCCTCGCCGAGCGCGGCGGCCGCCGCTGAGGAGACCATCCGGCTGTCGTCGTGGGTCAGCCGCTCCAACGTCTGTCGGGCCGCGAGCGCGCGGCCGGCGTGCGGACGGGTCAGAAGCAGCTGGAGCTCGTGTACGGCGCCGGCTCGGACCCCGGCCAGCGGGCTGTCGACCGACTCCTGCAGGGCCGGTGGCAGGGGAGCCGGCGTGGCGACCGGCCCGCTCCGCTTGGCTATGTGCAGGTCGCCCTGCACGCCGAAGGTCCACTTCGCGGGCGTCTGGCTGGTGGTGACGCTGCGGACCGCGTCGTACACGTAGTCGTAGAGCTCGTCGAGGCCGACGTACCCGTCCTGGTCGCGGTCGGCGTCGCCACTCGCCAGGCCGCGCACCATCGCCGAGGTGAAGACCGACGGCTCGGGTGGCCGGTGTCGGTGAGCTGCTGGTCCTCGAAGGCGTACTCGAGGGCGCCGGACGCGGTGATCACCGCGCGGCCGCGGCCGCCGAACCGCTCCTGGAGGTCCAGCTGGCTGCCGGCCCGCGCCGCCATCCCGCGCTGGAACGCGCCGGCGTAGCAGCAGTCGAGCAGCAGCACGATCCGCCGCGACCGGCTCTGGTTCATCTTGCGGTTGACGAAGTTGGCGGCGACGGCGGTCGCGCCGAGCAGCCGCAGCTTCGTGTTGGTGGCGGCGAAGTAGAGCTCGCCGTCCTCGTCCTTGATCCCGTGGCAGGAGAAGTGCACCAGCAGCAGGTCGTCGGGGGAGCGGTCGACGAAGAACTCCTCGACCGCCTCGGCGATCACGTGCGCCGGCTGGTCGAGCACGGAGCGCACCTCGAAGCCGCCGATGTCCGGGTCGCTCAGCACCCGCGCCAGCGCGTCGGCGTCCGCGGCCGGCGCGCGCAGCTCCTTCAGGCCGGGGTCCTGGTAGTCGGCGTTGGCGATGATCAGCGCGTGCCACTCGCCCACCGGCTGGCCCGGCCACGACTGACCAGTCATGACCCAGTTGTACCGCCGTACGAGCGGCCGCGGAGCGGTTTGGCCGCGAAGCCTGGGGCGGCCGTGCGCGGAGGTGCCTCGGCTGAACCCGTCGAGGACCGCAGGAGCGCGCGAGGGCATGAAATTGACCTGCGAGGCGATTTCCCTTCGCCGGTATTGTCCGGATCAGGTGTGGGGGTCGCCATCCAGCCTTTCAACCTTCTGGCCTCTCAGCCTTTCGGCTCCCTCGCCCGTCTCGCAGGCCACTTCGAGCATGACTCGCTCGGGTGGCGGCCAACAGGGCCGAACGTCCCTTCTTGGGCGTCGACGGCGCGAGCACGACTCCCTCCTGGACGCGACCCTTGGCGTCTCCGCCCGCTGGCCCCATGGCGCCGCGCTACGCCCAACCCGCACTCGGGACTTCGGTCCCTTCCCACCCCCGATGACGAGGCCTAACGTCCAAAGAGTCCCTGCTCATTGGAGGTCGTGATGACCACCCACGCGTCAGAATCCACCACAGCTCCGGCGCCCAGGGCGCCGCAGGCGGGCGAGCAGCAGAGGCCGGAGCCCGCCGTACGTGCTCAGCTTTTCGAGACCATGGTGCTGTGCCGCACCTATGAAGAGGCGATCCTGCGGGAGTACCACGCCGACAAGGGTCCGGGGTTCGACATCGGCAAGGGCTTGGTCCCGGGGGAGATGCACCTCTCGGCCGGCCAGGAGCCGGTGGCGGCAGGCATCTGCGCACACCTGACAACGGACGACGCGGTGACAGCCACGCACCGTCCGCACCACTTGGCCATCGCCCACGGCGTGGACCTGCACAAGATGACGGCGGAGATCTTCGGCCGTGAGACCGGGCTCGGCCGGGGCCGAGGCGGGCACATGCACCTGTTCGACCCCGACACGCACTTCTCCTGCTCGGGCATCATCGCGGAGGGCTTCCCGCCGGCGCTCGGACAGGCGTTCGCGTTCCAGCGCCGCGGCACGGACCGGGTCGCGGTCGCGGTGACCGGCGAGGGCGCCGCCAACCAGGGCGCCTTCCACGAGTCGCTCAACCTCGCCGCGCTCTGGAAGCTCCCGGTCGTCTTCGTCGTCGAGGACAACGACTGGGCCATCTCGGTCCCGCGTGCCGCGTCCACCGGCATCGCCTCGAATGCCGACCGCGCCGCGGCGTACGGCATCCCCGGCCACCGCGTCGAGGACAACGACGTCGAGGCCGTGTACGCCGTGGCCGCCGAGGCCGTGGCCCGTGCCCGTGCCGGTGAGGGTCCCTCACTCATCGAGGTCCACACCCTGCGGATGTGGGGCCACTTCGAGGGCGACGCGCAGGGGTACCGCCCCGAGCTCGCCGACGTGCCGAGCCACGACCCGATCCCGCGCTACGAGCAGCAGCTCCGCGCTGACGGCGTACTCGACGAGGCCAAGGTCGCCGCGATCCGCGACCGGGCCACCGCCAGGGTCGAGGACGCCGTGGCCTTCGCCAAGGGCAGTCCGACGCCCGATCCGACGCTCGCCACCGACTTCGTCTTCGCCTGAGAGGAGCCCACGATGACCATCATGGAAGCGCCGCACGCAACGCGGCGACTCACCACCTCGAAGGCCATGGTCGAGGCGATCGCCCAGGAGATGGAGCGCGACCCGTCGGTGTTCTACATGGGCGAGGACGTCGGCGCCTACGGCGGCATCTTCAGCTCGACCACCGGGCTGCTCGAGAAGTTCGGTCCCAAGCGGATCATCGACACCCCGATCTCCGAGTCCGCGTTCATCGGCCTCGGCATCGGCGCTGCCGTCGAGGGGATGCGCCCCATCGTCGAGCTGATGTTCAGCGACTTCATGGGCGTGTGCCTGGACCAGATCTACAACCACATGGCGAAGATCCACTTCGAGTCGGGTGGCAACGTGAAGGTGCCGATGGTCCTCACGATGGCGGCCGGCGGCGGATACTCCGACGGCGCTCAGCACTCGCAGTGCCTGTGGGGAACGTTCGCCCACCTGCCCGGGATGAAGGTCGTCGTACCCAGCTCACCGGCCGACGCCAAGGGCCTGATGACCGCGGCGATCCGCGACGACAACCCGGTGGTCTACGTCTTCCACAAGGGCGTGATGGGTCTGCCGTGGATGGTCAAGAACCCGCGCACTCTGGACGAGGTGCCGGAGGATGAGTACGTCGTCCCGATCGGTCGCGCGCGAGTCGCGCGCGAGGGCAGCGACGTCACGGTCGTCACCCTGTCCCTGTCGGTCCACCACGCCCTCGACGTGGCGGAGAAGCTGGCGCCGCAGGGAATCGACGTCGAAGTGATCGACCTGCGCAGCCTGGTCCCGCTCGACCGCGAGGCGATCCTGACCTCGGTGGGGAAGACCGGGCGGCTGGTCGTCGTCGACGAGGACTACCTGTCGTACGGCGTCTCCGGCGAGGTGGTCGCCACCGTGGCCGACGTCGACCCAGGTCTGCTCGTGATGCCGCCCCAGCGGGTAGCGGTGCCGGACGTGCCGATTCCCTACGCACACGACCTGGAGTACGCCGTCCTCCCGCGGCAGGACCGGATCGAGAAGGCCATCCACTCGATCACCACTCGATGAGCTCCCTGGTCCTCTTTCCGCCGCTCTCGAAGGAGACCCCGGACGCCGAAGGAGTCCTCGCCACGTGGTTCGTGAGCGAGGGCTCCACGGTCGTCCCGGACCAGCTGCTCGCCGAGGTTCAGGTGGACAAGGTCGCCGCGGAGGTGCCGGCGCCGGTCGCGGGCGTCGTACACCTCCTCGTCGCTGAGGAGGCGGTCGTCCGGCAGGGGGCGCCGATCGCTCGGATCGACTGAGCGGCGCCGGGGCACGACTCACGCCACTCGGTGGCACTCGGTCCGGGTCCTCCGCGGGGAATGCCTGGGGCTTTGGCCCCTGTGGGGACCGGGCAGTGCCCGGGCGCGCGGACCGGTCAGGGCTGGCAGCTCGGGCAGCGGTAGGTCGCCCGGCCGCGATCGTCCGCGCCCACCTCGATCCGGCTGCCGCAGCGGCGGCAGGCGCGCTGCCGGTAGACGTACGTGCGACGGCCCGACCGCAGGTCGCCGGTGGTGCTCTGCTCTACCCGCTCCTTGTTGGCCTCGAGCAGCGCCTTCGCGCGGCGTACGAGCCGGGGCAGGTCCGGCACCTCGGCGACCGGTGCGGCCGGCGGCACCCCGGCCAGGAAGCAGAGCTCGCTGCGGTAGAGGTTGCCGATTCCGGCCAGGTTGCGCTGATCGAGCAGCGCCTCGCCGACGGGGCGTTCGAGGCCGGTGAGCAGGTTGGCGACGGCGAGGTCGGCGTCCCAGTCGGGGCCGAGCAGGTCGGGGCCGAGGTGGCCGACAGCGTTCTCCTCGTCGCTACCGGCCAGCAGCTCCACGACGCCGAGCGCGAACCCGACCGCCACCCGCTCCGCGACCTCCAGAACTACTCGGGCCTCGTGGGCCGGCCGCTTCCAGGGCGCGCCGGGAGCGTACAGATGCCAGGCGCCCTCCATCTTCAGGTGGGTGTGCAGGGTGTGAGTGTGCGGGGTGTGGTCGTCGCCGATCCGGGTGAGCAGATGCTTGCCGCGAGCGAGCGTCGAGGTCACCGTGCGGCCGGAGAGGTCGACGGTGGCCAGCGGCGGGACCCGGAAGTCGGTGCGGGTGAGGGCTCGACCGGACAACGCCCGGTCGAGCGATCGGGCCACCCGCCAGACGGTGTCGCCCTCAGGCATTGCGTCCGCTGCCCCCGATGGTGCTGCCCCCGACGGTTCCGGCCCGCAGCCGCAGGCCACGGGGAGTGGCCACGAAGCCGGCGTCCTCGAGCGCCGCGCGGAGCGGTGAGGCGCCCGGACCGCCGCCGAGCAGCGCGGCCCCGTCCGCCTTCTCGACGGTGAGCCGGCCCAGCGTGCCGCGGCGTACGGCATCGGCGAGGGCGGCGCAGGCGGGCGCCAGCACCTCGGGTGCGTCGGAGAAGGTGAGCAGGGTGCGGCCACCGCGTTCGACGTACAGGCCGAGGTCGCCGTCGACCAGCACCACGATGGCGCCGGCCTTGCGGCCGGGTCGGTGACCCGTCGACGCTCCGGTTGCCACTCCCGCTGCCACTCCGGTTGCCGCTCCCGTTGCCACTCCGGATGCCTCGGTATCGGCGACGACGCGGTCCGGCCACGGCAGCGCGGCGCCGAACGGGTTGGCCGGGTCGGTCGCGGCCAGCGCGACGGCCACCGGCTTGGCGTCGGTGGTGGGTTCGGCGTAGGTGCGGAGCCGGTCGATCGCGCCGACGGTGCCGAACTGGGCGGCCCCGAGCCCGTCGACGAAGTAGCCGCGGCGGCAGCGGCCGGACTCCTCGAAGGCGCTCAGCACCCGGTAGACCGCCGCGAACCCGCCGGGCACCCGCTCGGCCACGACCGCGCCCCGGGTCACCACGCCGTGCCGGTCGAGCAGGCTCTCCGCGGCGGCGTGCGCCCGCCGGGTCGGGTCGCGGTCGATCTCGGGCAGCAGCGACCAGCGGCCCGCGGTCTGGGGCGGTCCGCCGCGCAGGGGTACGCCGGCCCGGCCCCGGGCAGAGCTCCGCGCCGTGGGGCGGAACGAGTGGGCACGCGGCGGCGTACGGCGGCTGCGGTGGGTCGTGGTCCCGCTGCGGGTCAGCGCCCGCAGCGGCGTGAGGGTGTCGTTGGTGAGTACGCCGGCCCACACCATCTCCCAGAGCGCGGTCGACAGAGCCGCGTCGTCGACCGACCCGATCGCGTCGGAGAGCGGCCGGAAGAACCACGCGCCCCCCGGCCCGAGAGCGTCGGCGACCGACTGCTGCAGGGTGGTCAGGTCGAGGGTCGGTTCGGGCAGGGTGAGCGAGGCCTGGTCGGCCAGGTGCAGGGAGACCCAGCCGTCGTTGCCGGGCAGGCCGCCGTGGCCTGCCCACAGCACCTCGCCGGCGGCGGTCAGCTCGTCGAGCATCGCCGGCTCGTAGTCGCTCACCCGGGCGGCGAGCACCAGCGGCTCGAGCGCCGAGGCGGGCACGGGTGCGCCGGCGAGCTGCTCGACCGCACTGAGTACGCCGTCGACGCCGCGCAGCACCGTACGCCGGCCGGTGCCACTCGCCATCCCGTTGAGGTGCTGCCCGCTGACGTGCTGCCAGGCGGGCAGGAACCGCCCGAGCACCCGCGGGTCGACCGGCTCGACCTCGTGCCGGAGTCGGGCCAGCGACCGCCGCCGCAGCCGCCGCAGCACCTCGGCGTCGCACCACTCGCTGCCGGCGCCGGCCGGCCGGAACTCGCCCTCGAGCACCCGTCCGGCGGCCGCCAGCCGGTCGAGGGTGTGCCGGACCACGGCGGCGCCGAGGCCGAACCGATCCGCCACCTCGGCGGTCGTGAAGGGTCCGTGGGTGCGGGCGTGCCGGGCCACCAGGTCGGCCAGCGGGTCGTCGACCGGCTCGGCGAAGACGTCCGGCGTACCGGGTGGGACGGGGACGCCGAGGCCGTCCCGCAGGCGGGCGACGTCCTCGACCGCGGTCCAGCGTTCGACGCCGGCGACCCGGACCGCGACGACCCGCCTCGACTCGGCGAGCGCGGCCAGCCACGCCTGGACATCGGCGTCGTCGACGCACCGGGCGGCCACCTCGTCGCTCGACTGCGGCCCGAGCAACCGGAGCAGGTCGGCGACCCCCTCGGCATCGCGGGCCCGCCGGTCGGGGGCAAGCCGCTGCAGTTCCGACTCCACCTCGGCCAGGACGACGGGGTCGAGCAGCTCGCGCAGCTCGGCGCGACCCAGCAGCTCGGCGAGCAGCCCCTGGTCGAGCGCCAGCGCCGCGGCCCGGCGTTCGGCGATGGGGGAGTCGCCCTCGTAGACGAACTGGGCGACGTACCCGAACAGCAGACTCCGTGCGTACGGCGAGGGCTGGTGGGTCGACACGTCGAGGACCCGGACCTCGCGCCGGTCGACCCGCTTCATCAGCTCCATCAGCGCGGGCAGGTCGTAGACGTCCTGCAGCACCTCGCGGACCGCCTCGAGCACGATCGGGAACGACGGGTACTTCGACGCGACCTCCAGCAGCTGGGCGCTGCGCTGGCGCTGCTGCCAGAGCGGAGCCCGCCTTCCGGGGTCGCGGCGCGGCAGCAGGAGCGCCCGGGCCGCGCACTCGCGGAACCGCGACGCGAACAGCGCCGACCCGCCCACCTCGGCGGTCACGATCTGCTCGATCTCGTCGGCCTCGAAGACCACCACCTCGGCGCCGGGCGGGTCGATGTCGGCGTCGGGGATCCGCAGCACGATCCCGTCGTCCGAGGCGACGGCCGACGCCTCGACGCCGTACCGCTCGCGCAGCCGGGTGTTGATCGCCAGCGCCCACGGCGCGTGCACGGGCGTGCCGTAGGGGGAGTGCACCACGAGCTGCCAGTCGCCGAGCTCGTCGCGGAACCGCTCGACCACCAGGCTGCGGTCGCTGGGCAGCACGTTGGTCGCCTCGACCTGCTCGGTCAGGTAGGTGACCAGGTTGCCCGCGGCCCAGTCGTCGAGCCCGTCGGCGCGGAGCCGGTCCTCCGCCTGCGCGCGTGGCGCCGCGGCCAGCTCCCGGGTGAACGCCCCGACCGCCTCGCCGAGCTCGGCCGGCCGGCCGAGGGTGTCGCCCTTCCAGAACGGCAGACGCCCCGGTACGCCGGGCGCCGGCGTCACCAGCACCCGGTCGTGGGTGATTTCCTCGATCCGCCAGCTGGTCGCGCCGAGCGCGAAGATGTCGCCGACCCGGGACTCGTAGACCATCTCCTCGTCGAGCTCGCCGACCCGCCGGCCGGGCCCACTCTGCTGACTTGAACCGGCCCCGACCAGGAACACCCCGAACAGCCCGCGGTCGGGGATGGTGCCGCCGCTGGTCACCGCGAGCCGCTGCGCGCCCGGCCGGCCGGTGAGCCGTCCGGTCACCCGGTCCCACACGATCCGGGGCCTGAGCTCGGCGAACTCGTCGCTCGGGTAGCGGCCGGCCAGCAGGTCCAGGGTTGCGTCGTACGCGCTGCGGGGGAGGGTCGCGAAGCTCGCTGTGCGCCGCACCAGCTCGTAGAGCGCCTCGACGTGCCACGAGTCGAGGGCCAGGGCGGCGACGACCTGCTGGGCGAGTACGTCGAGCGGGTTGGTCGGGACCCTCATCGACTCGATGGCGCCCGCGCGCATCCGCTGGACGGCGACCGCGGTCTGCGCCAGGTCGCCGCGATGCTTCGGGAAGAGTACGCCGCGGGACACCTCCCCGACCTGGTGGCCGGCCCGGCCGACCCGCTGCAGCGCGCTGGCGACGCTCGGCGGCGACTCGATCTGCACGACCAGGTCGACCGCGCCCATGTCGATGCCGAGCTCGAGGCTGCTGGTGGCGACCACGCAGGGCAGCCGGCCGCGCTTGAGGTCGTCCTCGATCAGCGCCCGCTGCTCCTTGCTGACCGAGCCGTGGTGCGCCCGCGCGATGACCGGCGGTGCCCCATGCGACTGCCCGGACTGCGCCATCACCTGGGCGGGTGCGGCGCCCGCGGGTGCGAGTGCCAGCTCGGCCCGCTCCGCGGCGATCTCGTTGAGCCGGGCGGTCAGCCGCTCGGCCAGGCGCCTGGAGTTGGCGAAGACGATGGTGGAGCGGTGTTGCCCGATCAGATCGGCGACGCGCTCCTCGACATACGGCCAGAGTGAGGTACGGCGGGTCCCGCCGGCCGCCGACCCGTCATCAATGGCCCCGTCCTCGATCGGCTGCCCGACCTCCGTCATGTCCTCGACCGGGACGACCACCTGGAGGTCCCACGCCTTCTCCGACGGTGGCGCCACGATCTCGACGGGCGCGCTGCCGCCGAGGAACCGGGCCACCTCCTCCAACGGCCGCACCGTGGCCGAGAGGCCGATCCGCTGGGCCGGCCGGGGGAGGAGGGCGTCGAGGCGTTCGAGGGAGAGCGCGAGGTGGGCGCCGCGCTTGGTGCCGGCCACCGCGTGCACCTCGTCGACGATCACGGTCTCGACGCTGCGCAGCACCTCGCGGGCCTGCGAGGTCAGCATCAGGAACAGCGACTCCGGCGTCGTGATCATGATGTCCGGCGGCGTCGTGCTCAGCTTTCGCCGGTCGGCGGCGGTCGTGTCGCCGGACCGCAGTCCGACCCTGAGGTCGGGCACCTCGGCACCCAGCCGGGCCGCCGTGTGCCGGATGCCGGCCAGCGGCGCCCTCAGGTTGCGCTCGACGTCGACCGCGAGCGCCTTCAGCGGGGACACGTAGAGCACCCGGCAGCGCTTCATCTTCTCCGGCACCGGCTCGGTGGCGAGCCGGTCGAGCGACCACAGGAACGCCGACAGCGTCTTCCCCGACCCCGTCGGCGCCACCACCAGCGCGTGCCGCCCGTGGCTGATCGCCTCCCAGGCACCCACCTGCGCCGGCGTCGGCTCCGCGAACGCGGCCGCGAACCACTCCCGGGTGGGAGCGCTGAAACGGTCGAGTGCGGTCATGGGTTTCATCCTCGCGCACGCCACCGACATTCCGGGTCCCTCGGACTACCTGCCACGCGTCAGACGACGGCGTCGAGCTCCATCTCGACCCGCCAGCGCGGGTCGAGCAGGCCGGCCACGACGACCATCGTGCTGGCCGGCCGGACCTTGCCGAAGATCTCGCCGTGCACGGCACCGACCGCGTCGGCGTCGGCGGCGTCGACGACGTACTGGCGCGTCCGGATGACGTCCTCGGGCCGGCCGCCGAGCTCGGCCAGCGCGGCGAGGGCGATCTCCCAGCAGCGCCGGGCCTGGACGGCGGGGTCGAGGTCGACCTCGCCGTCGGGCCACACGGGCGCGGTCCCGCTGATCGCGACGATGCCACCCACCCGAACGCCTCGGCTGAACCCGATCTGCTCTTCGTACGGCGACCCCGACCGGGTCGAGCTGCGCATCATGCCCCCACCGTAGGCCCGCGTTCACAAGCAACCGCCAATCCGGATGCCAACTAATCCGGATGCCACTGTCGGTGGACGCGACTACCGTCGGGAGACGTGACAGAACACGAGCCGATGATCCACGCGAACGGGCTGCGCAAGTCGTTCGGTGACTTCGAGGCGGTCCGGGGGATCGACGTCGACGTACGCCGCGGCGAGGCGTTCGGCTTCCTCGGCCCCAACGGCGCCGGCAAGTCCTCCACGATGCGGATGATCGCGGCCGTCTCGCCGCCCAGTGGCGGCACGCTGCGGATCCTCGGGCTCGACCCGACCAGCGACGGGCCGGCGGTGCGGGCCCGGATCGGGGTGTGCCCACAGGAAGACACGCTCGACAACGAGCTCAACGTGCGCGACAACCTCTACATCTACGGCCGCTACTTCGGCATCCCGAAGGCGGTCGTCAACGAGCGGGTCGACGAGCTGCTGGAGTTCGTGCAGCTGACCGACAAGGCGAAGAGCAAGGTCGAGGACCTCTCCGGGGGCATGAAGCGCCGGCTCACGATCGCCCGGTCGCTGGTCAACAAGCCCGACCTGCTGCTGCTCGACGAGCCGACCACGGGCCTCGACCCGCAGGCGCGGCACGTGCTGTGGGACCGGCTGTTCCGGCTCAAGCAGGCCGGCGTGACGCTGGTGATCACGACCCACTACATGGACGAGGCCGAACAGCTCTGCGACCGGCTGGTCGTCATGGACAAGGGCCGGATCGTCGCCGAGGGCTCGCCGCTCGACCTGATCCGGACCCACTCCACCCGCGAGGTGGCCGAGCTGCGGTTCGGCGTGGCCGCCGAGGGAGACAGCCACGACCGGCTGGCCGAGAAGATCGGCGACCTGGGCGACCGGGTCGAGGCGCTGCCCGACCGGCTGCTCGTCTACACCGCCGACGGCGAGGAGGCGATCGCCAAGGTGCACGAGCGCGGGCTGGAGCCGGTCGCCGTGCTGGTACGCCGGTCGACGCTCGAGGACGTCTTCCTGCGCCTCACCGGCCGGACGCTGGTCGACTGATGATGTACGCCGACGCGACCGACCTCGGGCTGAGCCTGACCGAGGGAGTACGCCGTCAGTTCGACTACTGGCTCACGGTCTACAAGCGCACCTGGAAGGGCTCGGTGATCTCGTCCTTCGTGTCGCCGCTGTTCTACGTGGTGGCCATGGGGGTGCTGCTGGGCGGCTTCATCAAGGGCGACCCGAGCAAGCTGGAGGGCGCGACGTCGTACCTCCAGTTCATCGTGCCGGGGCTGGTCGCGGCGCACGCGATGCAGACCGCGGTCGGCGAGACGACCTACCCGGTGATGGGGCTGATCAAGTGGCAGCGGGTATACGACTCGATGCTGGCGACGCCGCTGCAGGTCCGGCACCTGGTGACCGCGCACCTGCTGTTCGTCGGGTTCCGGCTGCTGACCACGTGCGGGGTGTTCATGCTGGTGCTGGCGCCGTTCGGGGTCTTCGAGACCTGGTGGGGGCCGTTCCTGGCGTTCGGCAGCCAGCTTCTGGTCGGGATGGCCTTCGGGTCGCTGGTTTACGGCATCAGCTCGCGGATGAAGTCCGAGGCGGGCTTCGGGGTGCTGTTCCGGCTGGGCGTCTTCCCGCTGTTCCTCTTCTCCGGCGCGTTCTTCCCGATCACCAACCTGGGCGACGTGGGCGCTTGGGTGGCCAGGTTCACGCCGCTGTGGCACGGGGTGAACCTGTCGCGGATGTTCTCGGTCGGGCAGGTCGACTGGTCGCTGGCGGCCGTCAACGTCGGCGTACTCCTGGCGCTGACCGCGTTCGGCTGGTGGTGGTCGGTGACCGGGCTGACCAAGAGGCTGGTGAGTTAGTGGTCATCTCCGGAAGTTCGTCGTGTGTCCCGCACCC
>DASXRJ010000377.1:0-4268 GCA_036506675.1 Nocardioides sp. | reverse complement strand
CGGGCCACCGACCCGTCCGGGTTCAGGTGGTCCTGCGGCGCCATCGTGGAGATCATCATCGGTGCCTCGGACTGCCCGAAGAGCTGGGCCATCACCGGACCGATGGTCGCGATGGCCTCCTCGAGCCGGGCCGCCGACATCGGCGCGGCGCCGTACCAGAAGCACTGCAGCGATCCGAGGTCGGTGCCGGCCAGGTCCTGGTGCGCCAGCAGCATGTAGATCAGCGTCGGCGGCAGGAACGTGTGCGTGACCCGATGGCGCGCGATCAGCGCGAGGAACTGCGTGAGGTCGGGCCGGGCCATGACGATCACCTGCCCGCCCAGGGCCAGGATCGGGAAGCACAGCACGCCGGCGGCGTGGGTCAGCGGCGCCAGCGCCAGGTAGACCGGCCGGCCGGTGAACGGGTAGCCGATCAGGGTCAGCGCGGACATCGTCTCGATGTTGCGGTCGGTGAGCATGACGCCCTTCGGCCGGCCCGTCGTGCCGCCCGTTCCGACGATCATTACGATGTCGTCGTGCGGTGCGGCCGTGCCCGGCACGTCGCCGGGCTCGTCGCCGGGCTCGTCGTCGGGCTCGTCGCCGCCGGGATCGCCGGCCTCGGCCAGCCACCGCTGCAGCGACGGCACCTGCGGTGAGTCCTGGTCGAGGCACACCAGCACGGTCAGCTTCGGTAGCTGCGCGGCGATCTGCCTGACCAGCGGTGCGAACGCGCTCTGGAAGATCAGGCAGACGCAGTCGAACAGGTCGAGCAGCTCCCGGTTCTCCGCGGCCTCGTTGCGTGGGTTGATGGGGCACCAGACCGCGCCCCGCCGGGCGATGCCGAACACCGCGGCGAAGGCGACCGGGTCGTTCGCCGAGAGAATCCCGACCTTGTCGCCCGGCCGCACCCCGCTGCGGCGCAGCGCGCGCGCCACCGAGTGACTCAGATCCTGCACGTCGCGGTAGGACAGCGTCCGCTCGTCGAGGGTCAGGCAGGGCGCGTCGCGGCCGAGCGACGCGCCCTTGTCCAGGTAGTCCGTCAGGGACATGTCAGCGGTGCACGGTCAGGACGGGGTCGAGCACCAGGCCGAAGCTGCGCAGCGCACCGAGCAGCTCCCGGTGGCCGAACGCCTGGCAGGCCGACGCGAGACCGGTTCGCCTCGGCGGCTGCTGCAGCAGCGAGTAGGCCGCGTAGGCCTGCAACAGTCCGGTCTGCTTGTAGTTGGAGTTGCCGTGGATCACGCAGTGCGCGCGCCCGAGCGGACCGGAGGCGTGCACCGAGTCCACCGAGGTGTTGATCCGCGGGTTCTCCCGCGGCGGCATGCCGGCCTGCACCGACGCGGCGATGTCGGCCAGCGCGGCCTCCTGCTGCTCGGCGGGCAGCGGCTTGATCTGCTCCTCGAACAGCTTCGTAGTGGCGACGACACCGTCCATCACCGTGCGGTCGAGCACCCCGCCGGTCACCGTGACGGTGGCCACCCGCGGGTCGTCCTTGAACCAGACCGGGTGACAGGTCCCGCCCCATGGCACGGTCAGCGCGATGGCGTGCTGGCCGGGCACCACGACCTCGCGAGTGGTCGTGTGATCCCATTTGACGTACTGGTTCTGCTCGAGGCGGTACCAGTCGGCCTTGAGGATCGTGAAGATCGTCTGCGTGGAGGCGTAGGTCGGGAAGCCCTTCCACAGCACCAGGATGTCCAGCGTGTCCAGCCCCGGGTGCTCGAGGCAGAGGTTCGCCGCGATCTCGCCGGTGGTGTACATCTGCGCGACGCCGGGGGACAGCAGCAGCCCGGCGTCGCGGAAGCCCGACCCGAACCGGGCCTGCGCGTCGAGCACCCAGTCCTGCTCGCCGGTGGTGTCCAGGTAATGGCATCCGGCGGCCAGGCTCGCCTGCACGACCTCGGGTCCGAACTTGATGAACGGGCCGACGGTG
This sequence comes from Nocardioides sp., assembly GCA_036506675.1. Taxonomy (GTDB): domain Bacteria; phylum Actinomycetota; class Actinomycetes; order Propionibacteriales; family Nocardioidaceae; genus Nocardioides. The sequence continues at coordinate 2,356 of DASXRJ010000377.1, read as the reverse complement.
TTGCACACCACCGAGGCGCCGCGGACCAGTTCGGTGAGCGACTCGACATCGTGGTTGACCTCGACGACCTCGTGCTCGACGGTGTCCAGACCCGGGATGCGGTCGACGACCTCCTGCACCTTCTTGCCGTCCCGGCCGGCCGCGACGAACGGGACGTTGTACTCGCGCAGGTACTCACAGATCAGCCGGCCGGTGTAGCCGGAAACGCCGTAGACGACGACGGGCTTGCTGCTCGGCGCGCTCATCTCACATCCCCATCCCGCCGTCGACCGGCAGGCCGATGCCGGTGATGAATCTCGCCGCGTCCGAGGCCAGGAACACCACGGCGTCGGCCATGTCGCCGACCTCGCCGAGCCGGCCGGCCGGGGTCTGCTCGATCACGGCCGCGACCGCCGCCTCCGGGCTGGGGAACAGGCCCAGCTCGGCCATGTCGACGGCCAGCTTCATGCCCATCTCGGTCGGCACCAGGCCCGGGTAGACGCAGTTCACCCGCACCCCGTAACCGAGCTTGCCGGACTCGAACGCGGCCACCCTTGTCAGCCGGTCGACCGCGGACTTGGTCGCCGAGTAGCCGGAGATCCCGGGGAAGGCGATGGTCGCGGCGACCGAGGCGACATTGACGATCGCACCACCGGCACCGGCCGCTCCGCCGGGACGCATGGCCCGCAGCCCGTGCTTGCAGCCCAGCGCCGTGCCGACAACGTTGACGTCCAGCATGCGCCGCAGCTCGTCGGGGTCCTGGTCGACGACCAGTGCCGAGATCTCGATCCCGGCGTTGTTCACCAGGATGTCCAGGCCGCCGAGCTCGGCGATGGTCCGCGCGACGGCGCCCTCCCAGTCGGCCTCGCTGGTGACGTCCAGCGCCACGAACCCGGCCTGCGCGCCGGAACGCTGGATGCTCGCCGCGGTCTGCTCGCCGACGTCCTTCAGCACGTCCCCGATCATGACCGCCGCGCCGGCGGCCGCGAGGGCGCTGGCCATGCCTGCGCCGAGGCCGCGGGCCCCTCCGGTGACGAGAGCCCGCCGGCCCGTCAGTTCGAACGCTGCCATCCGAGCTCCTCCTGATCCACCCGCCCGTCGCGCATCTGGTGATGCGCAGCACACCGTAAGAAGGCTTCTGGACAACTGTCAAGACTTTCCTGGACACTTGTCAAGACGCTCGGCCCGGCATGCAACGCCGAGTTACGCTGGGTCCAGGCGCGCAGGGGTGCGGGCCCCGACCCCGAGGAAAGACGCGCACCGTGACCAAGGCTGCCGAGAGGATCGACCGGGTCTCGCGGTCCCAGGTCGACAAGTTCGAGGAGCGCCGCAAGACGCTCGCGGACGCGGCCATCCAGACCCTCTCCGAGCTCGGCTACGCGCGCACCAGCCTGCGCGAGATCGCCCAGAACTCCGCGTTCTCGCACGGCGTCCTGCACTACTACTTCCGGGACAAGGTGGACCTGATCACGTACTGCGTGCGGCAGTACAAGGCGCACTGCGTGCAGCGCTACGACCAGATCGTGGCCACCGCCCGCACCGGCGACGCCCTGGCCCAGGGCTTCGCCGAGGGCCTCGTGCAGACCCTGCGCGACGAGGCGCTCATGCATCGCCTCTGGTACGACCTGCGCTCCCAGTCGCTGTTCGAGGAGTCCTTCCGCGCCGACGTCCTGGAGATCGACCAGAGCCTCGAGCGGATGATCTGGCGCATCGTCAGCCGCTTCGCCGAACTCGGCGACGCCAGGCTCGTCGTGCCGTCGCCGGTGGCCTACGCCATGTTCGACGGCCTGTTCCAGCAGGCACTGCTGCACTACCTGTCCGGCTCCGGCAACGCCCTGGCCGACCTGCGAGAGCGCGTGCTGCAACTGCTCCCACACCTGGTGTGCCCGTCGCAGTCCGGCACGACCCAGCCCGGAGCCCGGCTCGTGGCGGCTCACCAGCAGCGCGCGAGCCACTCCGCGTAGGCGGCGAACTCGAACGTCGCCACGCCGGCGCGCGATGCCCGGGCAGGGTTGGGCCGGTCACGATTCGCCGTCCCCGGAGTGGGGGTCTGACCGGCAGGACGTCGCGCGCGCCGGTCAGCCCCGACATGACCGACTATCCCACGCGCAGGTCTTCGACGATCTTGACGATTCGGCGTTGGCGGGTGTCGGCGGTTCTCGCGCCGTCGACGGCGAGGACGTGGCGCAGTTGGTTGCTGTAGGACAGTTCGTCGAATCGACGCCGGGCCTGGGGATCGGTGTCGAGGGCGGCGGCGAGGTCGGGTGGCACCGTGACGGTGCGGGGTTCGGTGTCGAGTTCGATGTCGACGTCGATGTGGTCACCGGCGGCAATTCGGGCGGCCGCGCGGTTGTCGGCGCTGACGCCGAGCATGAAC
>DASXRJ010000376.1:0-10506 GCA_036506675.1 Nocardioides sp. | reverse complement strand
TCCTCGACCACCGGCTCCTCGACCTCCGGCTCCTCGACCACCGGCTCCTCGACCACCGGCTCCTCGACCACCGGCTCCTCGACCACCGGCTCCTCGGCGACCTCGGGCTCGACCTCGCCTGCCACCTCGACCTCGTCGGCGGGGGCCGCCTCGACCGGGTCGGTGTCAGCGGCCTCGACCTCGACCTCGGGCGTCTCGTCGGGGTCCTCCGCGACGGGCGTGTCCTCAGCGAAGTCGTCCGCAGTCTCGTCGGCGTTCTCGTCCGACGGGTCGGCGGGCAACGCTTCGGCGGCCAACGCTTCAGCGTCCGGGGCTTCGGCGGCGGGGCCGCGACCCTCGACGTACAGGGACTCCTCGCGGCCGGGGTGCTTGCGGGCGCTCCACCAGAACCACACAGCACCGGCGACGAAGAGGACGATCGAGGTCCAGACGTTCAGCCGCAGCCCGAGTACGTCGTTGAGCTGGACCTTGTCGACGCGCAGATCCTCGATCCAGGCCCGGCCAGCGGTGTAACCCATGATGTAGAGCGCCATCACCCGGCCGTAGCCCAGCTTGAACCGGCGCTCCGCCCAGATCAACAGGCCGAAGACGCCGAGGTCCCAGATGCATTCGTAGAGGAACGTCGGGTGGTGGTACGTCGGCGCGGTGGCGTAGCCCTCGGGATCCTTGGTGATCTCGAGCTTCCAGGGCAGGTCGGTCTTGCGGCCGTAGAGCTCCTGGTTGAAGTAGTTCCCCCAGCGGCCGATCGCCTGGGCGACGACCACGCCCGGCGCCATCGTGTCGATGGCGGGCAGCATCCTGATGCCCTTCTGCCGGCAGCCGATCCACACGCCGACCGCGCCCAGCGCGATCGCGCCCCAGATGCCGAGCCCGCCGCGCCAGACGTAGAGCGCGGTGATGGGGTTCTTGCCCTCGCCGAAGTAGAGGTCGTTGTCCGTGATCACGTGGTAGAGCCGGCCGCCGACCAGGCCGAACGGCACCGCCCACAGCGCCAGGTCCTGGATGTCGCCGACGCGGCCGCCGCGGGCCGCCCACCGCCGCTCGGAGATGATGATCGCCACGATGATGCCGGCGATGATGCACAGCGCGTAGGCGCGGATCGGCACCGGCCCGATGTGCCAGACGCCCTGGCTCGGGCTGGGGATCGTGAGGACGCTGTGCAGCGCTGTGTTCAGCGCGGTCGTCACAGGCGTCGTGAGCAGGGCGGTCACTGGTCCTCCAGCGGGTCGTCGAGCAGGCGGATGATGTCGGAGGCGAACTGAGCCGATGAGGTGCCTTCGGTCCAGACGATCGGCGAGCGGTCGTGAGCGTCGACCGCGACCACCTGGGTGCCGTGGCTGACGTCGTACCCACCCGTCGGGAGCTGCTGCCCCTTCTGGATGAACACGCCCATCGCGTCGCCGAGCGTACTGATCGTGTCCAGAGAACCGGTCAGACCCTCGAAACTCGGGTCGAACCGGTCGAGGTAATGACGCAGCACGCCCTCGTCGTCGCGGGCCGGGTCGGTGGTCACGAAGACGACCGAGACCTGCTGGCGCTGGTCGTCGTCGAGCCGGGTCATCGCCCCCGCGATGGACGCCAGCACGGCCGGGCAGGTGTCGGGGCAGTGCGTGTAGCCGAAGAAGAACAGCGTCAGCGGCGCGGTGGTCGAGGCGCGCAGGTCGTACGGCGCGTCGGAGGTGTCGGTCAGCGTGACCGCAGGGACGACGTACTGGTCGGTCAGGACCGCGCCGTAGTAGCCGTCGTCGGAGCGGGTGTCCAGGGTCTGCGCCCGCGAGCAGCCGGCCGGTACCGCAACCAGCGCCACGACGAGCAGAACGGCGGGGACGAGCGGTCTACGCACGGACACCCTCGGCCAGGTCTCGGGTGAGGGCGGTCAGGGCCGCGAGCCCGGCCGTCCGATCGGCGCCCGCGTCGAGCAGGGTGCGGACGAACGCCGAGCCGACGATCACCCCGTCGGCGTACGACGCGACCTCGGCGGCCTGGACGCCGTTGGAGACGCCCAACCCGACGCCGACCGGCAGGTCGGCCCCGGCCGGGCTGAGGGCGCGGGTCCGGGCCACCAGCGGCCCGGCCAGGTCGCTGGTGGTGGTGCGGGCACCGGTCACGCCCATCACGGCGGTCGCGTAGACGAACCCGCGGCAGGCCGCCGTCGTCATCGCGATCCGCTCGTCGGTGGAGCTCGGCGCGACCAGGAACACCTTGTCGAGGCCGTGGTCGTCGGCGGCCGCGATCCAGTCGGCCCCACTGTCGGGGGTCAGGTCGGGTGTGATCAGGCCGGCTCCCCCGGCGCTGGCCAGGTCTCTCGCGAACCGCGCAACACCACTGAGCCCGTCGCTACGTCGGCTGGCGCCTCCGTAGTGGTCGACGGGGTTCCAGTACGTCATCACCAGCGTCGGTACGCCGGTCGCGGCGACCGCCTCGACGGTGCGCAGCACGTCCTTGGTGCGTACGCCGCCCTCGAGCGCCTGCTGTGCGGCCGCCTGGATGGTCGGGCCGTCCATGACCGGGTCGCTGTAGGGCAGCCCGATCTCGATCACGTCACAGCCGGCCGCGGCCATCGCCTTGATCGCCTCGATGCCGCCGTCGACGTCCGGGAAGCCGGCCGGCAGGTAGCCGACCAGGGCCGCCCGCCCCTCGGCGCGGGCCTTCTCGAAGGCGACGCTGACGCTCACTTCGGGCCCTCCTGTCCGCCGGCCTGAACGTCGGTGGGGTGGAGCCCGAACCAGTCCATCGCCGTACCCATGTCCTTGTCGCCGCGCCCGGAGAGGTTGACCAGGATCGTGCGGTCGGGCCCGAGCTCCTCGGCGAGCTTGAGCGCACCGGCCAGCGCGTGCGCGGACTCGATCGCCGGGATGATCCCCTCGGTGCGGGCCAGCAGGGCCAGCGCGTCCATCGCCTCGGCGTCGGTCACCGGCAGGTACGTCGCCCGCCCGGTCTTGGCCAGGTGGCTGTGCTGCGGCCCGACTCCCGGGTAGTCGAGGCCCGCGGAGATCGAGTGGGACTCGATGGTCTGGCCGTCCTCGTCCTGGAGGACGAAGGTGCGCGCCCCGTGGAGTACGCCGCTGTCCCCGGCGAAGATCGTGGCCGCGTGCCGGCCGGTGTCGACGCCGTCGCCACCCGCCTCGAAGCCGTAGATCTTCACATCGGCGTCGTCGAGGAACGCCGTGAACAGGCCGATCGCGTTGGACCCACCCCCGACGCAGGCGGCGATCGCGTCGGGCAGCCTGCCGGTCAGCTCGAGGCACTGGGCCCGGGCCTCGTCGCCGATGCCACGGGTGAAGTCGCGGACCATGCTCGGGAACGGGTGCGGCCCGGCCGCCGTACCGAAGAGATACGCCGTGTGGTCGACGCTGGCCACCCAGTCGCGCAGGGCCTCGTTGATGGCGTCCTTGAGCGTCGCGCTCCCGGAGTCGACCGGCACCACGGTGGCGCCGAGCAGCTCCATCCGCGCCACGTTGAGCGCCTGCCGCTTGGTGTCGACCGAGCCCATGTAGACGGTGCAGTCGAGCCCGAAGTACGCCGCCGCGGTCGCGCTGGCCACGCCGTGCTGGCCGGCCCCGGTCTCCGCGATCACCCGGCGCTTGCCCATCCGCTTGGTGAGCAGCGCCTGGCCGAGCACGTTGCGGATCTTGTGGGCACCGGTGTGGTTGAGGTCCTCGCGCTTGAGCAGCACCCGGGTGCCGATCTTGTCGCTGAGCCGCTTGGCGTCGTACAGGAGGCTCGGGACGCCGGCGTACTCGCGCAGGATGGTCTCGAACGCCCCCACGAACTCCGGGTCGGCCATCGCGTCCCGCCAGGCCACGGTCAGCTCGTCGAGTGCGGCAACCAGGGCCTCGGGCATGTACCGCCCGCCGAAGTCACCGAAATAGCCACGGTCGTCGGCATCGAAGCTCACGCGTCCACTCCCGTCATCGCTCGTACGGCGCCCTCGGGGTCGCCGTCCTTCACCAGTGCCTCACCGACGAGTACGACGTCGGCGCCCTCGGCGACGTACCGCTTGACGTCGTCGGGGCCGCCGATCCCGGACTCCGCCACCTTGACGCGGTCGTCGGGGATCAGCGGGGCCACCCGCCCGAACGTGTCCGGGTCGACGGCCAGGGTCTTGAGGTTGCGCGCGTTGACGCCGATCAGCTCGGCGCCCAGCTCGACCGCCCGCTCGGTCTCGGCCTCGTCGTGCACCTCCACCAGCACGGTCAGCCCGAGCTCACGGGCGTGCGCGTGCAGCTCGCGCAGGCGGGCGTCGTCGAGCGCCGCGACGATCAGCAGCACCAGGTCGGCGCCGGCCGTGCGCGCCTCGACGAGCTGGTAGTCGGTGACGATGAAGTCCTTGCGCAGCAGCGGCGTCTCGACCGCGGCCCGGACCGCGCGCAGGTCGTCGAGGCTGCCCTGGAACCGGCGCTCCTCGGTCAGCACGCTGATCGCGGCCGCTCCCCCGCGTGCGTAGGCCGCGGCCAGCGCGGCCGGGTCGGGGATGTCGGCCAGGTCGCCCTTGCTCGGGCTGCGCCGCTTGACCTCCGCGATCACGCTCGCGCCGGGCGCTCGGAAGGCGGGCATCGGGTCGCGCGGGCCGGGTACGGCGGCGAGCTGCTCGCGGAGCCGCTCCAGCGGTACGGCGGCCTCCCGGCGGGCCAGATCCTGGCGTACGCCGTCGACGATGTCGTCGAGGACAGAGCTCACGTCACTTCTTCCTGAATCGCTGGGATGCGGCCAAGCCTCTCACGCGCCCCCCGGCTCGGTGACGGGTGACCCGGGTCGCGATACGTTGTCGGCTCGATTCATCGACAGGAGATCCTGGTGAGCCAGCCGCCCAGCTTCGACAAGCCGTCGTCCGGGGACGACCCCCAGGACCCCTACGACCCGCCGACGCAGGCCGGTGGACAGTCGGGCGGCTCGCCGTACCCGCCCTATCCGACCCAGCCGGAGCAGCCTGGCTACGGCCAGCCAGGGTACGGCCAGCCGGGATATGGTCAGCCGGGCTATGGCCAGCCGTACGGCGGTCAGCCGGGCTACGGTCAGCCGGGCTATGGGCAACCGGCGTACGGGCAGCCGGCGTACGGCCAGTCGCCGTACCCGGGTCAGACGCCCGGCGCCCAGGGCGCCCCAGGCACCAACGGCCTCGCCGTGGCGGCGATGGTGACCGGCATCGTGAGCATCCTGCTGGGATTCTGTTGCGGTGCGCTCGGCGTGCCAGGTGGCATCGCCGCGGTGGTGATGGGCTTCATCGCCCGCCAGCGGGTCGCGCAGTCCAACGGCGCCCAGACCGGCGCCGGTATGGCGCTGGCCGGCATCATCACCGGTGGCGTCGCGATCGTGCTCTCGATCGGCTTGTTCGTGCTCGCGCTGGCCCTCGGCAGCTTCGACTACAGCGGCACCAGCAACCTCTGAGGTTTGATCGTCCCCTCCCAGGGAAGCGTGGGAACCTCGTAACCCTGTCGAGGCTGTGTAGTTTTCCTCTCCAGGCCCGCCGACCAGAAGGAGCACCTCGATGAGCTACGGCGCACCCCCGCCACCCGGCGCCTACGGCCAGCCCATGCAGGGAGGCATGGGACAGCCGCACGGGTCGGCGACGACCGCGATGGTCCTCGGCATCCTGTCCCTCGTGTGCTGCGGGTTTCTCGGCATCCCGGCCTACATCGTGGGCCGTCGTGCCGAGCAGGAGATCCTCGCGTCCAACGGCGCGCTGACCGGCGAGGGCATGGCCAAGGCCGGCTGGATCATGGGCCTGATCTCGATGATCCTGCTCGCTCTGGGCATCGTGCTCTGGGCGGTCATCCTGGGCGTCGGACTGCTCGCGGGCGGGAGCTCCTCCGGCGGCTACTGACCACACCTTTCCGGGCTCGCCAGACGCCCGGTGGCCGCCGCGATCAACCGCGGTGACCGATCCGATGAAAGCCGCGCGAACGCACGGCCAGACGAAGGGGGCAGAACCCGAATGAGTTACCAAGCACCTCCGCCCGGCGGCGGCTACGGCCAGCCCGGCTACGGCGCACCCGTCCCGGACAACGGTTCCAAGTCGACCTGGGCCCTCGTGCTCGGCATCCTGAGCATCCCGTGCTGCGGCTTGTTCACCGGTATCCCGGCGATCATCATGGGCCAGCAGGTGATGAACGAGCCCGGCCCCAACGCGGGCAAGGGCAAGGCCGCCTTCATCCTGGGCATCATCGGCACCGCGCTGAGCATCCTGGGCATCATCGCCAACATCGCGATCCGCGCCTCCAGCTGAGGCCGAGCGCTACGCAGACGGGCCGTCCGGTACGCCGGGCGGCCCGTTTCGCGTGCCCAGCATCAGGGGGCGAGCCAGGACCCAGCGGGGGTGTTGCGCAGCACGGTGAAGACCGCGGCGACCCCGAGGGCGCCGTACATGAAGGCCCACGAGGATAGCCAGGTCCGGCCGCGCTCGACGCCGTACCAGGAGTCGTGCACCCAGCGGCCGAGCAGGAAGACGATCAGCGGGATCGAGACGAAGAACAGCAGGTTGCTGGAGGCCGCCCCGAGGATGTCGCCGTTGCTCAGGTCGTTGACCGCGCGCAGGCCGCCGCAGCCAGGGCAGTAGATGCCGGTCGTCGCGTAGAGGGGGCACAGGCCCCAGCTCGCGTGCGCATGCGGGTCGCGGAAGTGCAGGGCGAGCGTGGCGGCCGCCAGTCCCCCGAGGCCGAGCGCCGGGCGCAGCATCCGTTGCGCGCGGGTCTCGGCCCGCTGAGCGGGCTGGAAGGGCTGGGCGACCGAGGTCATGGCGCTCAGTGCCGGGCGGCGCCCAGGCCGGCCTTCTCCATGACCACCCAGACCACGGCGGCTACGGGCAGCAGGATCATCCCGACCCAGAAGATCACCAGGTTGACCGGCGACATCATCAGGCCGACCCCCGCAACCACGAAACCGAGCATGGCGACGGTGACGGCCGTCCAGGCGGCGGGGGTGTTGCCGTGGTTGTCAGCAGACATGCGGGAGCTCTCCTCAGGGGCGTGCGATGCGTCCGGGACAGTCTAGAGCCAGGATTCACTCGGTCGGGTCGCGGCCCTCGTCGAGTGCCTTCCAGATGTCGAGGTTGGACTCCGGCTCCTCGGGCCGGCCGGCGGATCCGGCGCCGCCCGGGGCGTCGTACCGGCTGCCCATCTCGGGCCAGCTCGGCGCGAACCGGACCGCCAGGGCCAGCGCCGCCACGCTGAGCAACGAACCGGCGAGCGCGGCCCAGAGCCAGGCGCCGAAGTGCACGTCGACCTCTGGTACGCCGATCGCGGCGTACTCGTCGCGGATGCCGGCCGGGAGCGTGCGCAGCCCGTAGACCACCGTGGCCACCACGCCGACCGCCGCGGCCATCCCCGCGACCGCGACCACCCGGCGTACGCGGCCTCGGGTCACAAGAAGCACGCCCCAGGCGGCCAGCACGACCAGCGCGAGCGCCGAGGCCAGCGGCACCTCCCCGGCGGAGCTGACGGCGGTCGCCCCGGCCAGGTGGCCGGCACTCGCGTCGTCGCCCGAGGGGAACGCCCAGGTCTTGGCCGCCGCGACGGCGGTCAGCCCGGCCGAGGCCAACCCGACCAGCACCACGGGGCCGAAGGTGCGCCGGTTCTCGGAGCTCGTCTTCCCGGTGCTCGTCATGGCCCGAGTACGTCGGCGTCGAAGCAGGTCCGGTCTCCGGTATGGCAGGCCGCGCCCTCCTGGTCGACCTTCACCAGCAGCGTGTCGCCGTCACAGTCGAGCCGGACCTCCTTGACCCACTGGCGGTTGCCGGAGGTCTCGCCCTTGACCCAGTACTCCCGGCGGCTGCGCGACCAGTACGTCGCCCGCCCGGTGGTGAGCGTGCGCGCCAGCGCCTCGTCGTCCATCCAGCCCAGCATCAGCACCTCGCCGGTGTCGTGCTGCTGGACCACGGCCGGGACCAGGCCGTCGGGGGTGCGCTTGAGCCGTTCGCCGATCGCCGGGTCCAGAGAGGTCACGCCCTCAGTATCCCCGCGGTGGCCATCGCGTCGCTCTCGGGTATCGCCCAGCGGTCCGGGGTCGGCAGCCGGCGTACCTCGCCACTCAGCAGCAGCGGGGCCACGGCCAGCGCGGTCAGCCCGGAGGTGATCAGGATCGCGTCCGGGCCGCCCACCGTGTGCAGCAGCCAGCCACCGGTCAGCGGCCCGAGCGGCATCAGCAGGGTGACGCAGAAGGAGAGCGAGGCTCCGGTCCGGCCCTGGAACCGGTCCGGCGTGACGGCGGTGAGGTACGAGGCCACCGAGGCGTTGGCGGCCGGGTTGATCAGCAGCACCAGCCCGATCAGGCCACCGATCAGGAAGGGGTCGTTGGTGTAGGCGATCGGGATCAGCACGACCGCCGACACGAGGCCGCCCACGATCGCGAGCCACCCGTTCGGGATCCGCCGGATCAGCCACGGCGCGCAGAACGCCCCGACGATGCCGGCCAGGCCGCCCGCCGCGTCGATAGCGCCGATCATGGCCGGGCTGACCCCCGCGGAGGCGAGCTTGAGGATCAGCACCAGGAACAGGGCCTTGCTGGCGAAGTTGGCCAACGCCGCGAAGGCCAGGAACGCCCGGAAGAACTCGTGCGACAGCATGAACCGCAGGCCCTCGCCGATATCGCGGACCATGGTCGAGCTCTCGGCATGGTCGCGGCGCGGCGCGGGCAGCGGCGTACGCATCCGGGTGATCGCGACGGCCGAGAGGGCGTAGGTGACCGAGTCGAAGAGGAACGGGAAAGCCCGGCCGAGTCCGTACAGGATGCCGCCCAGGGGCGCTCCGGCCAGGTCCGCGACGTGCCGGCGGGCCTGGTTGTGGCTGAACGCCGTCGGCAGCTCCTCGGTGGGTACGACGCGGCGCAGCGACGCCGTCTCCGCCGGGAGGAAGAAGCTGGACACCACCCCGGACGCGAAGGCGACCACGACCAGGTGCCCGATCGAGAGGCTGTCGCCCAACATCGCCAGCGCCAGGCTCGCGTAGAGCGCCGCACCCGCTGCACTCGACGCGAACAGCACCTTCCGGCGGTTCCACCGGTCCACGAGTACGCCGGCCGGCAGCCTCGACGCGACCGACCCCAGCGTGAACGCGGTGCCGGCGAACGCGGCCTGGATCAGGGACCCGGTGAGCGCGAGACCGACCAGCGGGAACACGAAGAAGCTCATCGAGCTGCCCAGCGCGGAGACCGTCTGGCTGGTCCACAACACCATGAAGTCGTGGTTGCGCCACAGCGAATGGTGAATGTCCGAAGTCTCCCGAGATGTCACTTTTCGACGGTTGCACGTTCTGCTTGCCTGCGGCAAGATCCTTCGGCCAGACCTGGTGGCCAGACTCGAAAATTTCTCTTTGCGGGCGGCCCCAGCCGTCACCCTTGCTGCGAAACCCAGCTCGCATGGAGCCCGCCGTACACGCCGCCCTCGGCGACCAGATCGGCGTGCGGGCCGCGCTGGACGATCCGACCCGCGTCGACCACGAGCACCTCATCGGCGCTCTCGGCGGTGCTCAACCGGTGCGCGATGGTCACGCTGGTGCGGCCGGACATCAGCCGTTCGAGGGCCCGGTTGATCCGCATCTCCAGGTGCGGGTCGACCGCGCTCGTGGCCTCGTCGAGCACCAGCAGGTCGGGGTCGGCCAGATGCGCCCGCAGCAGCGCGACCAGCTGCCGCTCCCCCGCGCTCAGCGACTCGCCGCGCTGACCAACCTTGGTCCGGAGCCCCCGTGGCAGGGCGGCCAGCCAGTCGTCGAGACCGAGCTCGGCAGCCGAGTCCTCGATCTCCGCGTCGGTGGCGTCGAGCTTGCCGTAGCGGGCGTTGGCGGCCAGCGTGTCGTCGAAGAGGAAGCCCTCCTGCGGCACCAGCACCACGCTCCGCCGCAGGGACGAGTCGGAGATCTCGCGCAGGTCGACGCCGTCGAGTCGTACGACGCCCGCGGTCGGGTCCATCAGCCGGGTCAACAGCTTGGCGACCGTCGACTTCCCGGATCCGGTCTCGCCGACCACGGCCACCCGGCTGCCGGGGTCGAGCCGGAGGTCGATGTCGTGGAGCACCGGCGCGCCGCCCGGGTAGGCGAAGGTCACGCGCTCGAAGGCCACCTCAATGGGTCCGCGCGGCAGCGTGGCGCCTTCCGGGCCCGGGTCGACCAGGTCGGCGGGCGTCTCGAGGATCCCGATCACCCGGCGCCAGCCGGCGATGGCGTTCTGGGCGTCGGTGAGGATCTGGGTGCCCATCTGCACGGGGTTGACGAACAGGCTGACCAGGAACGCGAAGGCCAGCACCTTGCCGGCCGTGATGTCGCCCGCGAAGCCGAGCTTGATGCCGATGATCAGCACCCCGGCGTTCGCCAGCCCGGCCGAGATGCCGCCGAGCGAGAACGACATCACCGTGAAGCCCTGCGCCCTGGTGTTGGCGGCCCGGTTGGCCGAGATCGCGGTGTCGATGCGGTCCTGGGTGCGTCCCTCGATGGCGTAGGAGCGGACGACGGCCGCGCCGACCACGGGCTCCGAGATGGCGCTCAGCATGGTCGCCACGGTGCGCCGGACCACGCCGTA
>DASXRJ010000375.1:0-28855 GCA_036506675.1 Nocardioides sp. | reverse complement strand
GGCCTCGGCGCCCAGGCCCGGGTCGACGTGGATCGGCGCCGGTCGATCTCGCGCGCGCACACGGCCACCCACATGGTCCACAAGGCGTTCCGCGAGGAGCTCGGTGAGACCGCGACCCAGGCCGGCTCGGAGAACGCGCCGGGACGGTTCCGGTTCGACTTCTCGGCCACGGGTGCGGTGCCCGAGTCGGTGATGGCCGACGTCGAGGCGCGCGTCAACGAGTACGTCATGGCCGACCTCGACGTGCACGCCGAGATCATGACCCAGGCGGAGGCCGTGAAGTCGGGCGCGATGGCGCTCTTCGGCGAGAAGTACGGCGACGAGGTGCGAGTCGTCTCCGTGGGCGACTGGGCGCGAGAGCTCTGCGGCGGCACCCACGCCGGCCGCTCGGGTCAGCTCGGTGTGATCAAGCTGCTCGGTGAGTCGTCGATCGGTTCCGGCGTACGACGGGTGGAGGCGCTGGTCGGCACCGACGCCTATGACTTCCTGGCCCGCGAGCACGTGCTCGTCAACCAGCTCTCCGAACTGCTCAAGGTGCGGCCCGAGCAGCTGCCCGACCGGGTCGGCGACATGGTCGAGCGGCTGCGGGTCGCGGAGAAGGAGATCGAGAAGGTCCGGGTCGCGCAGCTGCTCTCCGCGGGCGGAGCGCTGGCGGCGGGTGCCAAGGACGTGGGCGGCGTCAGCCTGGTCGCGCACCGCGTGGACGGCGCGGGCGGTGGCGACGTACGCACCCTGGCGCTGGACGTCCGGGGCCGGCTCGCGGCCGGTCGCCCGGCCGCCGTCGTGGTGATAGGCAACGCGGAAGGCAAGGTCTCGGTGGTGGCCGCCGTCAACGACGAGGCGCGCTCGCGTGGTGTCTCCGCCAACGCGCTGGTCCGCGCCGTCGGGCCGCTGGTAGGCGGCAGGGGCGGCGGCAAGGACGACGTGGCCCAGGGCGGCGGCACGGACGCCTCGCGCATCGACGAGGCGCTCGCGCTGGTCGAGGTCGAGGTGGCCCGGATGGCGGCCGGGGCTTGAGACCAGGCGTGCGTCTCGGGATCGATCCCGGAGATGCCCGGATCGGGGTCGCCCGCAGCGACCCCTCGGGTTTCCTGGCCACGCCGGTCGAGACGGTACCCGTCGGCAAGGGCGACCTGGACCGGATCGCGGCGATCGCGGCCGACGAGAACGCCTTCGAGATCGTCGTCGGGCTGCCCCGGTCACTGTCGGGGCGCGAGGGTCCGGCGGCGGCCAAGGCGAGGGAGTTCGCGCGCCTGCTGGCGGCTCGGGTTACCCCCGTTCAGGTACGAATGTGTGACGAACGCTTGACCACCGTGTCCGCCGAGGGCATGTTGCGCGAGCGGGGCCGCAAAGGAGGGAAGCGGCGGGCCGTGGTCGACCAGGTCGCCGCGGTGGTGATCCTGCAGAACGCACTGGACACCGAACGCAGCTCCGGCAGGGAGCCGGGCGAGATCGTCGAGGTTGAGGGATGAGCGAGCGGAACGACGAGTACGGCGGTTTCTTCGACGGCCAACCCGACCGGCGGCCCGACGACGACCCGTTCCGCAACCCGCTGGAGGCGACGCCCTACCGCGAGCCGCATCGAGAGCCCTACCGGCAGCCCGTCCAGGCGTCGTACGGCGACCCGTTGCGCGACCCACTCACTGATCCACTCACCGCACCGTTGCGCGATCCGTACGCCGCCCCGGTCAGCCAGCCGGTCGGCCACCAGTCGTACGAACCGGTCCTCGACTCGTTCCTCGGCTCGGGCAGCGAGCCGGCTGGTGAGCCCGCGAGCGAGCCCGTACGCCCACGCCCGGTAAGCGAGCCGGGCAGCCGCCGCCGGGGCAAGCCGGCGAAGCCGTCCAAGCGTGCCGCCGACACCACGCGGAACGGGCGGCAGGGCGGCGGGAAGAAGCCGAAGAAGAAGAGCGGCTGCGGTCTGCCCGGCTGCCTGGCCGTGCTGGTGGCGCTGGCGGTGCTGATCGGTGGCGGCTGGTTCGCGCTGAGCACCGGCATCGAGACGATCAAGGAGAAGCTCGCCGGCCCCGCCGACTATCCCGGCCCGGGCACCGGCCAGGTGTACATCGAGGTGAAGGAGGGCGACACGGGCACCGACATCGGCAACACCCTCAAGAGCAAGGGCGTGGTGGAGAGCGTGGGCGCCTTCACCGCGGCGTTCGCGGCCAACCCCGACGCGCAGGGCATCCAGGTCGGCTTCTACCAGCTCCGCAAGGAGATGAAGGCCAGCGCGGCCCTCGAGGTCCTGGTCAACCCGAAGAACCTGATCAAGGACACCGTCACCATCCCGGAGGGGCTCCGGGCGGTCGACATCGTCGGCATCCTCGCCGACAAGACCAAGTTCTCCAAGGCGCAGTTCGAGAAGGTGCTCGACAAGCCGGCGTCGCTGGGGCTGCCGTCGTACGCGCAAGGGAACCCGGAGGGCTACCTCTTCCCGGCGACCTATCTCTACCCGCCGAACTCCACCCCGCAGTCGATGCTCAAGGAGATGGTGGACCGCTGGAAGCAGGCGGCGGCCGACGCCGACCTCGCTGCGGCGGCGAAGCGGCTGGGCTACTCGCCGGCCGAGGTGATGATCGTGGCCAGCCTGGTCGAGGCCGAGGCGAGCCGCGACCAGGACCGCGGCAAGGTGGCGCGGGTCATCTACAACCGGCTCGAGAACCCCGGCACCGCGGGCACCACGGGCAAGCTCCAGATCGACTCCACGATCAACTACGCGATGAACCGGTCGCTCGGCGTGGCCCTGACGTACGACGACCTGGAGCTCGACTCGCCGTACAACACCTATCTGCACGCGGGGCTGCCGCCGACTCCGATCGAGGCGCCCGGTGACGCCGCGATCCAGGCGGCGACGCATCCGACCGAGGGCGACTGGTACTACTACGTGACGGTCAACCTGCGCACCGGCGAGACCAAGTTCGCCGAGACGGCGGACGAGTTCGCGGAGTACAAGCAGGAGTACAAGCACTACTGCGAGACCTCCGAGGCGTGCTGAGGCCGTGTCGAAGGCAGCCGGGCCGATGAGATGTGGCGTGCTGGGCGACCCGATCGCCCACTCGCTCTCGCCTGCGCTGCACCGGGCGGCGTACGACGCGCTCGGCCTGGACTGGACGTACGACGCCGTGCGGGTGCCCGCGGGCACGCTCGCGGAGTTCCTCGACGGGCTCGACGACTCGTGGCGCGGCCTGTCGCTGACGATGCCGCTGAAGCGCGAGCTGGTGCCGCTTGCCGATGAGGTCTCGGAGACGGCTCGGCGCGCGGGCGCGGCCAACACGCTGGTGCTCGAGGGTGGCCGGCGACTGGCGCACAACACCGACGTACCGGGGGCGGCGGCCGCGCTCCGAGAGCGGTACGCCGGCGTACCGGCGACCGCGACCGTGCTGGGCGGGGGCGCGACCGCGACCTCGGCCGGCCTGGCCCTGGTCGACCTCGGCTGCCGCGAGGTGCGGGTGCTCGCGCGGAGCCGGGACCGGGCGGCCGAGACCCTGGCCGCGGTGGCCGCGCATCCGGCCCGGCCGGACGTGGTCTTCGCGGAGCTCGGCACCGCCGAGGTGGTCGGCGACGTCGTCGTCTCCACGATCCCCGCCACCGCCCAGGACGACGACCTGGTCGCGCGCTGCCGCGCCGTACCCGTGGTCTTCGAGGTGCTCTACCATCCCTGGCCGACCCCGCTGGCCGCCTCCGTGCTGGACGGTGACGATGAGCGGGTGGTGGTCGGTGGGCTCGACCTGCTGGTCCATCAGGCCGCGCTCCAGGTCGAGCTGTTCACGGGAGGCCTGGTCGACGTCGGCGTACTCCGGGCCGCCGGCGAGACCGCGCTGGCCGAGTCCCGCTGAGCCCCTCGTCCGGACGGGCACGACGAATCTGCGTCTGGCGGCAACCCGATGCGTCCTGCCGGCGTCGTACCGGTGAGACCAAGGGGGAAGAACCATGGACCGCAGAACCTTCCTGCGCGCGGGCGCGGCGACCGGAGCCGTCGGAGCGGTCGGCGCGGGTGCCGCGCTGCTCGGCGGGCCGGCTCGCTCGGCGCAGCTCTTCGGAGGCATCACCGACCGCACCTGGGCCGCCTTCGAGGCCGGCCTCGAGGGTGACCTGGTCCGGCCGGGAGAGTCGGGCTATGCCGCGGCACACCGGCTCTACGACCCGCGCTACGACGGGATCCGGCCGACGGCCGTGGTCCGGGCCGAGGCACTCTCCGACGTCGTCGAGACCATCAAGTTCGCCCGGGCGCACGACCTGACCCTGCGCCCGCGCAGCGGCGGCCACTCGTACGTCGGCGTCTCGACCGGCACCGGTGCCATCCAGCTCGACCTCACCCGGATGCGCCGGGTCCGGTACGACGCCGGCGAGGCGACCGTCCAGGCGGGCGCCAGGCTCTTCGATGTCCACGACACGCTCGACGGGCACGGCCGGACCATCCCGACCGGCACCTGCCCGACCGTGGGCGTCTCCGGATTGACCCTGGGCGGCGGCGTGGGCGTGGAGAGCCGGTTGCTGGGGCTCACCTGCGACGCCCTGACCGAGGCGGTGGTGGTGACGGCCGACGGCGCCGTACACAGGACGTCGGCGAGCCGCGAGCCCAACCTGTTCTGGGCGCTGCGCGGCGGCGGGGGCGGCAACTTCGGCGTGGTCACCCGCTACACGTTCCGCACCTTCGCTTCCCGGTCGGCCGGCTTCTTCTTCCTGCACTACCGGTCCGCCGACGCCGAACAGGTGGTGCGCGGCTGGCTGGCCCGGCTGCCCGCGATGCCGCGCTCGTCGTGGGCCAACGTGCACCTCGACGCGACGTCCGGCGGGATCGACGTCCGGATCGTCGGGCTGTCGACGACCGGCGACGGGCATGCCGAGGCGGCCCGGTTGGAGGCGTCGATCGGGCGCCCGGTGACCCAGGCGACGTTCTTCACGCGCAGCCACCACGACGCGGTCCGGCTGCTCGCCGGCTGCTCCACCAGGACCGACCAGGAGTGCCATCTGGTGCCGGCTGGCGAGCTGCCCCGCGAGAGCTTCGCGGCCGGGAGCGACGTGATCGCGGGTGGGGTGACCCAGCTCGACGCCGCCGTTCGCCTGGTACGCCGTCGCGGGCTGGCCGGCGGGGGAGGCAGCCTGATCCTGGACCCGCTCGGTGGCGCCGTCGGCGACCTGACCCCCGGCGCAACCGCCTTCCCGTGGCGGCGCGCGAAGGGCATCGCCCAGTGGTACGTCCCGCTGCCCGCATCGGCCGGCTCGTCGACCGTCGACGCGGCGTACTCCTGGGTGCGCAGCGGTCACTCGGCGTTCGGCTCGGCGAGCGCGGGCGGCTACGTCAACTATCTCGAGCCGGGGCGGGCCCTGCGGACCTACTACGGCAGCAACTTCGACCGGCTGCGGCGGGTGAAGGCGGCCGTCGACCCGACCAACTTCTTCCACTCGAAGTACTCCGTGCCGAGACCGTAGGCGGCGCGCGGGGCTGTGGAGAACGCCGCCGCCGGCGGCCTCGGTCGCCTACGCTGCTCTGCCATGACCGCGAACCTGGCCGCCGCCGTAATCTGCGCGCTGGTCGGCGCCGTGAGCGGCTGGTTCGTGCCGGCGCTGGTGGGGCGGTTGCCCGAGCCGGAGCCCAACCCCGACGAGGACCCCGACCTCTACCCGGCCAAGGTCCCGTACGCCGACCTCGCCGCCCGGCCCGGCCTCGCGTGGAGGTGCGCACTGGCGTCGGGACTCGTCGCGGGACTCTGCGGACTGGCCCTCGGCTGGGCCTGGCCGCTGATCTACCTGGTCGCGCTCAGCCCGATCGGTGTGGCGCTCGCGTACGTCGACCTGCGCACCTGGTACCTCCCGACCCGGATCATCGCGCCCACGTACGCCGGCCTGGTCGTGCTCCTGCTGGTGGTCTTCGCGATCGAACGCGACACCGACGACCTGGTCCGGGCCGGCCTGGGCTGGCTGATCATGGGTGGGTTCTTCTGGCTGGCGTGGCGGTTCCTGCACGCCACGTCGTACGGCGACGTCCGGCTCTCCGGGGTGCTCGGACTGGCGCTCGGCTTCCTCGGCTGGGGCCAGCTCGTCATCGGGGCCTACGCCGGCTTCTTCCTCGGCCTGCTCGGCTGGGTGACCCTGCGCCGCCGCGGTGAGACCAAGACGTCGCACTACCCGTTCGGCCCGTTCATGCTGGGTGGAGCCCTGCTCGGCGTGGTCTGGGGAGCCCAGCTCTGGAGCCATCTCGTCGCGGCTCGGGGCTGATCGGAGCCGCCGGACGCCGTGAAAGACTGTGGCCATGCTGCGCTGGCTCACCGCGGGTGAATCCCATGGCCCGTCCCTGGTCGCGATCATCGAGGGCCTGCCGGCCCATGTCGAGGTGACTTCCGCCGACATCGCCGACGCCCTGGCCCGCCGGCGGCTGGGTTACGGGCGCGGTGCGCGGATGAAGTTCGAGCAGGACGAAGTCACGTTCATCGGCGGCGTACGCCACGGCGAGACACAGGGCGGACCGGTCGCGATCCAGGTCGGCAACACCGAGTGGCCCAAGTGGGAGAAGGTGATGGCCGCCGACCCCGTCGACCAGGCCGAGCTGGACTCCCTCGCCCGCAACGCCGCCCTGACCCGGCCGCGGCCCGGGCACGCCGACCTGGTCGGCATGCAGAAGTACGACTTCGACGACGCCCGCCCGATCCTCGAGCGCGCCTCCGCCCGCGAGACCGCGGCCCGGGTCGCGCTCGGCCGGGTGGCCAGCAACTTCCTCGAGCAGGCGGTCGGCGCCCGGATCGTCTCCCACGTGGTCGAGCTCGGCGGGGTCCCCGCGCCGTACGGCGTGGTGCCGGCGCCCGAGGACGTCGAGCGGCTCGACGCCGACCCGGTCCGCTGTCTCGACCCGGACGCCTCCAAGCTGATGGTCGAGCGGATCGACCAGGCCCACAAGGACGGCGACACGCTCGGCGGAGTCGTCGAGGTCGTCGTACACGGACTGCCGCCGGGGTTGGGGTCGCACGTGCACTGGGACCGCAGGCTCGACGCGCGGCTGGCCGGCGCGCTGATGGGCATCCAGGCGATCAAGGGCGTCGAGGTCGGCGACGGCTTCGGGCTGGCCGCCACCCCGGGATCGGAGGCGCACGACGAGATCGTGTCGACCGACGACGGCATCCGGCGTACCAGCGGGCGCTCGGGCGGGACCGAGGGCGGCATGTCCACCGGCGAGATCCTGCGGGTCCGGGCCGCGATGAAGCCGATCGCGACCGTGCCGCGGGCGCTGCGGACCGTCGACGTGGCCACCGGCGAGGCGACCGTGGCCCACCACCAGCGCTCCGACGTGTGTGCGGTGCCGGCGGCCGGGATCGTGGCCGAGGCGATGGTCGCGCTGGTGCTGGCCGAGGCGGTGCTGGAGAAGTTCGGCGGCGACTCGGTGGGGGAGACCCGCCGCAACGCGCAGGGCTACCTCGACTCGCTGAGGTACCGGTGACCTCCCCGCGCGTCGTACTCGTCGGGCCGATGGGTGCCGGCAAGACCACGGTGGCCGGCGTGCTCGCGGAGCGCTGGGGCGTCGCGGTGCGCGACACCGACACCGACGTGGAGGCGGCCGAGGGCCGCCCGATCTCCGACATCTTCGTCGACTCCGGTGAGGCGCACTTCCGCGAGCTGGAGCGGGCCGCGGTCGCGGCCGCCCTCGGGGCGCACGACGGCGTACTCGCGCTCGGAGGCGGAGCCGTCCTCGACCCCACCACCCGCGAGCTGCTCGCCGGACAACCGGTCGTCTTCCTGCGGGTCGGGCTCTCCGAGGCCGTCAAGCGGGTCGGGCTGGGCTCCTCGCGGCCGCTGCTGCTCGGCAACGTCCGCGGCCGGATCAAGGCGCTGCTCGACGAGCGCACGCCGATCTACGAGTCGGTCGCTACCGTCGCCGTCGACACCGACGGGCGGTCTCCCGACGAGGTGGCCGACGCGATCGTGGCCGAGCTCGCGGCGGCCGGCCGATGAGCCGGCCGATGAGTGCGGCGGCCACCGTGCTGCAGGTCGGCGGCGCTTCGCCGTACGACGTCGTGGTCGGTCACGACGTGACCGCCCGGCTGGTCGACCTGGTCGGCCCGGGGGCTCAGCGGGTCGCCCTGGTCCACGCGGCCGGGCTCGACGACCTGGTCGCGCCGGTGCTGAAGCTGCTCGGCGACCGCTACGACGTGTTGCCCCTGCCGTTGCCCGACGGCGAAGCGGCCAAGACCGCGTCGGTGGCCACCGACTGCTGGGAGGCCCTCGGTCGCGCCGGCTTCACCCGCTCCGACGCCGTCGTCACCTTCGGCGGCGGGGCGACCACCGACCTGGGCGGCTTCGTGGCCGCCACCTGGCTGCGCGGGGTGCGGGTGGTGCACGTGCCGACCACGCTGCTGGCGATGGTCGACGCCGCCGTCGGCGGCAAGACCGGCATCAACACCGGCTCCGGCAAGAACCTGGTCGGCTCCTTCCACGAGCCCGCCGGTGTCCTCTGCGACCTGACGCTGCTGCGCACGCTGCCGCGCGAAGAGCTGGTGGCCGGGATGGGCGAGGTCGTGAAGTGCGGCTTCATCGCCGACCCCGAGATCCTGCGGCTGGTCGAGGCCGACCCCGTGGCCGCGCTCGACGTCGAGGGGCCGGTGCTGCGCGAGCTGGTCGAGCGGGCGATCCGGGTCAAGATCGACGTCGTCGTCGACGACCTCAAGGAAGAGGTCAACGACGACGGCCGCTCTGCTGGTTGGCCGGGCCGCGAGGTGCTCAACTACGGTCACACGATGGCGCACGCGATCGAGCGGGCGTCGGCGTACTCGGTGCGGCACGGCGAGGCGGTGGCCATCGGCTGCTGCTACGTCGCCGAGGTGGCGAGGCGAGCCGGGCTGCTCGACGACGCGGTGGCTGACCGGCACCGAGCGGCGTTCGCGGCCGTCGGGCTGCCGGTGAGCTGGCGCGGTGCGTCGTACGACGAGCTGCTGGCGGCCATGAAGGTGGACAAGAAGTCGCGCGGCTCGCAGCTGCGGCTCGTCGTACTCCACGGGCTGGCGGAGCCGCGGGTGCTGAGCGGGCCGGACGACGAGCTGCTGCGGGCGGCGTACGAGGTGATGACGGCGTGAGGGTCCTGGTGCTCAACGGCCCCAACCTCGGGAGGCTCGGGAAGCGGCAACCGGAGATCTACGGGCACACCACCCACGCCGAGCTGGCCGACCTGTGCGTCGGCTGGGGGAGCGAGCTCGGTCTCGACGTGGAGGTCCGCCAGACCAACCACGAGGGCGAGCTGCTCGACTGGCTCAACGCCGCGGCCGACGACGCGACCCCCGTCGTACTCAACGCGGCGGCCTGGACCCACTACTCCTGGGCGATCTTCGACGCCTGCGCCCAGCTCACCGCGCCGCTGGTGGAGGTGCACATCTCCGACCCGTCGCAGCGCCCGGAGGTGTTCCGGCACACCTCCGTCGTCACCCCGCACGCGGCGACGGTGATCTCGGGCAAGGGCATCGACGGCTACCGCCTCGCGCTGGAGTTCCTCGCCACGGCTTGAGGCTCCTTCGGGAAGGCTCGGCGAGGCCGCCGTCCCCCGACCGTCGGGTTGTGCCAGACTCGGTGAGGGACTCCAGACCTCGGTCCGATTCGGTGGGATTTCGGTGAGGAGCCGAAGTGCTGTGGAGTTTCCGCGACCGTGCGATGCCCGCGCGAGGTGTACGACGCGTGTGGACACGGACCGCGGCCGACCTCTCTGGCCCTTTCCTCACCCGTAGGACGCCCGGGTGGCGTGGACAGAGTCCGGGGGTCGCGAGTGCAGGTCAGACAGGATGGTGCCGAATCCGCGAAGCGGCCACGCGGCGCCCTCGCCGGACGCTACGATTTTCGCGCCCGCCCGCTCGCCCCCCGGCCGGTCGTTGGAAGAGGTCGCATGCAGGATGAACCGCTGAGCGACTCGGGCGTCACCGCCGTGCTCTCGGCGCTCTGCGCCGCGGCCGTGCACGAGACCGGGGCGTCAGGCGCGTGGGTGACCTTCCTGGGTTCGGGGACGTCTCATCTGCTGCACGCCACCGACTCCGTGGCGGCGCGGCTGGCCGACGTCGAGTTCACCCTGGGCGAGGGACCCGGCTTACGAGCCGGGCGGACCGGGCGCCTGGTGATGGTCCCCGACGTCCACGCCGAACGACTGCACGTCCTGGAGGGCGTCGGCGAGGGTCAGATCACGAACGACCTGTCCGCAGACCTGGTCGAGGCCGCTCAGCAGCTCGACGTGGCCGCGGTCTTCGCGTTCCCGTTGCAGGTCGGTGCCGTCCGGCTGGGGGTGCTCGAGCTGTACTCCCGCCATCGGGGCCCACTGGAAACCCCGCAGCTGACCGCTGCCCTGCGTCATGCGCTCGCGATCACGCACGCACTGCTGGGCCTGTCCGCTCTCGAGTCGGACGGGGCCGCGAACGGCACGGTCGAGCCCGATCTGCGCGCGACCAACGACGGTAAGGCGCTCACCCGCGCAGTTGTTCACCAGGCGACCGGCATGGTCATGGTCCAACTGGGAACATCTATCGATGAGGCATTCACGCGCCTGCGCGCCCACGCCTTCGCCGAGGGGTTGCCGATCACCGAAGTCGCCGAGCTGATCGTGGACCGTCGGTTGAGACTGGAGCGAGACTAGGTGTCGAGCACGAAGGCGGAGCCGTCATGGCCAGACCCGATGTAGACCGAGAGCACGTGCTGGCGCGCACGTTCGTGCGCTTGGCAGACACCCTGGTGTCCGGTTTCGACCTCGTGGAGCTCTTCGACGACCTGGTCACCAGCTCGATGGAGATCTTCGAGCTCAGGGCGGCCGGCCTGATGCTGGCCGACTCCACGGGGCGGCTGCGGGTGATGGCGTCGTCCTCCGAGACCGCGCGGCTGATCGACGTCCTGGAGCTGCAGGGCGACGAGGGCCCCTGCGTCGAGGCCTACCGGCGCGGCGAACCGGTCACCGCCGAGGACCCCGACGAACAGGCCCGTCGCTGGCCGCAGATCGCGAGCCGAATGCGCGAGCTGGGGCTGGGCGCCGCCTACGCGGTCCCGATGCGGCTGCGCGACCAGACGATCGGTGCCGTCAACCTGTTCCGCGGGCCCGAGAAGCCCCTCCGCGCCGGCGACCTGCCCACGGCGCAGGCGCTCGCCGACGTGGCCACGATCGCGATCCTGCAGGTCCGGGCCGCCCGGGCCAGTCTGGAGCTGGCGGAACAGCTCCAGGCGGCCCTGAACAGCCGGGTCACCATCGAACAGGCCAAGGGTGTGCTGTCCGAGTACGGCCGGGTCGACATGTCCGTCGCCTTCGCCGCCCTGCGCGCCTACGCGCGCAGCCACAACCGGCGGCTGTCCGAGGTGGCGGAGGCGCTGGCGCAGGGCCGGTTGCGGCCGGAGCGAGTGATCGATCGGGCAGCGCCCTAGCGCCCCGGAACCCTGTCCGTTTTGTCCGCGTCCAACCCCCATGGATGCCAAGGTGACCGTGAGTGTGCGTGGACTGCTGGTGGCGGGACTGGTGCTGCTGGCCCTGTTGGTGGCGTACCTGCTGGGATCGGCCGGCCGGCCCGGCGCGCCCGCGTACGCCCTCGCTACCGAACAGCCGCAGCCGGACACTCGTAAGGTGGTGATGTCCGGCGTGGGCGAGGCGACCGCCGTACCGGACCAGGTGTCGTTCGGGCTCACCGTCGCGGTCACCCGGACCGATCTCGACTCCGCCCTCGACGCCACCAGCGGCACGATGAAGCGGGTGCTCGCCGCGCTGAGTGAGTACGACGTCGCGCGCAAGGACGTCCAGACCACCGGGCTGTCGATGACGCCGGTCTACGACTACCCCCAGTACGCGCCGCCGACGATCATCGGCTACCGGGTCTCCGAGCGCGCGCACGTGCGGATCGAGCAGCTCCGCGGCGCCGGCAAGGCGATCGCCGCCGCGATCGGCGCGGGCGGCAACGACGTCCGGGTCGGCAACGTGCGGCTCGAGGTGAGCGACCCCGACGCCGTACTCGCCAAGGCGCGGGAGGCCGCCGTACGCGAGGCGACCGCCAAGGCCGAGGAGTACGCCGACGCGACCGGCGAGACCCTCGGCGGCGTACTCAGCCTGAAGGAGGTCGGTCCGTCGCCGGCCCAGCGGGACGAGCTCATGTACCGCGCCGCGGCCTACGACTCCGCTGAGGCCCTGAAGGCCGTGCCGATCCGCGCGGGCGAGGACGAGCTGACCGTGCGCGTCGAGATCGTGTGGGAGTTCGCCTGACCGGTCGCGCGGGGGCGGCGCTCGGTTCGCTTCCGGTTCGTGGGCGCGTCTAGACTTGGCCGCTGCTCGTCCGATCGAGCCGTCCCACCCCTTTCCACGAGACTTCGAAGAGGCACCCGCGCGCATGGCAACCACGAACGACCTGAAGAACGGCATGGTTCTCAACATCGACGGCCAGCTCTGGGCCGTGGTGGAGTTCCAGCACGTCAAGCCCGGCAAGGGCCCGGCGTTCGTGCGCACCAAGCTGAAGAACGTCGAGTCCAACAAGACCGTCGACAAGACCTTCAACGCCGGCACCAAGGTCGAGACGGCCAACGTCGACAAGCGGACGATGCAGTACCTCTACAACGACGGCACGTCGTACGTCTTCATGGACACCTCGACCTACGACCAGCTCGAGGTCGCGCCGGAGATCGTCGGCAGCTCCAAGAACTTCATGCTCGAGAACCAGGAGGCCATCGTGGCCACCAACGAGGGCCGGGTGCTCTTCATCGAGCTGCCGGCCTCCGTCGAGCTCGAGATCACCTTCACCGAGCCGGGCCTCGCGGGCGACAGCGCGACCGGCCGCACCAAGCCGGCCACCCTCGAGACCGGCCACGAGATCCAGGTGCCGCTGTTCATCAACCAGGGCGAGAAGGTCAAGGTCGACACCCGCGACTCGTCGTACCTGGGGCGGGTCAAGTCTTGACCGGCACCCCCGCGGTGGCCAACCTCGTGAGCGGCGTCGTCTGATGTCGGCTCGCGGGAAGGCCCGCAAGCGCGCACTCGACATCCTGTACGCGTCCGACCTGCGTGGCGAGAAGGCGGTCGAGGCGCTGGACCGGGCCATCGAGTCGGGCGAGGGCCCGAGCAACGAGTACACCGCCGAGATCGTGCGCGGCGTGGTCGAGCACCAGGCTCGGATCGACGAACTGCTGTCGACGTACGCCAAGGGCTGGACGCTGCAGCGGATGCCGGCCGTCGACCGCAACGTGCTGCGCCTCGGCGTCTGGGAGCTCCTGTACGCCGACGACGTGCCGGACGCCGTCGCGGTCAGCGAGGCGATGAACCTGGTCCGCGACCTCTCCACCGACGACTCGCCCGCGTTCGTCAACGGCGTCCTCGGCGGCATCGTCCGCGACAAGGCGACGCTCGCCCCCTGAGCCGCCACGGGGTGGCCCAGGGCAACGGCCAGGCAACGGTCAGGGCACCCGTCAGGGCACCCGTCAGGACACGGGCCGAGCGAGCCCGCCGATTCGGTTGGATCGAGGTCCCTGGCTGTAGGCTGAGGCCGATCGACATCCTTTAACGAGCCGTCCCGTGAGGCGGAGAAGGAGGTCCGGCACGCCGATGCCTGCCCCAAACGCAATGCCAGAAGAAGCAGGGCCCGAAGAAGCAAGGCCCGACGAACCTACGCCCGACGAGACCGTCCGCGGTCGCACCGTCCTCGACGCCCGTGACATCGCCCGGGCCCTCACCCGCATCTCCCACGAGATCCTCGAACGCAACAAGGGCGCCCACGACCTGGTGCTGCTCGGCATCCCGAAGCGCGGCGTACCGCTTGCCCAGCGGATCGCCGAACGCGTCGCCGCCGTCGAGGGGTACGACGTTCCCGTCGGCTCGCTCGACATCACGATGTACCGCGACGACCTGCGCCTGAAGCCGGCCCGGGCCCTGCTCCCGACCGAGATCCCGGCCGACGGCGTCGACGGCAAGGTCGTCGTACTCGTCGACGACGTGCTGTTCTCCGGCCGCACCGTCCGGGCCGCCCTCGACGCGCTCGGAGACGTCGGCCGGCCGCGCGCGGTGCAGCTGGCCGTGCTGGTCGACCGCGGCCACCGCCAGCTGCCGATCCGGGCCGACTTCGTCGGCAAGAACCTCCCGACCTCACTCGCCGAGCGGGTCCGGGTCACCCTCGACGGCGTCGACGAGACCGACGCCGTCACCATCGAGGGAGGCGCGGCGTGAAGAACCACCTGCTGAGCGCCGGCGACCTCTCCCGCGACGACGCCGAGCTGATCCTGGCCACGGCCGAGGAGATGCGGTCGCTGGCCGACCGGCCGATCAAGAAGCTGCCCGCGCTGCGCGGCCGCACGGTCGTCAACCTGTTCTTCGAGGACTCGACCCGCACCCGGATCTCGTTCGAGGCGGCCGCCAAGCGGCTGTCGGCCGACGTCATCAACTTCGCGGCCAAGGGCTCGTCGCTCTCCAAGGGCGAGTCGCTCAAGGACACCGCGCTGACGCTCGAGGCGATGGGGGCCGACGCGGTCGTCGTCCGGCACTGGGCGAGCGGCGCGCCGCACCGGCTGGCGAACTCCGGCTGGGTGCGCTCGAGCGTGGTCAACGCCGGCGACGGCACCCACGAGCACCCCACCCAGGCGCTTCTCGACGCGTTCACGATGAGCCGCCACCTAGGCCAGGGCAAGCATCGGAGCCTCGACGGCCGGCGGATCGCGATCGTTGGCGACGTGCTGCACTCGCGGGTGGCCCGCTCCAACGCGCTGCTGCTCAAGACCCTCGGTGCCGAGGTGACGCTGGTCGCGCCGCCGACGCTGCTGCCGGTCGGTGTGGAGAGCTGGCCGGTCGAGACGTCGTACGACCTCGACGCGGTGCTGCCCAAGGCGGACGCGGTGATGATGCTGCGGGTGCAGCGGGAGCGGATGAACGCCGCGTTCTTCCCGACCGCCCGTGAGTACTCGCGCCGCTACGGCCTCGACGGCCGCCGGATGGCCACGCTGCAGGAGCACACGATCGTGATGCACCCGGGTCCGATGGTCCGCGGCATGGAGATCACCGCCGACGTGGCCGACTCCAACCGGTCGGTCATCGTCGAACAGGTGACCAACGGAGTGGCCGTCCGCATGGCCGTGCTCTATCTCCTCCTCGGCGGCAGCGAGCCCGCCGTCTCGACCACCTCGCTCCCGGAAGGCGCCCAGCAGTGACCCGCTACCTGATCAAGAACGTCCGCATCCTCGGCGGCGAGCCGACCGACCTGCTCCTCGCGGACGGCGTCGTCAAGGAGATCGGTACGGCGTTGGCCGCGGGCGGCGTCGACACGATCGACGCGACCGGGCTGATCGCGCTGCCCGGTCTGGTCGACCTGCACACCCACCTGCGCGAGCCCGGGCGTGAGGACGCCGAGACGGTCGAGTCCGGCACCCAGGCCGCGGCGATGGGCGGGTTCACCGCCGTACACGCGATGGCCAACACCGACCCGGTCGCCGACACCGCCGGCGTGGTCGAGCAGGTGTGGCGGCTGGGCCGCGAGGCTGGCTACTGCGACGTCTACCCGATCGGCGCGGTCACCGTCGGGCTGGCGGGGGAGCGGCTCGCCGAGCTCGGCGCGATGGCCGACTCCGCGGCCCGGGTCCGGGTCTTCTCCGACGACGGCAAATGCGTGAGCGACCCGATGCTGATGCGGCGGGCACTGGAGTACGTCAAGGCGTTCGACGGCGTCATCGCCCAGCACGCGCAGGAGCCGCGGCTGACCGAGGGCGCCCAGATGAACGAGGGCGAGCTGTCCGGCCTGCTCGGGCTGGCCGGTTGGCCGGCGGTCGCCGAGGAGGCGATCATCGCCCGCGACTGCCTGCTGACCGCTCACGTCGGCTCGCGGCTGCACGTGTGCCACGTGTCCACGGCCGGATCGGTCGAGATCGTCCGGCAGGCCAAGGAGAAGGGATGGAACGTCACCGCCGAGGCCTGCCCCCACCACCTGCTGCTGACCGACGACCTGGCGGCGACGTACGACCCGATCTACAAGGTCAACCCGCCGCTGCGGTCGGCGGTCGACGTCGAGGCGCTGCGGGCCGGTCTGGCCGACGGCACCATCGACATCGTGGCCACCGACCACGCGCCGCACCCGCACGAGGACAAGGACTGCGAGTGGGCCGCGGCGGCGTTCGGCATGCTCGGCCTGGAGACCGCGCTGTCGATCGTGCAGGCCACCATGGTCGACGCCGGCCTGCTGGACTGGGCGGGCGTCGCGGAGCGGATGTCATACGCTCCGGCCCGGATCGGCCGGGTCGCCGAGCACGGCCGTCCGATCGAGGTCGGTGCGCCGGCGAACGTCGTCCTCTACGACCCGGCGGCGACGCGGGTGGTCGAGGCGTCGGAGTCGGCGTCGCTCTCGCGCAACACGCCGTACGCCGGTCGCGAGCTGCCCGGCCGGGTGGTCGCGACGTTCCTGCGCGGTCGGCCGACCGTGCTCGACGGCAAGCTGGCCTGATCCGCGCGGTGCACCCCTCGGAGCACGTGCTCGACCTGTTCGCGGTCCTGGGTGACGTGCAGCCGCTGGCCGGCGGTGCCGGACACAGTGTGCGCCGGTGATCTGGTGCTCTCACCCGGACGGGATTCGGCCGTGCTCGCCTGGCTGGCGCCGGTGCTGGCCAGGCTGGCCGTGCGTCTCGACGCGGTCCGACCGGGCACTGCGGATCGCGATGCCGATCCCGGCCCGGGACGGGTCCTGGGTGGTCGACGGCTGGGGCGCGAGTCGCTACGAGCCCGGCACGGGTGGCCGCCGGTCGGTTGCTGCATGCCGAACTCGCGGTCGCCGTACCTCGACGGCCCGCGGAGCTCGACCTCCGCGACGACCGGTGGGCCAGTGCCGAGCGGTTCGCCTTCGATGAGGCCGCCATGGTCGATTCAGCGCCGAAGGAGCCTCGTCTGCGCAACCTGGTCCGGCGGCTGGCCGGCCGGTTGACCGGCACCGGGCTGGGTGCCGAGCAGCTGGTGCCCGCCGACCTGGCCGGCAACGTGCTGCTCGACGCTCACGGCTCGCCCGTTGTCATCGACCTGTCGCCGGCCTGGCGACCGCCGCGGTGGGCTGAGGCGGTGTGCGCGCTCGACGCGGTGCTCTGGCACGGCGCGCCCGCCGGTGCGCTGGCGCGGTGGCGGTCCGAAGCCGAGGTCGACGCCCTCGTGCGGGCCGCGCCGTTCCGGCTGCTCAGGGACGATCCGCCGGACGTCGACGCCTATGCGCGGGTGCTGGCGCCGCTGTGCTGTGAGCTCACCCCCGTGGGCGTCATACCTGGACCGCCCTCATCCACTCGATGGCGTCGATGGCGGGTTGGGTGTGCTCGTGCTCATATGGACGGCCGGATGACGTGTCCCGGCGTGCGGAACGACATGCAGTTCGGGCGACTCGCCCGGGTTCTGCATTGTTTCACGCGGCGTGTCGTCTGAACTGCATGTCGTCTGGTGCGCCGCAGCGCCCCGACCGGTCGACACCACCGAGTGACTCCGAGAGGTCGGGCGGCCCAGTCGCGCCTGTCCGAGCGGCCGCGCCAGGTAGGCCGGCAGGCTCAGGCGACGTCCGGCACCGGAGTGGCGCAGGCCATCCGGTCGTCGGACGCGGCCGGGCCGTGGGTGCGCTCCAGGTGTGCCTCGCCCCAGACCCGGACGGCCTCCACCACGGGCAGCACGGTGGCGCCGTACGCCGTCAGCCGGTAGATCACCGGTGCCGGCACCGGCCCGGTCTCGGTGCGTTCGACCAGGCCGTCGGCCTCGAGCTCGCGCAGCTGCTCGGCAAGCACCTTCGGCGTGATCGGCGCGGCCCGGCGGCGCAGGCCGGCGAAGTGGCACTCGTCGTGGGCCAGCCAGTAGATGAGGGTCAGCTTCCACTTGCCGCCGACCGCCGCGAACGCGGCGGCCATCGGGCAGCCGGGCAGCGGGTTGGCGCGCGGTCTCGGGACCTGGGCGGCGTCGATGGCCGGGGGGTTACCGCAAGGTGCGTTCTTGTTCATGGAGTGCTCCCGTTCGGATGCTTGGACCATGACCCTTCACTCACATTTGACCATGCCATACCGGCGGGTTCTGGTCGCCCTCCTCGCCCTCGTCGCGGCGGCCGCGATGACGACCTCGGGGGTCGCCGCCACCGGACCGACGCCGACCGCCGAGCCGCCCGTCGTGACCGGCGGCCCCGACGACTTCGACTGGGAGATCGGGCTGTGGCACACCGACGTCAAGGTGCTCGCCGATCCGCTCTCGGGCTCCGAGGAGTGGCTGCAGTTCCACGGCACCAGCGCCGTACGGTCGCTCCTCGACGGCGCGGCCAACGTCGTGGAGCTCGACGTCTCTGGCACCGCCGGCCGGATCCGCGGGATCAACCTGCGCCTCTACGAGCCTCAGTCGACGCGCTGGAGCCTGACCTTCGCCAGCATGCGCGACGGGCTCCTGACCCCTTCCGTGTACGGCGGCTTCCACGACGGCGTCGGCGAGTTCTACGGCAAGGACCAGCTCAACGGGCGACCGATCCTGGTCCGCTTCCTGATCTACCGGCAGGGCCCCGACAAGGCGCGCTTCGAGCAGGCGTTCTCCGATGACGACGGCGCGACCTGGGAGACGAACTGGATCGCGGTGGACCGACGCATCGACGGCTGACGCAGGTGACGCGGAGTTACCGCTAACACCCACCCGGTCCTGACGGTGGGGCAGTAGCGGTAACTCCGCGTTACATGCGGCGCGCCGCGGTCCGACCCCCGATCCGTCGGACCCCAGACCCAGGACCGTCAGACGCCGGACTCGTCGGCGAGCGGGGCAGTGACGGTGATGCCGACTCCGGCCCAGGCCTCGGCGCACGACTGAGCAACCTCGGCGCCGAAGAGCACCTGGGCCCGGTCGGCGGTGAGGTCGGCGAACGCCTGGAAGTCCGAGGTCGGCGTCATCGAGTCGTCGGTGGCGGCGGCGTACCAGACGTGGCCGGCCGTCTCCCAGGCGTAGCCGCCCAGCGCCACGGCGAACCGGTAGAACGCGTGGTTGGGGATGCCGGAGTTGATGTGTACGCCGCCGTTGTCGGAGTCGGTGTCGACGTAGCTGTCCATGTGGGCCGGCTGCGGGTCCTTGCCGAGCAGGTCGTCGTCGTACGCCGTGCCGGGGGCGCTCATCGACCGCAGCGCCACGCCGGTCACGTCGGGGCCGAAGATGCCGGCACCGATCAGCCAGTCTGCCTGGTCGGCGGTCTGCCCGGCGTCGCGCTGCTTGACCAGCGAGCCGAACACGTCCGACAGCGACTCGTTGAGCGCGCCGGACTGGTCGCTGTAAGCGAGGTCGGACTCGAACGACGTCACCGCGTGAGTCAGCTCGTGGCCGATGATGTCGATGGCGGAGGTGAAGCTGACGAAGAGGCTGCCGTCGCCGTCACCGAACACCATCTGGGTGCCGTTCCAGAACGCGTTGTCGTAGCCGACGCCGTAGTGCACGGTCCCGACCAGGGCCGCGCCCGCGTCGTCGTAGGAGTTGCGGCCGAAGACGTCGAAGTAGAGGTCCCAGGTCGCACCGAAGCCGTCGTACACGCGGTCGACGTCGGCGTCACCCGTGGGCCCGTCGCCCTCGTCGCGGACGAGCCGGCCGGGCAGGTGGTGGGTGTGCCGCGTGCCGTGGATCGCCCGGCTCTTCTCGGGGGTCAGCCCCAGCGGGCCCGACGGCACGGACGGGATCGCTGGAGTGGCGGCGCGCTGGTCGCGCAGGCTGGTGTCCCGGGCCAGGGCCGCGGTCGCGAGCTCGCGCTGCTGCTCGGTGCCCCGCCGGCGGATCTGCTCCAGGACGTAGGGCGGAAGGATGCAGTACAGCCCGTCGCGGGTCAGGTCACAGGTCTGGGGGTTGCTGTCGTTCATGGTGTGCTCCCGATGGGTGAGGTCGTGCCGGTGTGAACGGGACGCCGGTCGGGCCGGAGCGCGCCTGTCCGGCCGGCACTTCTCCCTGTGTACGACGAGTCGCGGGGCGCCGCGGTGATACGCGGACCCACCCCAGGCGTTTCTGGGGTCCGCCCGGGGATTTCGAGAGCGCGGAGCACGCTGGACAGGATCACGGTCCGAGGCCTTCGCACTGGTAAGGTCGTCGACGATCGGCATCCTTTAACGACCCGTCCCGTGAGGCGGAGAAGGAGGTACGGCGTGCCACAGCATGCCCAGGCCACACCTACTCAGACCCATCCGGCTCGCTCCCTTCGCAGCGCCCTGCTCGTCCTCGAGGACGGCCGCGTCTTCCGGGGTGAGAGCTACGGCGCCGAGGGCGAGACCTTCGGCGAAGCGGTCTTCTCCACCGGCATGACCGGCTACCAGGAAACGCTCACCGACCCGTCGTACCACCGGCAGGTCGTGGTGATGACCGCCCCGCACATCGGCAACACCGGCATGAACGACGAGGACCCCGAGTCCGCCAAGATCTGGGTCTCCGGGTACGTCGTCCGCGACCCCGCCCGGGTCTCCTCCAACTGGCGCGCCAGGCGCACCCTCGACGACGACCTGCGGGAGCAGGGCGTGGTCGGCATCTCCGGCATCGACACGCGCGCGCTGACCCGCCACCTGCGCGAGCGCGGCGCGATGCGGGTCGGGATCTCCTCGACCGAGACCGACGCCGATGCGCTGCTGGCCCGGGTCCGCGAGTCGGCCGAGATGACGGGCGCGGAGCTGTCCGGCGAGGTGTCCACGGCCGAGACCTACGTCGTACCGGCGGTCGGCACCAAGCGCTTCACCGTCGCCGCCCTCGACCTCGGCATCAAGTCCAACACCCCGCGGATGATGAGGGAGCGCGGCATCGAGGTGCACGTGCTGCCCGCGACCGCCACCCTCGACGACGTCCGCGCGGTCGAGCCCGACGGCCTGTTCTTCTCCAATGGTCCGGGCGACCCGGCGGCCACGACCGGCCAGGTCGAGCTGCTGAAGGGCGCGCTGGCCGACGGCCTGCCCTACTTCGGGATCTGCTTCGGCAACCAGCTCTTCGGCCGGGCGCTCGGCTTCGGCACCTACAAGCTGAAGTACGGCCACCGCGGCATCAACCAGCCGGTGATGGACCGCACCACCGGCAAGGTCGAGGTCACCGCCCACAACCACGGCTTCGCGGTCGACGCGCCCCTGGAGGGCAGCACCTCCACCGAGTACGGCGACGTCACGGTCAGCCATGTCTGCCTCAACGACGACGTGGTCGAGGGACTCGAGCTGAGGGACGCCGACGGCGAGCTGTTGAGCTTCTCGGTCCAGTACCACCCGGAGGCGGCGGCCGGTCCGCACGACGCGGCGTACCTCTTCGACCGGTTCTGCGACCTGATGGAGGCCCAGCGTGCCTAAGCGCGAAGACATCAAGTCGGTGCTGGTCATCGGCTCCGGCCCGATCGTGATCGGCCAGGCCTGCGAGTTCGACTACTCCGGCACCCAGGCCTGCCGGGTGCTCAAGGACGAGGGCATCCGGGTGGTGCTGGTCAACTCCAACCCGGCCACGATCATGACCGACCCCGAGTTCGCCGACGCGACGTACGTCGAGCCGATCACGGCCGAGTTCGTCGAGAAGGTGATCGCCAAGGAGCGCCCCGACGCGCTGCTCGCCACGCTGGGTGGCCAGACCGCGCTCAACTGCGCGGTGGCACTCGATGCGGCCGGCGTACTCGAGAAGTACGACGTCGAGCTGATCGGCGCGTCCATCGAGGCGATCGACCGCGGCGAGAACCGCGAGTCGTTCAAGAAGATCGTCGAGGAGCTCGGGGGAGAGGTCGCCAGGAGCGTCGTCTGCCACTCCCTCGACGACTGCCTGGCCGCGGCCGGCGAGCTCGGCTACCCGATGGTGGTGCGGCCGTCGTTCACGATGGGCGGCGCCGGCTCCGGCATGGCGTACGACGAGGACGACCTGCGCCGGATCGCCGGCGCCGGACTCTCGGCCAGCCCGACCACCGAGGTGCTCCTCGAGGAGTCGATCATCGGCTGGAAGGAGTACGAGCTCGAGGTCATGCGTGACACCGCCGACAACGTGGTGATCATCTGCTCGATCGAGAACCTCGACCCGATGGGCGTGCACACCGGCGACTCGATCACGGTCGCGCCGGCGATGACGCTGACCGACCGCGAGTACCAGCACCTGCGGGACCTCTCGATCGGCATCATCCGCTCGGTGGGCGTCGACACCGGCGGCTGCAACATCCAGTTCGCGGTCAACCCCACCGACGGCCGGGTCGTCGTGATCGAGATGAACCCCCGGGTCTCGCGCTCCAGCGCGCTCGCCTCGAAGGCGACCGGCTTCCCGATCGCGAAGATCGCCGCCAAGGTGGCGATCGGCTACACGCTCGACGAGATCCCCAACGACATCACCACCCGAGAGAATGGGCAGAGCACGCCGGCGAGCTTCGAGCCAGCGCTCGACTACGTGGTGGTGAAGGTGCCGCGGTTCGCGTTCGAGAAGTTCCCGAGCGCCGACCCGACGCTGACGACGCACATGAAGTCCGTGGGCGAGGCGATGGCGATCGGCCGCAACTTCACCGAGGCGCTGCAGAAGGCGCTGCGGTCACTCGAGGCTCCGTCATCGGGGTCGGGGGCCGCCGTCTTCGACTGGCACCAGGAGTGGGTCGAGCTCGACAAGGCCGCCCTGCTCGAGGCGATCCGGGTGCCGCACGACGGCCGGCTGCGCAAGGTGATGGACTCGATCCGCGCCGGCGCCACGCCGGAGGAGATCTTCGAGTCGACCAAGATCGACCCGTGGTTCGTCGACCAGCTCGCGCTGATCAACGAGATCGCCGCCGAGGTGACCGCCGCGCCCGAGCTGACGCCGGAGGTGCTGCGGCTGGCCAAGCGGCACGGCTTCTCCGACGCCCAGATCGGCAAGATCCGGGGGATGAGCGCCGACGTCATCCGCGGCGTACGTCATGCGCTGGGCATCCGGCCGGTGTTCAAGACCGTCGACACCTGCGCGGCCGAGTTCGCCGCGACCACGCCGTACCACTACAGCTCGTATGACGAGGAGACCGAGGTGGCGCCGCGTGAGAAGGAGGCGGTGATCATCCTCGGCTCGGGCCCCAACCGGATCGGGCAGGGCATCGAGTTCGACTACTCGTGCGTGCACGCGTCGCTGGCGCTCAGCGAGGCCGGCTACGAGACGATCATGGTCAACTGCAACCCCGAGACCGTCTCTACCGACTACGACACCTCCGACCGGCTCTACTTCGAGCCGCTCACGCTCGAGGACGTGCTCGAGATCGTGGACGCCGAGCGGGCCGCGGGCCCGGTGGCGGGCGTGATCTGCCAGCTCGGCGGGCAGACACCGCTCGGCCTGGCCCAGGGGCTGGCCGACGCAGGCGTGCCGATCGTGGGCACCTCGCCCGCGGCGATCCACCTGGCCGAGGAGCGCGGCGCGTTCGGGCGGGTGCTGGCCGAGGCCGGGCTGCCGGCGCCCAAGCACGGGATGGCGACGTCGTTCCCGCAGGCCAAGGCGATCGCGGACGAGATCGGCTACCCGGTGCTGGTGCGACCGTCGTACGTCCTGGGCGGCCGCGGCATGGAGATCGTGTACGACGACGCCGCGCTCGAGGGCTACATCCAGCGGGCGACCGCGATCAGCCCGGAGCACCCGGTGCTGGTCGACCGGTTCATCGACGACGCGGTCGAGATCGACGTCGACGCGCTCTACGACGGCACCGAGCTGTTCCTCGGCGGCGTGATGGAGCACATCGAGGAGGCCGGCATCCACTCCGGCGACTCGTCGTGCGCGCTGCCGCCGATCACGCTGGGCGCGGCCGAGATCAAGCGGATCCGGGAGGCCACCGAGGCGATCGCGGCCGGGGTCGGCGTACGCGGGCTGCTCAACATCCAGTTCGCGCTCGGCTCCGACGTGCTCTACGTGCTGGAGGCCAACCCACGGGCGTCGCGCACGGTGCCGT
Organism: Nocardioides sp.; assembly: GCA_036506675.1. Taxonomy (GTDB): domain Bacteria; phylum Actinomycetota; class Actinomycetes; order Propionibacteriales; family Nocardioidaceae; genus Nocardioides. The sequence continues at coordinate 5,045 of DASXRJ010000375.1, read as the reverse complement.
TCGTCTCCAAGGCGACCGCGACCCCGCTGGCCAAGGCGGCCGCGCGGGTGATGCTCGGCGAGACCATCGCCGAGCTGCGGACCGCGGGCGTGCTGCCCGCCACCGGCGACGGCGGCACGCTGCCGGCCGCCCAGCCGATCGCGGTGAAGGAGGCGGTGATGCCGTTCAACCGGTTCCGCACCGCCGATGGCCGCAACGTCGACACCCTGCTCGGCCCGGAGATGAAGTCGACCGGCGAGGTGATGGGGCTCGACGCCGACTTCGGTACGGCGTTCGCGAAGGCCCAGACCGCGGCGTTCGGCTCGCTGCCGACCAGCGGGCGGGTGTTCGTGAGCATGGCCAACCGCGACAAGCGGACCATGATCTTCCCGATCAAGGTGCTGGCCGACCAGGGCTTCGAGATCCTGGCGACCCAGGGGACCGCGGAGGTGCTGCGGCGAAACGGCGTCAAGGCGACCGTCGTACGCAAGCACTTCGAAGGCCCCGGTCCCGACGGCGAGCCGACCACCGTGCAGCTGATCCAGGACGGCAAGATCGATCTGGTGATCAACACTCCGCACGGCAGCACGTCCGGCAGCTCGGCGCGCATCGACGGCTACGAGATCCGTACGGCGGCCGTGCTGGCCAACATCCCGTGCATCACGACCGTGCAAGGACTGGGCGCGGCGGTCCAGGGCATCGAGGCGCTCAAGGGTGGCGACATCGGCGTACGCAGCCTGCAGGACTGGGCTCGCGTGGCCATGTCGGGGGACCGGTCGTGACGTCATCCGGACGGAGCCGTAGACGGCTCGCTCCGTATGACGTCCCGGCTGCGCGGGGAGGTACGGCGTGACCCAGCCGTACCGGCTGCTCTTCGACAAGGTGCTCACTCGCGTCGACCCCGAACGAGCGCATCATGGCGCCTTCGCCGCGATCCGGCTCGCCCGGCCGGTGCTGTCACCGTTGCCGGTGAAGGCCGCCCCCGTCGAGGCGATGGGGCTGACCTTCCCGCACCCGCTCGGCCTGGCCGCGGGCTTCGACAAGAACGCCGTCGGGATCGACGCGCTCGCCGCTCTCGGCTTCGGGCACGTCGAGATCGGCACGGTCACCGGCGAACCGCAGCCGGGCAACCCGAGGCCGCGGCTGTTCCGGCTGCCGGCCGACCGCGCGGTGATCAACCGAATGGGCTTCAACAACGACGGCGCCGAGGCGGTCGCCAGGCGGCTGGGGGAGCGCGCCGAGCGGAAGAGACACAAACCCCCGATGGTTACGGCTGGTTCGCAGGACGGGGCCACCTCGTTCCTCGGTGGCCCCGTCCTGGGGGTCAACATCGGCAAGACCAAGGTGGTGCCGGAGGAGGAGGCGATCGGCGACTACGAGAAGTCGACCCGGCTGCTCGCGCCGTACGCCGACTACCTGGTCGTCAACGTCTCCTCGCCGAACACGCCCGGCCTGCGCGACCTCCAGGCGGTGGAGAAGCTCGAGCCGCTGCTCCGGGCCGTACGCCGTCGCGCCGACGACGTGACCGCGACCCGGGTGCCGCTGCTGGTCAAGATCGCCCCCGACCTGAGCGACGACGACGTACTCGCCGTGGCCGACCTGGCGCTCGCGCTCGGGCTCGACGGCATCATCGCCACCAACACCACGATCTCCCGCGACGGGCTCGTCACCGACGCCGCCACGGTCGAGAAGATCGGCGCCGGCGGCCTCTCCGGGAAGCCGCTGACCGCCCGGAGCCTCGACGTACTCGCGTTGCTCAAGGGCCGGGTCGGCGACCGGCTGACCCTGGTCGGGGTCGGCGGGATCACCACCGTCGAGGACGCGCGGGCCCGGCTCGACGCCGGCGCCACGCTGCTGCAGGGCTACACGGCCTTCGTGTACGAGGGGCCGGCCTGGCCGCGTCAGATGGTCCGGGGGTTGGCGCAGGGATGACCTCGACGACCGGCCCGCTGCACCTCACCGGCGAGGTGCTGTCGGTGAAGCGGGTGGGCGCCTACCGCCACCTCACGCTGGTCGCCCCGGGTCTCCCGCAACGGTTCCGGCCCGGCAGCTTCGTCGCGGTCTCGGTCGGCGAGTCGCACCTCGCGCGCCGGTCGTTCTGGATCCACCGCGCCCGCCCGACCGGTGGGTACGGCGCCACCATCGAGGTGGTCCTGGACCCCTCCGGTCCCGCCGCGGCCTGGCTGGCCGACCGGCCGGCGGGCACCAAGATCGAGGTGACCGGTCCGCTGGGTCGCGCGTTCGCGCTGCCCAAGGAGCCGGTGGCCTGCCTGCTCGTGGGTGAGGAGTACGCCGCCGCGACGCTCTTCCCGCTCGCCGAGCGGCTGCGCGAGCGCGGCTGCGGCGTACACCTGCTGCTGGGGGCGCGAGACGAGGCGCACCTGCTCTCGGCGCTGGAGGCCCGGCGTACCGCCCGCGCTGTGACCGTCGTGACCGCCGACGGGTCGGTGGGCCAGCGCGGCTCGATCGCCGACGTGGTGGCCGAGGAGGTCTCGCGGGCGTCCGCCGACGTCGTGTACGCCGCCGGACCGGTGCCAGTCCTGCACGCAGTCGCAGAGGCGGCCGAGGCGGCCGGGGCCTGGAGCCAGACCGCCGTCGAGCGACCGCTGGCCTGCGCGACCGGCCTCTGTCACGGCTGCCCGGTCCCGGTGATCGGCGAGGACGGCGTCGCCCGGCAGGCACGGGCCTGCGTCGACGGGCCGGTGTTCCGCGGGGACCGGGTCAGGTGGGCCGAGCTGTGAACCACCCCACGAAGTTCTTCTCGCCCGCTTCGCTCCTCCGAACAACTTCGCGGGAACCCCGATGAGCCTGACCCTGCGCAACCCCGTGATGGTGGCCTCCGGCTGCGGAGGCACCGGCCGCGAGCTCACGCCGTACCTCGACCTGAGCGTGCTCGGCGGTTTCGTCACCCGCTCGATCTCGCTCGACCCGCGCCCCGGCGGCGCGGCGCCGCGCATCGTCGAGTCGCCCTCCGGCCTGGTCAACGCGGTCGGCCTGCCGAACCCCGGCATCTCCGGCTTCCTGGCCACCGAGCTGCCCTGGCTGGTCCGGCAGGGCGCGCGGACCTTCGTCTCGGTCGTCGGCCGCAGCCTGGGGGAGTACGCCGAGCTGACCCGCCGCCTCGCCCACGCACCCGGGATCGCCGGGCTGGAGGTCAACGTCTCGGTGCCCGACCCCACCGCCCTCGACGTGTACGACGCCCGCGAGGCCGCTCACGGGGGCTCGGTGATCGCCGCCTGCCGGCGTGAGCTGCCCCGCGACCTCCCGGTGCTGGCCAAGCTCCGCCCGGACGCCGGCCGGATCGTCGAGGCTGCGCGAGCCGCCGCGGAGGCGGGTGCCGACGCGGTCGTGGTGGCGAACGCCGTACCCGCTCTGCTGCCCGACGGCCGCGGCGGCGGCCTGTCCGGGCCCGCGATCCGCCCGCTGGCATTGCGCTGCGTCGCCGACGTGCACGCGGCGTACCCGGACCTGACCATCGTCGGCGTGGGCGGCATCGCCTCGGCCGCCGACGCGCGGGCCTTCCTCGAAGCCGGCGCCTCGGCCGTCCAGGTCGGCACCGCGCTCCTCCACGACCCCACGACCGCCGCCCGTATTCTCGAAGATCTAGGAGCTGACAGATGACCTTCGGAGCCCGACTTCGCGCCGCGATGGATGCGCGCGGACCGCTGTGCGTGGGCGTCGACCCGCACGCCTCGCTGCTGCTCGAGTGGGGCCTGTCCGACGACGTGGCCGGGTGCGAGAAGTTCGCCCGGACCGCCGCCGAGGCGCTCGGTCCGCTCGTGTCGGTGGTCAAGCCGCAGTCGGCGTTCTTCGAGCGGTTCGGCAGCCGCGGCATCGCGGTACTCGAGCAGACCATCGCGGACCTCCGGGCCGCTGGCGCGCTGGTGCTGCTCGACGTCAAGCGGGGCGACATCGGCTCCACGTCGCAGGCGTACGCCGACGCCTACCTCGACCGGTCCTCTCCGCTGGCGGTCGACGCGATCACGGCCAGCCCCTACCTCGGCTTCGGCTCGCTGACCCCCATGCTCGACACGGCGCGGGTCAACGACGCGGGCGTCTTCGTGCTGGCGCTGACCTCCAACAAGGAGGGCCCCCAGGTGCAGCACGCCATCACGGCCGACGGTCGTCCCGTGGGCCGCGCGATGCTCGACGAGCTCCGCGCGCTCAACGCCGACGCGTCGCCGCTGGGGTCCTTCGGCGCGGTCGTGGGGGCCACGATCGGCGAGGTCGACGAGCGGTTCGACATCAACGGCCCGCTGCTCGCGCCCGGGTACGGCGCCCAGGGCGGCACCGTCGACGACCTGCGCCGGATCTTCGGGCGAGCGGCCGGCAACGTGCTGCCGAGCACCTCGCGCGGGGTGCTTCGGGCCGGTCCAACCGTGGAGGGTCTCCGCGAGGCGACGTTGCGTGCCCAGGAGGCCGTGGCGTCGTTGTCCGGGTCATGACCCGTCTGGTGTGCGCCGCCGCGCTGGCCGCTCTGCTCACCGGCCTGCTCACCGGCCTGCTCGCCGGCTGCTCGTCGCAGGAGGAGCGCTACTGCGACGCGGTGAAGGATCACCAGACCGAGCTCGGCCGGGTCTCCGACGAGGGCGGACCGGACGCCGTACTCGACGAGCTGCCGACGATGGAGGCGCTCGCCGACAAGGCGCCGTCGGACATCAAGGACGAGTGGCAGACCCTGATCAACGCGGTGCGGGCACTCGACCAGGCCTTCGACGACGCCGGCGTCGACCGCGCGTCGTACGACCCGAAGCACCCGCCGGCGGACCTGTCCGCGGCCGACCGGGCCAAGATCGAGGCGGCGGCGGGAGACCTGGGCAGCGACGCGGTCCGGTCGGCCAGCGCCGGGATCGAGCAGGAGGCGCTGGACATCTGCAAGACCCCGATCGGCCTCTGAGCCGCGTGACGACCCGGCCCGGGGTCGACTGGCCCAGGACCGCGTTGCCGACGGAAACCGGTTCTGACTAGATTGGCGCTCTATCTGCCTTCTCCAAATCGATAAGAGGACTCCACCTGTGGCCCTGCCCCCGCTCACGCCCGAACAGCGCCAGGCCGCCCTGGACAAG
>DASXRJ010000374.1:0-4589 GCA_036506675.1 Nocardioides sp. | reverse complement strand
CGGTGGCGACCAGCTCGTCGTGTGAGCCGAACTCCGAGATCACGCCGTCCTCGACCACGGCCACCCGGTCGGCGTCATGCGCGGAGAACAGCCGGTGGGCGATCGCGATGACCGTCCGCCCATGGAGTACGGCGGCCAGCGACCGCTCCAGGTGCCGAGCGGCCCGCGGGTCGATCAGCGAGGTGGCCTCGTCGAGCACCAGCGTGTGCGGGTCGGCGAGCACCAGCCGGGCCAGCGCCAGCTGCTGGGCCTGCGGGTCGGTCAGCGCCCGGCCTCCCGACCCGACGACGGTGTCCAGACCATCGGGCAGTGCGCGCACCCAGTCGTCCGCGTCGACGGCCGCGAGCGCCTCCCAGATGTGCTCGTCGGTCGCGCCCGGGGGCGCGGCCAGGGCGAGGTTCTCGCGCATGGTGCCGACGAACACGTGGTGCTCCTGGGTCACCAGCGCGACATGCCCGCGCAGGTCGTCGAGCGGCAGCTCGGTGAGCCCGACCCCTCCGACGGTCACCGAGCCGGTGCGCGGCGGGTGGATGCCGGCCAGCAGCCGGCCCAGCGTCGACTTGCCGGCACCCGAGGGGCCGACCATCGCGATCCGCTCGCCGACGCCGACCGACAGGTCGATCCCGTGGAGCACGTCGCGGCCGTCGACGTACGAGAACCGGACGTCCGCGGCGTCGAGCTTCTCGCCCAGCGGCTGGGCACCGGTTACCTCGCGGTCGTCGGGTACCTGGGCGACGCCCAGCAGCCGCGCGAGCGAGGCCTGACCCATCTGCAGCTCGTCGAGGATGGAGACGATCCGGTCGACCGGGTCGATCAGCATCTGCACGTAGAGCGTCGCCGCCGTGACGTCGCCCAGCGACACCGAGCCCTGGGTGTAGAGCCAGCCGCCGAACAGCAGCGTCGCCACCGTCGGCAGCAGGTAGGCCACCTCCATCGCCGGGAAGAACACCGTGCGCAGGAACAGCGTGTAGCGCTCCGCCCGGTACGACGCGGCGCAGTCGGCGTCGACGGTCCGCACCCGCTCCGGGGCCAGACCGAGCGCCTCGACCGTGCGCGAGCCCTCGACCGTCTCGGTGAGAGTCGCGTTGATCTTCGAGTACGTCGCACTCTCGCGCAGGTAGCCGTCCTTCGCACGGGCGAGGTACCACCGCAGCCCGATCACCAGCGGCGGCACGCCCAGCAGGCACGGCAGCGCGACCCACCAGCCGACCATCAGCGCGGCCGCGAAGGTGAGCACCGCGCTGACCACCGCGATCGTCCACTCGGGCAGCGCGAACCGCACCGACCAGCCGAGCTGGTCGACGTCGCGAGAGGTGCGCGTCAGCAGGTCGCCGGACCCGGCCGACTCGACCACCCCGACCGGCAGGGCCAGGGTGTTGTCGACGAAGTCCTCGCGCAGCCGGGCCAGGATGTTCTCGCCGAGCGACTGGGAAAGGTAGCGCGCGTAGCGGGTCAGCACGGTCTGAAGCACCAGGAAGCCCGCGAGCGCGGCGACCACCCGGTCGACGTGGCCGGTGGTCGTGCCGTTCTCGACGGCCTCGACCAGCCCGCCGAGCAGGGCCGGAGCGGCCAGCCCGGAGACGGCTGCGAGCAGGTGCAGCGACACTGTCAGGACCAGCGCGCGGGGGTGCCGCCGGGCGATCTGGCGGGCGTAGCGGCGTACGGCGCGGCCGTCGGCGACCGGCAGGGCAGCTCCGGTCTGACTCATCGGACCTCCTCCAGCTCGGTCTCGCGGGTGACCACCCGGCGGTAGTCGGGGTGGGTGAGCAGCAGGTCGGCGTGCCGGCCGACGGCGACGACCCGGCCCTCGGACAGGAAGGCCACCTCGTCGGCCGCGGCCAGCATCAGCGGGCTGGACGACGTGACGACCGTCGTACGACCGGCTCGGTGGGCGCGCAGCCGGGCCGCGATCCGCGACTCGGTGTGGGCGTCGACGGCGCTGGTCGGCTCGACCAGGATCAGGATCTCCGGGTCGGCGGTCAGCACCCGCGCCAGCACCAGCCGCTGGCGCTGCCCACCGGAGAAGGTGCGGCCGCGCTCGGCCACCTCGGTGTCCAGCCCGTCGGGCAGGGCCTCGAGGATGTCGTGGGCGCTGGCGGTCTCGAGCGCGCGGCGTACGGCCTCGGGGCCGCTGCCGGCCACGTCGAGCCCGTCGGCCAGCCTGCCCGAGAAGAGCAGCGCGCCGGTGTCGGACACCACGATCCGGCGGCGTACGACGGACGGGTCGAGCGTGGTCAGCACCACGCCCCCGAGCGTGACGTCGTCGTCGGACTCGGGCGTGCAGAGACCGAGCCGGTCCGCGAGCGCGGCCGACTCCTCGGGCCGGTCGGACACGACCGCGAGCAGGCGGCCCGGGTGGACCACCAGGCCGGTGCCCGCATCTGCGAGTTCGACGCCGCGCGGCGGCGGGTCGGCCGGATGCTCGGGGGTCTTCAGGTCGGGCTCGAGCGCCATCACCGTGCAGACGCGGCGGGCGGCGACCCGGGCCCGGATGACCTTGTTGGCGTACTCGGTCGCGGTCCGCAGCGGGATCATCAAGAACGCGGCGTACCCGTAGAAGGCGACCAGCTCGCCGGGACTGATGCGGCCGGCGACGGCGTAGCGCGCGCCGACCCAGACCACGACCACCACGAAGAACCCGGGCAGGAACACCTGCAGGGCGTCGAGGATCGACTGCAGCGCCGCCACGCGTACGCCGGCCCGGCGCGCGCGCTGCGACTCGCGGGTGTACTTCTCAAGGAACACCTGCTCGCCGCCGATCCCGCGCAGCACCCGCAGGCCGCTGACGATGTCGCTGGCGGTGTTGGACAGCTCGCTCATCAGCTGGCGCTGGGCGGCCGCGCGCGTCTGCAGCGGCCGCAGGATCGGGCCGATGATGAGCATCAGCATGGGTACGCCGATGAGCACGAGCAGCCCGAGCGTGACCGACGTACGCAGCAGGATCAGCGCGACCAGCACGAACGAGACGACCGCGCCGGCGAACCGCGCGCTGACGTCCATCACCTGGCCGAGATGCGACAGGTCGGAGGTGCCGATCGCGACCACCTCGCCGGTGGAGACCTTGCGCGGCAGCGCGCCGCCGAGCCGGGTGGCCTGGCGGCCGACCAGCTGCACCGTGCGGTACGCCGCGGTCAGCCAGTTGGTCACCGCGAACCGGTGCCGCATGATCCCGCAGAACGCCTGGACCAGGCCGATGGCCAGCATCACGCCGGTCCACTTGAGCAGCTCGTCGGAGTCGCGGGCGGCCACGCCGCGGTCGATCGCGATGCCGATCACGGCGGGCATCACGGCCTGCGCGCTCATCCAGGCGATGCCGAAGGCCATGCCGCCCAGGAGGGTGTGCCACTGGCCCTTCGCCATCCACAACAGGAAGCGGTCGGGCGAGCGGTGGTCCGGGACTCCCGGATCGTCGAGGGGGAGGATGCGCACTCGCTCCACGGTACGGAGAGCGGGGCTTCCGAGCGACCGATTTTCGGGGCCCTCAGCCCGCCACGGACCGGCCCTTGGAAGCCGGGTCTCGAGGGCGGGTCAGCCGGCGCAGGGATCGACGCCCGGCGTGCCTGGCCGCTCGATCCCGCGCTCGTCCAGGATCGTCTCGAGGAGCGTCGGGTACGCCGGCATCAGGCCGTCGGCGCACAGGTCGATCATCGCGTTGTACGTCGTCTCGTCGTCGGGCGCCGACCCGCTGAACCACACGTGGACGGCGTACCCGTCCCGGTGCGCGCGCTGCACGAACTCGGGCGTCATCACCTGCAGCCCCTGGTAGGTCACGGGCACCTGCAGCGCGACCGTGCCGTCGGGCAGCGGCACCCCGGCCAGCCAGTAGGCCGCGAGCCGCCCGAGGCCGGGCGCGGTGCCGATCTGCGGCGCCAGCCGGTGGAACTCGGCAACGGCGGCGTCGTTGAACGACACCACGATCAGGTCGGTGCGCCCCGACCTGTTGAGCAGCGCTGCGAGCAGCCGCGCGGTGTGCAGGAACGACTCGACGTCGGTGTCGCTGGTGCCCTTGATCTCGATGTTGATCGGCACGTCGGGGAACTGCCGCAGCAGCGACCGCAGCGACGGGTGCACGAAGTCGATCGCCTTGTACCCCGCCGGCGGGCGGCGGTCGCCGGTGCGGACGCCGCGCAGCGGGTAGGACTCCGGCGGCAGTCCCGGCACGGCGCTGCGACCCGGCACGAAGTTGTACGCCGCGTCGAGGGCCTTGACCTGCGCGAGGGTCAGGTCGCGGACCCGGCCGGTGCCGTTGGTCGTCTCGTCGACGGTCGCGTTGTGGATCACCACCAGCTGGTCGTCGCTGGTCGACTGCACGTCGAGCTCCAGCATGTCGGCGCCGAGCTTCACCGCCCGCTTGAAGGCGTACATCGTGTCGTACGGCGCCTCGTTCTCGCCGCCTGCGTGCGCCATGTTCATCACCCGGCGGTCCAGCCAGGGGTTGGGGGCGACCGTCGCACTCGCCTCGGGGGCGGCCGTTGCTGCCTGGGCGGTCCCCGGCAGCAGGACGGCCGAGGCGAGCACGGCGAGGGTGGCGACGGTGGTGAGCCTGCGCATGTCCAAGGAACCTACCGGCCGAAGCCGAAGTCGTGATG
>DASXRJ010000373.1:0-7358 GCA_036506675.1 Nocardioides sp. | reverse complement strand
CGGATGGAGGTCACGGTGCTCCGCAACGGCGCGCTGGTCGACGCCGTCGCCGTGCCGGCCGAGCTCGACGACTAGTGGTCATCTCCGGAGGTCAGTCGGGGGTGCGCGCCAACTCGGCCGGTCATTGGCGGATCGCCGGCGCCTCGTGCCAGGGACCCTCCACTGTCGGTGCATAGACGGTCAGCGTGGTCGGGCACTAGAGCGAACCCCCGGGAGCATCGGCGGCCCGCCGACCGGGTCCGTAGACTCACCCGCATGAGCACCGATCTGGGCACGCCCGTCGTACTTTCCGCCGACGAGGCCGAGCGCGCCGTACTGCTCGCCGCGCCGCGCGGCTACTGCGCAGGCGTCGACCGCGCGGTGATCACGGTGGAGAAGGCGCTCGACCTGTACGGCGCCCCCGTCTACGTGCGCAAGCAGATCGTCCACAACAAGCACGTGGTGGCCAACCTCGAGTCCCGCGGCGCGATCTTCGTCGAGGAGCTGGCCGAGGTGCCCGAGGGGCAGACCGTGGTCTTCTCGGCGCACGGCGTCTCGCCCGAGGTGCACCGCCAGGCCGACGCCCGCGGGCTGAAGACGATCGACGCGACCTGCCCGCTGGTTACCAAGGTCCACCACGAGGCCAAGCGGTTCGCGGCCGACGACTACGACATCCTGCTGATCGGCCACGCCGGCCACGAGGAGGTCGAGGGGACCGCCGGCGAGGCGCCCGACCACATCCAGCTGGTGCAGAGCCCCGATGACGTCGCGGGCATCGTCGTCCGCGACCCGGCGAAGGTGGCCTGGCTGTCCCAGACCACGCTGTCGGTCGACGAGACGATGGAGACCGTGGCCGCGATCCGGGAGCGGTTCCCGCTGCTGCTCGACCCGCCGAGCGACGACATCTGCTACGCCACCCAGAACCGCCAGCTCGCGGTCAAGGAGATCGCCCAGCACGCCGACCTGGTGATCGTGGTCGGCTCGGGCAACTCCTCCAACTCGGTGCGGCTGGTCGAGGTGGCCCTCGAGGCCGGCGCGAAGTCGTCGTACCGGGTCGACGACGCGTCCGAGATCGACGAGTCCTGGCTCGACGGCGTGAAGACGGTGTCGGTCACCTCGGGTGCCTCGGTGCCGGAGGACCTGGTCGACGGCGTACTCACCTTCCTCGCGGAGCGCGGCTACCCGGACGCGAAGGCCGTGCACTCGGCGGAGGAGTCGCTGATCTTCGCGCTGCCACCCGAGCTGAGACGCGATCTCCGGCTGGCCGAGAAGCAGGCCTGATGGCGCGCTACCTCGACATCCACCCGGACAACCCTCAGCCGCGGTTGGTCGCCCAGGTGGTCGCGGCGCTGCGCGACGATGCGCTGATCGCCTACCCGACCGACTCGGGCTACGCGCTGGCGTGCCAGCTCGGCAACCGGTCCGGGCGCGACCGGATCCTCAACATCCGCGACCTCGACGACAAGCACCACTTCACGCTGATGTGCAGGGACTTCGCCCAGCTCGGGCAGTTCGTGCGCGTCGACAACGCGGCGTTCCGGGCGATCAAGTCCGCGACGCCGGGGCCCTACACGTTCATCCTGCCGGCCACCAATGAGGTACCGCGCCGGCTGATGCACCCCAAGAAGCGGACCGTCGGCGTCCGCATCCCCGACCACGTGCTCGTCCAGGCGCTACTCGCCGAGCTCGGCGAACCCCTGCTCAGCTCGACCCTGATCCTGCCCGGCGAGACCGACGCCCGGACCTCCGGCTGGGACGTCAAGGAGGAGCTCGACCACGTCGTCGACATCGTCATCGAGGCCGGCGAGACCCCGGCCCAGCCGACGACCGTCGTGGACTGGTCCGACGGCCCCCCCGAGATCCTCCGGTACGGCGCCGGCGACCCGACCCGCTTCGAGACGGTCTGAGCCGCTTGCCCGCGATACCCCGCCAAAGTGGGCTCGGCCGATGACCGCCCACTTTCGGGGGTGGTCGTTGCTCGCGTGACCACGGTCACCTAGCCTCGAGGCGTGAGCCTCCCAGCGATCGCTGACGCCAACGGCGCCGGCTTCTCGCGCACCCTGGCCGCGTTCCGGGCCGAGGGGCGCTTCGACATGGCCTTCGGCGGCCGGGTCGGTAACGGCGGGAACTCGTTCGCGATCACCGGGATGTGCGGCGCCCGGACCGCCGCGCTGGCGAACCTGGTGGTCCGTCACGGCGAGGGGCTCGGGGGCAAGTCCTTGCTGCTCGGCCGGCCGGTGTCGGTCACGAACTACCACCAGGCCCAGGGCATCACCCACGTCTACGACCACGCCGTGGGCCAGGAGAGCCTGGAGACCGTGGTCTCCCTGCCCGTCGTCGTGGACCGGGTGCCACGCATGGTGATCTACCTCGGCAACCGCACTCAGGTGGGGTTGGGCGACCGTTGGTTCGACGCCTTCGCCCCGATGGTCCGGCAGCTCGAGCGCGACATCGCCGTCGACGACGAGGTACGCCGCCGGCTCGAGCTGCTCGCGCCCACGCCGGAGGCCGACCTGAGCCGGGGCGACCTGCAGGACATCGCCGACGAGCTCGCGGACCTGAGCGAGCAGATCGCCGACGACGACCTTCGGCACCGGCTCGAGGCCGTACAGCAACGGCTGTCGGGCCGCACGCCTCGTCGCACGGAGAGCGTCGTACAGCTGTCACCGCGGGAGCTCGACGTGCTGGCCGAGATCGCCCAGGGGTGCAGCAACCAGCAGGTCGCCGACAACCTCGGCCTGCTTCCCAACACCGTGAAGTCCTACCTCAAGACCGCGATGCGGAAGCTCCAGGCCGGCAACCGGGTGCACGCCATCGCGCTGGCCCGCCAGGCCGGCCTGATCCGGTAGGCCCCCTTTCGGAGGTAGTACCCGCGTCGCGTGCGGGCGCATCCTTGAGCCATGACATCCGCACTTCGAGCCGCCCGCGACCACCTCCTCGGCCTTCGGGACCACCACGACAAGGCGCTGGAGGAGTTCGTCTGGCCCGAGGTGGGTGAGCACTTCAACTGGGCGCACGACTGGTTCGACGCCTTCGCCCGGGGCAACGACCGGCCCGGACTGGTCATCGTCGAGGAGGACGGCACCGCAGCGTCGTACACCTTCGCCGAGCTGGTGGACGCCTCCGACCGGCTGGCCGCGTGGCTGGCCGGCCAGGGTGTACGCCGGGGTGACGCGGTCGTGGTGATGCTCGGCAACCAGGTCGAGCTCTGGCGCACCATGCTCGCGCTGATGAAGCTCGGCGCGGTGATCATGCCGACGACCACGGCCGTCGGACCGGCCGAGCTGGCCGACCGGATCACCCGCGGCGCGGCCCGCTTCGTGGTGTGCAACCCCGCCGACGAGCCGAAGTTCGCCGAGGTCCCCGGTGACTACCGGGTGTTCACGACGACCCGCCTCGCCGAGGCGCGGGCGCTTCCCGCGCGGCCGGTGCCGCACCCGCGGACCCGGGCCGACGAGCGGCTGCTGCTCTACTTCACCAGCGGTACGACGAGCCGCCCCAAGCTCGTCGAGCACACGCACGTCTCCTACCCGGTCGGCCACCTGACCACGATGTTCTGGATCGGCCTGGAGCCGGGCGACGTACACCTCAACATCTCCTCACCCGGCTGGGCCAAGCACGCGTGGTCGTCGTTCTTCGCACCGTGGCTGGCCGAGGCTACCGTCCTGGTCTACAACTACGCGCGTTTCGACGCGGCGGCCCTGCTCCGGGTGCTGCGCGAGCAGCGGGTGACCACGCTGTGCGCCCCGCCCACCGTGTGGCGGATGCTGATCAACGCGGACCTCTCCGGTGGCTGCGGCAGCCTGCGCGAGCTGATCGGCGCCGGCGAGCCGCTCAACCCCGAGGTCATCGACCAGGTGCGTCGCGCCTGGGGACTGACCATCCGCGACGGCTTCGGCCAGACCGAGACCACGGCCCAGATCGGCAACACGCCGGGGTCGCCGCTCAAGGTCGGCTCGATGGGGCGGCCGCTGCCCGGCGTACCCGTGGTGCTGGTGGACCCGGTCACCGGCGAGCGCGTGACGACCCCGCAGGGGGAGGGCGAGATCTGCCTGGACCTGACGGGCAACCACGGTGGCCGGCCGCTCAACCTGATGACCGGCTACCAGCAGGACCAGGAGCGCAACGCCGAGGCCATGGCCGGCGGGGTCTACCACACGGGCGACATCGCGACGGTGGACGAGGACGGGTACATCACCTTCGTCGGCCGGACCGACGACGTGTTCAAGGCCAGTGACTACAAGGTGTCGCCGTTCGAGCTGGAGTCGGTGCTGATCGAGCACCCGGCCGTCGCCGAGGCCGCCGTCGTACCGGCGCCGGACCCGGTCCGCCTCGCGGTCCCGAAGGCGTACGTCGCGCTGGCCCCCGGCTGGGAGCCGAACCGGGACACGGCGTACGAGATCCTGCGCTACGCGCGTGACCACCTCGCGCCGTTCCTGCGAGTACGCCGGCTGGAGTTCTTCGAGCTGCCGAAGACGATCAGTGGGAAGATCCGCCGCGTCGAGCTGCGCGCCCGAGAGGTCGAGGGAGCCGGGGCGACCACGGAGTACCGCGACGACCAGTTCCCCGAGCTGCGCGGCGCAGCCCCGGACCGCTAGTTCGTTCCGCTCAGCCCAGCCCGAGGGCCTTGGCGGACTCTTCGCGCATCTGGACCTTGCGGATCTTGCCGGTCACGGTCATGGGGAACTCCTCGACCACCAGGACGTAGCGCGGGATCTTGTAGTGCGCGAGCTTGCCGGTCGCGAACTCGCGGACCCCGGCGGCATCCAGCGCCTCCGCGCCGGCGCGCAGGCGGATCCAGGCGCAGAGCTCCTCGCCGTACTTCTCATCCGGTACGCCGACCACCTGGACGTCCTCGACATCGGGGTGGGTGTAGAGGAACTCCTCGATCTCGCGGGGGTAGATGTTCTCCCCGCCTCGGATCACCATGTCCTTGATCCGGCCCACGATCGTGGCGTAGCCGTCCTCCCGCATCACCGCGAGGTCGCCGGTGTGCATCCACCCGTCGGCGTCGATCGCCTCGGCGGTCTTGCCGGGGTCCTGCCAGTAGCCCAGCATCACCGAGTAGCCACGCGTGCAGAGCTCACCCGGCTCGCCACGCTCCACGGTCTCTCCGGTGGCCGGGTCGACCACCTTGATCTCCACGTGCGGGTGGACCCGCCCGATGGTGGCGGTACGCCGCTCCAGGTCGTCGTCGGCGCGGGTCTGGGTCGAGACCGGGCTGGTCTCGGTCATGCCGTAGCAGATCGACACCTCGGCCATGTTCATCTCGTTGATGCAGCGCTTCATCACCTCGACCGGGCAGGGCGAGCCGGCCATGATCCCGGTGCGCAGGCTGGAGAGGTCGTAGTCGGCGAAGCCGGGGGCGTTCTGCATCGCGATGAACATCGTGGGTACGCCGTACACGCCGGTGCACCGCTCGTCCTGGATCGTCTGCAGGGTGATCGCCGGGTCGAAGCCGGGTGCGGGGATGACCATGGTGGCGCCGTGCGTCGTACACCCGAGGTTGCCCATCACCATCCCGAAGCAGTGGTAAAAGGGCACCGGGATGCAGAGCCGGTCCTGCTCGGTGAAGCCGATCAGCTCGGTGACGAAGAAGCCGTTGTTGAGGATGTTGCGGTGGCTCAGCGTGGCGCCCTTGGGGAAGCCCGTGGTGCCGGAGGTGTACTGGATGTTGATCGGGTCCTCGGGCGCGAGGCTCCAGGTCACCAGCTCGGCGAGGGTGACGCCCGGATCGCTCACGTTGTGGTCGGTCCACTCCGGTGTGCCGAGGAACAGCACCTTCTCGACCGGGGTCTGGTCGACCACCTCGGCGACCATCGCCCGGTAGTCGCTGCTCTTGAACTCCGTTGCGGAGATCAGCAGCTTGGTGCCCGACTGGTTGAGCGCGTAGGCGAGCTCGTGGGTGCGGTACGCCGGGTTGATGTTGACCAGCACCGCCCCGATCTTCGCCGTGGCGTACTGGGTGATGGTCCACTCAGCGCAGTTGGGCGACCAGATGGCGACCCGGTCACCCTTGGTGATCCCGGCCCGGATCAGCCCGATCGCCAGCGCGTCGACGTCGTGGTCGAGCTCGGCCCAGGTCCACCGCCGGCCGGTGGCAACTTCGACCAGCGCCTCGCGATCGGCGTACGCCGCCACCGTGCGTTCGAAGTTGGCGCCGATGGTCTCGTCGAGGAGCGGGGTGTCGGTCTCGCCGCGCGCATAGGACTTCACCGCTCCAAACTAGCCGCGTCCCGAGTCGCTTGTCCGCCCCCGAAAGGGGGTGGCTCAGGAACCGTCGCGCTCGTCGGTGGGCTCGGGCTCCGGCCGGAGCGACACCGTGCGTTGCCGCCACTCGACCCTCGGGGACGCGGCCGCCCGAGCGGCGGCCCGGCCGGCCAGGACCCGCTGGCGCATCGCCAGGGTGGCCAGGCACAGCGCGTAGCCGAGGATCAGCGCGCCAGCGTGGGTGGCCAGCCCGGAGACCACGGCCTGGATGGCGCTGTCATCGGCCTCGGCGATCGCCGTGGGAGAGACGACGGCGAGCAGCACGAAGACGGCCAGCATCAGCAACGGCGGCAGCACACCCACGGTGAAGAAGTCGCTCGGCCGGACCCGCAGCGCGAGGGCAAGACAGATGAGCACGAAGCAGGCGTCGAAGAGGAGTCCGAGCCGGTCGCCGATGACGAGCTCGAGTACGACGGCCGTGAGCGTGCAGGCGAGTCCGAGGGCGATCACCTGCCGACCCGGCTCTCGCCCCTCCTCCCACAGCGTGCGCGCGTGGCTCACGGGTCAACCGTAGGCATCGGGCCGGATGGGGTGGGCGCGGCGCGCCGGGCTCTACGATGCATGATCCAGACCCTGATCCAAACCCAGATCCAGACCGGCTGGACGGTCGAGTGAGCGGGCGGCGGCGTCCACCTGACGCGGGCTCGGGAGCGGCCCGCCGGTCACCCCCAGCTCGCCGAGCTTCCGCGCGCTGACCAGCACGCGGCTCTCGTAGGAGCCGACCGCCTGGTTGTAGTGGCCTACCGCCGCGTTGAGGGAGCGGCCGAGCGAGTCGACGTGGCCGGTCATGGTGGCCAGCCGGTCGTGCAGCTCGCGGCCGAGCCGGTGGATGTGCCGGGCCTGGTCGGCGAGCACCTCGTGCTGCCACCCGTGCGCGACGGTGCGGAGCAGCGCGATCAGCGTCGTGGGCGTGGCGAGTACGACGTTGCGCTCGGCGGCGTACTCGAGCAGCCGGCGGTCGGAGTCGAGCGCCGCCGACAGGAACGCCTCGCCGGGCACGAAAAGTACGACGAACTCAGGGCTCTCGTCGATCGCCCGCCAGTAGCGCTTGCCGGCCAGCGAGTCGACGTGGATGCGCAGCTGTCGCGAATGCCGGGTCAGGTGGCCCT